>NZ_JAGSXH010000019.1 GCF_018283645.1 Actinocrinis puniceicyclus | reverse complement strand
GTCGGGGGCGGTGCGGTGGGAGCGGGGGCGCTCGTGATCGGGTTCGACGGCGCGGCGCGCGCGTGGGCGGCGCAGGTCCCGACCGGGTCGAAGGGCGCGGCCTTCGACCAGGTGCCGCCGCTGGACGGCACGCTGCTGCTGGATCCCGGCCGGCTGGCGCCGTTCGAGGACGACTTCGGGCACATCGTGCACGAGGCGCCGGGCGCGGTGCTCGAGCCCGGATCGGTGCGGGACATCGCGACGATGATCGAGTTCTGCGGTGCGCGGCGCATCCCGGTGGCGCCGCGCGGCCAGGGCCACCAGACCTTCGGCCAGGCGCAGGTGTCCGGCGGGCTGGTGATCGACATGAGCCCGCTCGACTCCGTCACGGTGGATCCGGTCGCGCGCACGGCCACGGTCGGGGCGGGCGCGGTGTGGAGCGCGGTGCTCACGGCCGCGCTCGCGCACGGGCTGACCCCGCCGGTGTTCACCGACTACATCGAGGTGTCGATCGGCGGCACGCTCTCGGCAGGCGGCATCGGCGGCGCCTCGCAGCAGCACGGCGCTCAGGTGGACAACGTCGTCGAGCTCGAAGTGGTCACCGGGACCGGGCAGACGGTCCTCTGCTCCGCGTCGCAGCAGGCTGACCTGTTCCACGCGGCGCTCTCAGGGCTCGGACAGGTCGGCGTCATCACCCGCGCTACGCTGCCGCTGGTCGCCGCGCCCGCGTCCGCGCGCCGGTACACCCTCACCTATCCGTCCGCGGCCGCGCTGACCGCGGCGCAGCGCAAGGCGGTGGGCGACGGGCGCTTCGGCTGGCTGGAGGGCGCGGTCACCGCGGTCAGCGGCGGCGGATGGCAGTACGAGCTCGAAGGTACCGCCTACTACGACGGCACGGCGCCGGACGACCAGGCGCTCATCGGGGACCTCGGCTACGAGGGCACCGCGCAGATCGAGGACTTCGCCTACAGCGACTTCGTGAACGACCTGGCGCCGGGCGTCGCTTATCTCAAGTCCACCGGCGAGTGGTACGACCCGCATCCGTGGTTGGACCTCTTCCTGCCCGACGGCGCCGCGGACGCGTACGTCGCCTCGGTCATGGACAAGCTCACGGTCGCGGACATCGGGGCCAGCGGCCTGGTGCTGCTCTACCCGATCCCGACCGCGCGGCTGCACACGCCGCTGCTGCGCACCCCCGACAGTGAACTGACGTTCCTGTTCGCGGTCCTGCGCACGGCCGCGCCGGACGCGGGAGCCCTGCCGGCCGCGACCATGCTCGACGCGAACCGCGCGCTGTACCTGGAGGCTCAGGCGATCGGCGCGACGCAGTACCCGGTCGGGTCGATACCGATGACCAGCGCCGACTGGCGCATCCAGTACGGCGATCAGTGGCAGTTCTTCTGCCTGGCCAAGCATCGGTACGACCCGGCCGGGATCCTGACGCCGGGTCAGGGCATCTTCGACTGACCCGGTAGCCGGTTCACCGGCGCTCGCGGCTCGCCGTCACCAGCTTTGAAGACCGGCGCCACAAGGGTAGAGCGGGTTTCCGTACGTGGTCGGCAAGCTCTGGCCGGCGCCGATGCGTGTCCGGATATCGGAGCGCTCGGCGTCGGTCGCGCCAAGATCGCAGGGCAGGTCCCAGTTCTCCACGGCGTCGGCCGGGATGTCGGTGCCGCCGGGCGTGAGGATCTGGTCCAGGCCGGCCGGCAGTTGCCGGGGCAGCTTGCCGGTCGGCGCGTAGTCGCCGAACAGCAGGCCGGCCGCGGCCGGGCACATCTGCTCGCCGCCCCGGTATGTCACCACGATGGCGTCGGCCAGGCCGTTCCAGTCGGAGCGGACTGGAGAGCGCTCTCCAACTCGGGAGTGGTCTTGCGCGCCCCGGGGTCCTCGTCAAGGGCTGATTCGCGCCGATGATGCCGCTTTGAGCGCTCGCGCGGAGCCGTTCGCAGCGGGCCGGCACGCGCCACTGGAGAGCGCTCCCCGGTCGGCCCGAAACTTTCTTTCACGAGCACCATGACAGTTGATTGATACTCATCGTTATCCGCCAGCGCCCCGAACTGCCTGTTCGACACCGTTCGATGGCTGTCGCACGATCGCCACGATCAGCCCTTTTCCAGCCGCTGGACAAGGCGCGCGATTGCCCGTACGCCGAGTGCCAGCGTGCCTCCCGCGGAGGCCGCGACACCCACCGGTTTGCGAGGAGGCAGGGCCTGGCATGAGCAGATCCAGAAAGCGGACGTCGAGGTCGACGGCGAAGGCGCGCGGCATGTCGTGGATCGGCGCAGCGATACTCGGCGCCGGCGCGCTCTGCGCGGCAGCGGCCGGCCCGGCCCAGGCCGGCACGGCCGTCGCGGTCACCGTCAACGCCACGGCCGGGCTGGGCTCGATCCCCGCGAACGCGATCGGCCTGAACACCGCCGTCTACGACGGCGACATGAACGACTCGGCGGCGCCGGGCCTGATCAAGGCCGCCGGTATCAATGCACTACGGTACCCGGGCGGTTCGTACTCTGACATCTACAACTGGCAGACCAACGTGGCCCAGGGCGGCTACGACGCGCCGAACACCGCGTTCAGCAACTTCATGGGCACCGCGCAGGCGGCCGGGGCCAGCCCGATCATCACGGTGAACTACGGCACCGGCACCCCCTCGCTGGCCGCCGCGTGGGTGCAGAACGCGAACGTGACCAACAACTACGGCATCAAGTACTGGGAGGTCGGCAACGAGGTCTACGGCAACGGCACCTACAACGCGAACTGGGAGGCCGACGCGCACTGCACCACCTCGGCCACCGGCGGCCCGGTGACCATCGGCAGCGAGCCGAACCAGACCTACAACTGCGGCCCGAGCGTGTACGCGACCAACGTGCTGAGCTACATCTCGGCGATGAAGGCCGTGAGCCCCGGCATCCACGTGTGCGCCATCCTGACCACCCCGGGCTTCTGGCCGGACGGCGTCACCAACCCGACCACCAGTCCGAAGCCGTGGAACCAGACGGTGCTCACGGCCCTCGGTTCGAAGACGGACTGCGTCATCGTGCACTACTACCCCGGCGGGTCGAACGCGACCGGGATGCTGACCGACCCTACCGACATCTCCGGCATCGTCTCGACGCTGCACTCGCAGATCCAGCAGTACGCGGGCGTCAACCCGGCGAACGTGCCGATCCTGGTCACCGAGACGAACTCGACCCTTGACACCGACACCCAGCCCGCGGCGCTGTTCGGCGCGGATATGTACATGTCCTGGCTCGAGAACGGCGTGGTCAACGTCGACTGGTGGGACCAGCACAACGGTCCGGGCACGAACACCCCGGCCGTCGTGGACGGCGTGCAGGACTACGGCGACTACGGCATCTTCTCCAGCGGCGCGAACAACAGCGGCGTCACCGAACCCGCGGTCGACACGCCGTTCGCGCCCTACTACGCGATCGAGATGCTCTCCAAGCTCGGCGCTCCCGGCGACACCATGGTCAACACCAGCTCGGGCAACTCGCTGGTCAAGGTGCACGCGGTGCGCCGCGCCGGCGGCAGCCTGGACGTGCTGATCGAGAACGAGGACCCGTCGAACTCGTACACGGCCTCTCTCGCGCTCAACGGCTTCACCGCTTCCGGCAGCCCGACCGTCTACACCTACGCCAACGGTGGCACCTCGATCGCCAGCACGACGCAGAGCTCTGCCTCGTCGGTGACCGTGGCTCCGTACTCGCTGACGGTCGTCCAGATCCCCGGCAGCGGCGGCACCGGCACCACCGCGCCGGGCGCCCCGGGCCAGCCGACCGTCTCGAACCTGACCTCCAGCACGTCGAGCACCACCTCCGGCGCCGCGACGCTCAGCTGGACCGCGTCCGCCGCGGGCACCTACCCGGTCGCGAACTACCAGGTCTACCAGCTCGGCAGCGGCGGTAGCAGCACGCTGGTCGGCAGCCCGACCGGCAGTACGTTCAACCTCAGTGGCCTGACGATCGGGGCGAGCTACACGTACAACGTCGTGGCGGTCGACTCGCACGGCAATCCGTCGCTGCCCTCGGCGCCGGTCACCTTCACCGTGCCGCCGCCGTCCAACAGCACCTGCGCCGTGCATTACGCGGTCAGCAGCTCCTGGCCGGGCGGTTTCGGCGCGAGTATCACCCTGACCGACAAGGGAAGCAGCGCGATCAACAACTGGACGCTGACGTTCACCTGGCCGGCCGCGGGTGAGGCGGTGCAGTCCGGCTGGAACGGCACGTGGACGCAGTCCGGCCAGAACGTCACCGTCACCGCCGCGTCGTGGAACAGTACGATCGCGGCCAACGGCGGCACCGTCAGCCTCGGCTTCAACGGCACCGACACCGGACTGGCCACCGCGCCGGCCGCGTTCTACATCAACGGCACGGTGTGCGCGAACAACTGAGGTAACGCCCCACCAGGACCGGGGCACCGGATCGCGGCGGCCGCCGCGATCCGGCCGGGGGGACAGCGCCGGGCGGCTAGGCGGTGTTGGGGAATGCCTCAAGGGGCGAATCCGGTGATCGACTTCGCCTGGACGCACGGCCGAAACGTCCACAGACGACCGCTGTGTTGAATCATGAACGCGCGAGGACGCTCCGGCCGCGCGCCCATGCTCGTCGCTGACCGGATTCGCCATGACGATTCCGACAAAGCGGCGGTCGAATCGTTGCCTTGATACATTCCCCAACACCGCCTAGGCGCCGGCAGCCGCTCAGCGGCGCGCGCTCCCCACCGCGGCACCCACCAGCGCCAGCAGATCATCGAGCCCGTCGCAGGCGGCGGTGCCGTTCGACGTCGCAGCCCTGATTATCTCGAAGCCGGCGCGCGCGTCACGGCTGAGCGCCGGACGAGGTGTACCGGTGCTCGGGGCGGCCGGTGGCGCCGTAGCGCAACTGGAGGCGCACGATTCCGCGCTGAGCCAGGTAGCTGAGATACCGCTGCGCGGTAGCGCGGCTGACCCCGACCTGCTCGGCCACCTCGGCGGCCGATACCGGACCCGGGGCGCCGCGCACCGCGTCGCGGATCGACTCCAGCGTCGGCGCGGAATGCCCCTTCATCGGCACCGGCGGCAGCGCCGCGGGCCCCCGCAACAGGCCGAACAGGGCGTCCACGTCGGACTGGTCGGCCTGCTCCTTGAGCGTCTCCATGCGCAGCCGCATACTGCGGTATGCGGTGAGCTTGTCGCTCAGGGTATTGAATCCGAACGGTTTGACGAGATAGTGCACCGCGCCGAGCCGCATCGCGGTGCGTACGGTGTCGACGTCGCGCGCCGCCGTGATCACCACGCAGTCCGGGTGCTCGGCGCGCTCCATCAGCTTGCGCACGACACCGAGCCCGTCGCCGTCCGGCAGGTAGACGTCCATGAGCACCAGGTCGGGAGCCAGCGCGTCCACGGCGGCCAGCGCCTCGGCGGCCGAGTGCGCGACGCCGACCGTTTCAAAACCCTGCGTCCTGGCGACGTACGCGGCGTGGATCTTCGCCACGCGGTAGTCGTCGTCGACGATCAAGGTTCTGATGAGCGGGGGAACGTCCGGCGCCGCGTTCACCCGGCGGCCGCCTTGACCAGGTCCCGGGACGCGTAGCGGCGCGAGCCCTTGGGCAGCCGGACGGTGAAGACGGCGCCAGGCCCCTCGCTGACGTCGATCTGACCGCCGAGCCGCTGCACCAGCCGGTGCACCAGCGCCAGGCCCAGGCCGCGATGCCGGGAACCCACCCGCGGCTTCGTGGTGTATCCGTCCACGAAGACCGAGCCCGCCGCGCCGGGCGCGATACCGGGGCCGTCGTCCGCGACCCGCACCACGATCGCGTCCTCGTCCTCGAACACGCTCACCTCGACCCGGCCGACGTCGCCCGGAGTGCGGCGCGGATCCGGGTCGCCGCCAGGGTCGCAGAGCGCTTCGAAGGCGTTGTCGATCAGGTTGCCCAGGATCGTGGTCAGCGCCTGCGCCTTCTCCGGCGCGTCCCCGAGCAGCGTGTCGTCGCTGACGTCGAGGATCACGCCGCGCTCGCCCGCGACCGCGGCCTTGCCCAGGATCAGGCCGACGATGAGCGGGGAGGCGATCCGGGAGCGCACCGATTCGGCGAACTCCGCCTGCGCCCCCTCCAGATCCGTCAGGTAGCGCAGCGCCTCGTCGGCTTCGCCGAGTTCCAGCAGCCCCGCGACCGTGTGCATGCGGTTGGAGAACTCGTGCTGCTGCGCCCGCAGCGCGTCCGTCAGGCCCCTGACGCTGTCGAGCTCGCGCAGCAGGCCCGAGAGCTCGGTGCGGTCCCGCAGCGTCACCACCGCGCCGTGCGGGCGGCCGGCCAGCGTGACCGGCATGCGGTTGACCGTCAACAGGTAGTCGTCGGTGAGCACCACCTGGTCCTGGCCGGCGATCTCGCCGGAGAGCACGTCGCGCAGGCGACCTTCGGCGACCAGGTCCTCCAGTCGGCCGCCGAGGCCCGCGGCGCCCAGGCTGAGCAACCGGCGCGCCTCGTCGTTGATCATGGCGACGCGCCCGGCCGGGTCGAAGGCGATCACCCCCTCGCGGATGCCGTGCAGCGTGGCCTCGCGCTCCTGCAGCAGGGTGGTGATCTCGTCGAGTTCCAGCCCGAACGTGCGCCGCTTCAGGCGCACCGCGAGCAGCCAGGAGGCCAACGCGGCCGCGGCCAGCGCGGCGGCGACCCACAGCGCCTCGACCGGCAGCTCGCGGCTGAGCTCGGCGGTCACCGAGCTCTCCTTGATTCCCGCGGACACCTCGCCGACCATCACGCCGTCCGGTCCGTACAGCGGCGCCCTGCCGTTGGCCGAGCGGCCGGTCGATCCGTCGTTGATGCGCACGTGGATCGCCCGGTCGACCGTCACGATCGGCTCGGAGACCTGCTGCCCGATCAGCGCCCGGTCCGGATGCGAGTGGCGCACCCGGTTCATGTCGATGACCACCACGTACGACGCCCCGGTCTCGCTCATCACCCGGTTGGCGATCTGCTGGATGCCGTCCCCGCAGGCGCCGCCCTCGGTCTCCAAGCAGGCGCCGACCTCGGGGATCCCGGCCACGGTGGCCGCGATGTCCGCCGCCCGCTGCTCGTACTGCGCGTCGAGCTGCGAGCGCTGCTGATAGGCGAACAGGGAGAAACCCACCACGACCACCGCCACGAGGATCACGATCTGGCTGGCGAGGATCTGGGTGGAGAGCCTGCGCATCGGTGAACGCCGCATTTGCCCGATTGTGACGAGAACCGCACCGCGCGACAAGGGCCGCGGACCCGCACGGCCAAACGTGACGGTCTTGTTATACGTAAGCGCAGATGAGGGGCCGATCCGCGTGAGCAGAACGCGCAGAACCCCGGTTAATGCGGCTAACGCGGGATGTGCGCGAAACAGCGACGTAACCCGGCGCGGCCTTTAGCGTCGGCCTCCATCCACCCAGTCGTGAAACAAGGGGAACGGGCTGATGGCTTCACGCAACGAATCGGCGAGCAGAGCGCCGGCCGACCACGCCGACCGGGCCGCGTCCCGTATCGAGGTGACGGGACTGGGCAAACGGTTCCTGACCCCGAAGGGCGAGGTCTTCACCGCGCTGCGGGACGTGACGTTCACGGTCGAGCCGGGCCGGTTCTGCGCGGTGGTCGGCCCGACCGGCTGCGGCAAGTCCACGACGCTGAGCATGGTCTCCGGACTCGACCGGCCGAGCGAGGGTTCGGTGAAGGTCGGCGGGCGCGAGGTGTCCGGGATCACCGGCGGCATCAGTTTCATGTTCCAGACCGACGCCCTGCTGCCGTGGAAGACCGTGGCGGGCAACGTGGAACTCGGCCCGCTCTTTCGCGGCGTCGGCAAGAGGCAGGCCCGCACGCTGGCCCGGGACTGGCTGCGCCGGGTGGGCCTGGCCGGGTTCGAGGACCACCACCCGCATCAGCTCTCCGGCGGCATGCGCAAGCGGGTGGCGATGGCCGCGGCGCTGATCAACGAGCCGCGGATCCTGCTGATGGACGAGCCCTTCGGCGCGCTGGACGTGCAGACCAAGGCGATCATGCAGACCGAACTGCTCGGCCTGTGGGAGCAGCTGCGCCCATCAGTGCTCTTCATCACGCACGACCTGGACGAGGCGGTGGCGCTGGCGGACCGGGTGGTGGTCATGACCTCGGGGCCCGGCACGGTCAAGGCGGTCTACGAGGTGGACCTGCCGCGGCCGCGCGGCGCGGTGCAGGACCTGCGTTACGAGCCCCACTTCCTCGAAACGCAGCACCGGATCTGGGAGTCGCTGCGCGAAGAGGTGCAGCGCGCCTACGCACTCACCGCAGGAGCCGACGCATGAGCATCACGCCCACCGCGGCCGGCCAGGTCGCTCCGACCCCGCCGCATACCGGCGCCGCGGCCAACCGGTCCGTCGCCGAGGCCGGCCGGCGCGCCCGCCGCAGGCGCCTGATCTGGCTGTGGGTGGCGCGCTTCGGCTTCGCCGTCGTGGTCATCGGCGGCTGGCAGCTGTTCACCAGCCTCAAGATCGTCGACCCGTTCTTCTACGGTCAGCCTTCCGGCATCTGGAAGCGCACCATCGACCTGTTCGAGAACGGCACCGAGTTCGGCTCGTTCTGGACCGACATCGCCACCACGCTCAAGGAGGCGGTCTTCGGCTTCGGCCTCGGCGCGGCGGCGGGCATCGTTCTGGGCGTCTCGCTCGGGCAGAACCGGTTCCTCGCCGACGTCCTGGGCCCGTACATCAAGGTCGTGAACGCGATCCCGCGCATCGTGCTCGGTTCCATCTTCATCGTCGCCTTCGGCATCGGTGTCACTCCGAAGGTGCTGCTGTCCGCGGTGCTGGTGTTCTTCGTGGTCTTCTTCAACGCCTTCCAGGGCGTGCGCGAGGTGGACCGCAACATCCTGGCCAACGTCAGGGTGCTGGGAGCCTCGCCGCTGCACGTCATCCGGCACGTCACCGTGCCCTCCGCACTGACCTGGATCATCGCCAGCCTGCACACCGCCTTCGGCTTCGCCATCGTCGGCGCCCTCGTCGGCGAGGTGCTCGGCGCGCAGCACGGCGTCGGCCTGGTGATCAAGACCGCGCAGGGCAGCCTCGACCCGGACGGCGTCTTCGCCGGAATGCTCGTGATCTCGGTGATCACGCTCGTCGCCGAGTTCCTGCTGACCCTCCTGGAGCGGCGGCTGCTGTCCTGGCGCCCGCCCTCCCCCGCCGAGGCCGCGGCGATCTGACCGCGGCCCGCACAACACCGCACAACACCGCCACACCGCTCGCTCCACACCGCTCGCTCCACACCGCGCACCTTCCACACCGCAACAAGGCTCGATCCCTCAACGACGAAAGGACCGGCGAATCATGCACAAACGGACTCTCGCCCTGTCACTGGCGGGCGTGCTCGCCCTCGGCACGGCGACCGCCTGCGGCAGCAGCGGCAACGGGGGCCAGAGCTCCGGCTCCGGCGCTTCCGGCGGCCCCGCGCCGACGGTGACGATGATGGTCGGCGGCATCGACAAGCAGATCTATCTGCCCTACGAACTGGCCCAGCAGCTCGGCTACTACCAGAAGTACGGCGTCAACATGCAGCTGAGCAGCGAGGTCGACGGCGGCGTCGGCGCTGAGGACGCGATGGCCTCCGGGCAGGTGGACATGGCCGGCGCCTGGTACAACCACACCATCGACTTCCAGGTCAAGGGCAAGAGCGTGGTGGACATCGTGCAGCTGTCCGGGGCGCCGGGCGAGCGGGAGATGTGCGGCAAGAACAGCGGCGTGCACTCGGCCGCGGACTTCTCCGGCAAGACCCTCGGCGTGACCGACCTGGGTTCGGGCACTGACTCGCTGACCAAGTTCCTGGCCGCGCAGAAGGGCATCAAGGCCGCGCAGATCCACCGGCTGGCGGTCGGCGCGGGCGCCACGGCCATCGCCGCGATCCAGGGCGGGTCGGCGCAGTGCGTGATGACCACCCAGCCGACGGTCACCGCGATGGAGCAGAAGGGCATCGCGTACTCGGCGATCGACCTGGCCACCACGGCCGGGGCCACCCAGGCGCTCGGCGGCGCCTGGCCGGCCGCGGGCGTGCTGGCCCGCGCCGACTGGGTCAACTCGCACAAGGACACGGCGCAGAAGGTGGTCGACGCGCTCGTGGACACCATGCACTGGATAAGCACGCATTCGGCCGCTGACATCGCCGACAAGCTGCCGCAGTCCTACGTGCAGAACAGCCTGGTGACGAAGGCCGACTACATCGCGGCCCTGACACAGGACAAGGGCCAGTTCCTGCCGGACGGCGTCATGCCCGCCGGCGGTCCGAAGACGGTGCTGGCGATGGAGGAGCTGATCGGCTCGGCGAGCTCCACGGTGAACCTGGCGGAAACCTTCACCAACGAGTTTGCGCTGGCGGCGAACAAGACCGAGGGTTACACGGTCAGCACGACTCCGGCCGGCGCGGCCGGCTGACCGCAGGAAGCCCGATGGCAGGGCGTCCGCGACGAGAAGCGGCTCGTCGCGGGCGCCTTCAGCCGATCCGGCCTCGTCCCGCAGGTCGGCGCCCGGGATGATCAGCCTGCTTTCGTAGGCGAACACCACCGCTTGCGCCCGGTCGCGCAGCTCCAGCTTGTGAAGCAGAGCACCGACATGGCTCTTGACGGTCTGCTCGGCCCGGCTCAGCCGCGCGGCGATCTGCGTGTTGAACAGCCCGCGCGACCAGGAGCAGCACCTCGTGCTCTCGGCCGGTCAGCCGGTCGAGCAGCGCGGGCCGGGTGATCCGCGGCCGGCGCGCGAACCGGGCGAAGAAGGTCCGCCAGTGGCCCAGGCCCCCTGCATGTCCTGGGCCATGTCTCAGGTCGCGCCTCTACGGTCGGCATCACCGAGCGCCGCCGCACGTCCGCGGCGTTCGCCCGTGGATCGCGTGAGGGAAGCCATCGACGCAGTGCAGGGGCGAGAGCGGTCTACTCCACGACTTTCGCAGCAAGGGTGCGACAGGGGTCGCTGTGTTCGCGGAAGCCAGTTGAGACCACCTTCGGCTTCCGGCGACACGAAGCGAGAGAGCGACTCAAGGCCTGGTGCTCCCGAAGCTACCGCGAGAGGCAAAGTAACCGGCAGCTTGAACCTCCCGGTGTGCTTGGCGCGTTCGGAAACGATCGTTCGCGTCGTCAGTGGCGATGCTCCTGTCCGCGGCGTGAGCGGATGTGGGACGGTGGTGGTTCAGGCGAGATCCTGGGGGTGCAGCACGATGCGCCCGTGGGTCTTGCGGTCGGCCAAGGCCTGGTAGGCGTCGCGCACGGCGGTGAGTGGGTATGTTGCGGCGATGGGGATGTGCAGGTCGCCGGTGGCGGCGAGGGCGGCCAGTTCGGCCAGTGCTGGGGGGCCGCCGGCATCGGTGGTTCCGAGAGATTTGACGCCCTTTTCTTTCGCTGCGCGGTAGTCGACGACGGTGTCGATGCGGTCAGTCGGAACGCCGAGGTTGATGGCGAGGTCGATGTAGCCGCCGCCGACGGTGTCGATGAAGGCGTCGGCTCGGTCGGTCGTGGCGAGGATCCGTTCCTGTTCGCCGTGGCCGTATTGGACTGGCTGGATGCCGTGTTGCCGGAGCAGGTCGAAGTGTGCGTCGCTGGTCAGGCCGATCACCCTCGCTCCGGCGCGGACTGCGAGCTGGGCGGCGGTGAACCCGACGCCGCCCGATGCGCCCGAGATCACGATGGTCTCGCCCGGGCGGGGTTCAACCGCCCGGATGGCACCGAGGCCCGCCATCGGTGTGGTGTAGAGCGAGCCCGCCACGTCCCAGGAGAGGGCTTGAGGCTTGCTCACGAGCTGGACTGCGGGGATGGCGACGAACTGGGCGTGGGCGTCCCAGCTCTGGAGCCTGCCCAGCACCGCATCGCCGACGGTGAAGCCGAGCACGTCGGCACCGACCGCGACGACTTCACCGGCGAGATCGCGACCCGGCGTGTACGAACTGCCGTGCAGCGCTGGTAGCGCACCGGGGTTGAGCGCACCGGCCTCGACCCGCACCACCACCTCGCCCGGGCCGGCCACGGGCTCGGGGACGTCCGCGAGGTAGATCCCGTCGATGCCCGAAAAACGGTCGTAGCGTACTGCTTTCATTATGTCTCCCGGTTTGCGGGTGATTCGAATCGGCCGGATCGCGCGAGAGGACGCTCAGGTACGGCGCAGGAGTGGCAAGAGGATGTCGTCGACGAGATGCGCGACGAAGGCGGCGTCGCACGGCTCGCCCACGACCACGATGCGCTGCACGATCATCGCGGGAGCGACCTCGGCAAAGAACGTTGCCGCCCCGGGCGCCAGTCGCTCGGCCGCTTGGCGGACAAGTCCGTCCGTCATCGCGGTCTGGTCCCGCCGCAGGATCCGCCGCATCGCCTCGGCGAGCCGCGCGTCGTTGCGCATGCCGGCGAACAGGGCCCCGAGCAGACCCACGTCCTGTTCGGAGATGCTCCGCGCGAGCCATGCCGCAAGGGAATACACGTCCTCCCGGAGACTCTCTCCCGCAGGCTGTGGGGGCTTCGCGGGCGCGCGGCGCTCGACCGCCGCGGCGACCAGCGCCGCCTTGTCGCGGTACCGGCGGTAGATCGTCGTCTTCGCTGCCCCGGACCGCCCGGCCACCGCCTCCACCGAGAGCTGCTCGTATCCCACCTCGGTCAGCAGTGACAGTGTCGCGTCAAGAATGGCCGGATCACGGCTGGAATCCCGCGGCCGTCCCATCACCGAGGGCTGAGTCATGCCGCTGGACTGCGAAGCACCCACCCCGCACCCACTTCCGCTACGCTACCGTTGCGTATCGAAACTACCCTGGTTCGATCCAACCTGCAAGCTGCGGCTTTCCGCGCCGGCCCGAGCTCGGGTGTCCGCTCATAGGCAGAAGCGGATGTGCGTCGAGCTGTGCGGGGTGCTGACTCGCCATGCAATGAGACTTCTCGCGGCGCCGTGCTCGCGGACCACCGTCAAGACCGCGTGAGACGGGACACCTGGAGCAGTCTTCCGCGCCCACTCGATCGGAAGCACCGGAAACGCCGTTACGGCTTGCCGTCACCGTGACGCCGAATGCACCACCCCGAAGCGATCTTCCAATCGATCAGCCCCGATGCACCCCGATGTCGCCTCGTCATCAGCTGGATCTTTGCGCTGCGGCCCGGACGGACCAGACCCACTGCGCCAGCTCTGCTCACGAGAAGACCAGGACCCGGCCGGTGATGTCCCGCTCGGCCACCGGGCCCCAGATCCGCGAGTCGGCCGACGCCGCCCGGTTGTCGCCGAGGACGTAGACCTCGTGCGCCGGCACGGTCAACGCGCGGCAGTCGATCGTCGATCCCGCGGGAAGGTAGGGCTCATCGACCCGCACGCCATTGCGGATGAGGAAGCCGTCGCGGCACGAGATCTGATCTCCGGGTAGTCCTACGACGCGCTTGAAGGCGGAGATGCGCCCGGCGGGCGTCGGCAGCGAGATCTGAACCAGGTCGCCACGGCTCAGCCCGCCGAAGTGCAGGCTGATGCGGTCGACGATGATGCGGCTGCCCGCGCGCAGTGTCGGCTGCATGCCTGCGGACGGCTCGTAGGCGATGGTGACGACGAACTGGTTCAGCACGGCGAGGACGGCGGCCGCGGTCGCCGAGCCGATGACGATCCGCCGCGACACCCGGCGCCAGCGTGCGCCCGCGCGACGTGCGTCGGCCGCGCGGCGGCGGCGCTCCCGCATCGCGACCCGGATGCCGCCGGCCGCCCATCGCAGCGCCTGCCACGTGGTGACGGTCTCGTCGAACTCCCGAAGGACCGCTTCACCCCAGACACCGCCCTGCGCGCCTCGGCCACGCACCACCAGGGTCAGCACACGCCGTGCCACGGTCCGTGTCGTCACCGCGCACCGCCCAGCAGCCGGGGGGTCGGTGCCGTCGCAGCCTTCTTTGACGATGCCGACGGTTTCGCTGCCGCGGCGAGACGCTCGCGTGCGTGGTCGGCACCGGCGTCGGTCAGCCGGTAGACGTGGCGGGGCGGTCGGCCCGGCTGCTCGGGCGGCTCCCAGCGGGTCTCCAGGAACTCCCGGTCGGCGAGCCGTATCAGGATCGGATAGAGGGTGCCGGAGGCGAGCGCGGTCTCACGGCTCAGGTCGTAGCCGTACCGCCACTGCGACGGGTCCGCCAGCAGTGCGCGGAACAGCAGGAGGGTCTGTGGCGAGGTGTCAGGGCGTCGGGGCATAGTGAAACTCTACATATATTATCTTTGGATGGCCAGGGATCCTCGCCGCAGCTTGCCCGCGCTCGGACGCACCGGGTCGGGCGAAGCCGGGCAACGCACGAGAACGTGACGCAATGGGGGGCGCGCCCGGCTCGGGCGCTGATCCCGGCGCGGGTCAGATCCGGAGGAGAACGAGCCGGCGCGGAAGATCGAGGTTCGCAGCGTGGGTCCGGCGGTACGGCATCCTGGTCGCGGGTGAGCCCGGTCGCGAAACTGTGGCTCAACGATTTACCGCGCGTCATGTGTGGCGTTGGCGAGTCGGGGTATACGCGTCGCCGCTTCGATGGCTGGAGCACTTGCTTCCGGCCTCGCGCGCACGCAGCGCTCTGAAGGTGATCGTGGTGCCGGAGCAGCCGGAGCGTGACGGCCCATCAGCACGTGATGCCGTGTCGGACCCGCGTCGGCCGCGTGGAAACGCGCTGTCGTCACCGATTCGACGCTGTCAACAGGAGGGCACATGGACGGGCCAACCCGCACCACCGAGGGCACGGACACTGAGACAGCGGACGCTGAATCGATGGACGTTAGTACGACGGACACTGAGACAGCAGACACTGATACGGGCACAGATATAGCTGAGGTTGATACAGCGGACGTTGATGCAACGGGTGGGCCGAGGGCGGCCGAGCCGGCGGAGTCTGACATATCGATGGCTGCCACGGCGGACACCGAGGCCGAGAAACCCCACGCTCAGGACCTGCGCGCCGAGAAGCGGGGCGCCGAAGAACGTGACGCCGCGAAAAACGAGGAGCGGACCGCGGACCCGCGAGGCGAAGCAGCCGGGGACGCGGCGCAAACGGACCGGCGGGCGCCCGAGAAGGCCGCGGACCACGCCATCGAGCCGGACGGCGCCGGCGAGACTCCGATCTTCGCCGCGGTCTTCGCCGGCTGGGCCGGTCCCGCGGCCAGCCTGATCGGCCGGAACCTGCGCCGCGCCGACAGCGACACGGCCGGGGACGGGAACACTGACAGGGACACTGACAGGGACACTGACAGGGACACTGACAGAGGCACGGCCGGGGACGGGGACAGGGACAGGGACAGGGCGGTCATCGACGCGGCGACGTGGCACCCCGGGCCGGTCCGGCAGACCCCCGCGCTGCGCTTCGACGTCCGCGGCGAACGGCACGAGCCCGTGATCGCGGCATCCGGCGAACTGACCGCCGACTCGGCGGCCGCGCTGACCACGCCGCTGCGGCACATCCTGCGGCGCAGACCGCGGCAGATCACCGTCGACCTGTCCGGTGTCACCGCCGTGACCCCCGCGGGCCTGCGCGCCGTGGCCGAGGTGCGGCAGGCGGCGCTCGCTGCGCACGTGGACTTCCGGCTGCGCTCGCCCTCGCAGGCGGTGCGCGAACTGCTCGACCACGCCGCGGGGCGCACCGCGAGCCGCCCGGACCGCCCGGAGCGCGGCGGAGCCGAGATCGTGGCCACGGGCTCCGGCACGGACGGCACGGACGGCACGGACGGCACGGACGGCACGGACGGCACGGACGGCGCAGCCGCGAATCAGCCGTCGAAGAGCGAAGCTCCCCGCGCGTCACAACCCCTCCCGGCGCAGCCGCCGGCCTCGCGCAGGCACGCCGCCTACACCGACCGCGCCGTGGAGGACGAGGCGCTCGAGCGGGAGCCCGGCCGCACGCGGCCGTGGTGGCCCTCCCACGGGTTGCGCGAGTCCCTGCGCCGGGCCGGGGTGCATCAGACCCCTCACAAGCATCGCACGGCGACATAGCCGGAGCCGGAATCTTCCGCTTAGCGGCACCCAGGCGGTACCGCGCCGCAGCGCCTACTGCGGCTCGGGCGGGTATCCGTGCGGCGCGGTGAAGCTCTGCGCCGGCAGGCCCGCCAGGGCGCGGCGCATCGCGTCATGCCAGATCGGCGCGGAGATCGTGGCGCCGAAGATCTGCCCGTAGTAGTACTTGCCGCCGACCGACATGTTGCCCATGTAGTCGCCCTTGAGCGTGTCCGGGCGGATGAACCCGGTCCACACCGCGGCGGCCAACTGCGGGGTGTAGCCGTCGAACCACGTCGCGATCGAACTGGTCGTGGTGCCGGTCTTGCCCGCGGCCGGACGACCGATGCCAAGGCCGCTCGCCGTCGCGCCGGGCTGCGTCAGCACGCCGGTGAGCAGCGCCGTCAACTCGTTGGCGATGTTGGGGTCGAGCACGGCGCGGCAGCGCGGATGCTGAGCCGCGTCCTTGCGCCCGGCAGCGTCGGTGACCGCGGTGATGACGTACGGCTTGCAGTAGACACCATGCGCGGCGACCGTCGCGTAGGCGCCCGCCATCTCCACCGGGGTGATCAGGTTCGTGCCGAGGGTGAAGGAGGGGAACTGGTCCAGCGGGCGCCCGTCGCCGCTGTCGTTGTCCTGGGTGACGCCCATGGACGCGGCGATCTGCGCCGGATGGCACAGGCCGGTCTGCTCCTCAAGGGTGAGGAAGTAGGTGTTGACGGAGAACCAGAACGCCTGGTCCAGCGGGCCGGTGAACGGGTTTCCGTCGTCGTTGCCAGGATGGTAGTCCGGGGTCCACAGCACCGAGTGCTGGCCGTTGCCGGGGCACGCCGCGATCCGCGTGCCGGCGTCGTCCATCGGGCTGGGAACGCTCATCACCTGGCTCGGGTCATGTCCGTCCTCCAGCGCGGCGAGCCCGACGAAGATCTTGAAGGAGGAGCCGGCCTGGTAGCCCCCGCTGCCTTCGTGCGCGGGGTCCCCGGCCAGGTTCAGATAGGTCTCGCCGAGATTGCTGCCCATCGGCTTGGACTGCGCCATCGCCTTGATCTGGCCGGTACCCGGCTCGATCATCGCCAGCGCCGAGGCCACCTTGTCGGTGGCGCGGGTGTAACCGGAGATCGCCGAGTCCGCGGCGTTCTCGTCCTTCACGCTCATGGTGGTGCGGATGGTCAAGCCGCCCATGTCCCAGAGCTTGACCCGGTCGGCCTTGGTCGGCCCGTAATCCGGGTCGTTGATGAAGGTCTCGTACACGTAGTTGCAGAAGAAGGCCGAGGAGGCGCGCGCCGAGATACAGCCGTGCCGCGGCGGGGTCGGGTTCAGGCCGAGCGGCACCCGCTGGTACCCGGCCACCTGCGCCTGCGTCAGGTACTTGAGTACCGGGCTGGCCATGTCCTGGATGACTATGTTGCGCCGGGCCAGCGCCTCGGCCGGGTGCTGCAGCGGGTCGAACGCGCTCGGGCTGTTGACCAGCGCCGCCAGCAGCGCCGCCTGCGGAACCGTCAGCTTCGCCGCGGTGGTGGAGAAGTAGCGTTCCGCGGCGGCCTCGACGCCGTAGGCACCGTTGCCGAAATACACCAGGTTGAGATAACGCTCCAGGATCTGCTGCTTGGTCAGCGACTTCTCCACGGCCACGGCGTACTTGAGCTCGGTGACCTTCCGGGTGAAGGTGTCGGCGATCGCGGCCTGCTGCTTGACCTTGTCGGATCCCGCCTCCAGCAGCAGCACGTTCTTGACGTACTGCTGCGCGATCGTCGAGCCGCCCTGCAGGTTGCCGCCCTGCGAGTTGTGCACGAGCGCTCGCACGGTTCCCTTGATGTCCACACCGCCGTGCTGGTAGTAGCGCACGTCCTCGATCGCGACGAGCGCCTGGGGCATACTCGCGCTGATCCGGGACATCGGCACCACGACCCGGTCGCCGCCGAGGTCGTCGCTCCAGGTGTAGGCGATCAGGCTGCCGTCGTCGGCGAGGATCTTCGAACGCTGCGGCAGCACCGGGGTCTCGAAGTCGGTGGGCAGATCCTCGAAGTGGTCGGAGGCCGCCTTGGCCGCCACCCCGAAGCCGCCGATCACGGGCAGGCTCAAGCCGGCGAGCATGACCCCGCCGAGCGCGCTGATGACGATGAATATCAGCAGGCTACCGAGCTTTCGGCCCGCGCCCCGCAACCTTGCCGCACCGGTCGCCTTGCTCATGGGGATCAGCGTACCCGGCGCGCCACGTGCAGCAACCGTGACCCACGCATAATGCAGCAGCGCCGCGGCGGGCGCCCCGGCCGCGGACCGGGGCCGGGAGCGATGGAAAGCGCTATCCGGAATGTTTCGGAAATCACCGCGCTGATTTTCCTGTCCGTTTAACCGTATTGTTTCGAAGACGCGAGGCCACGCAGGGTGCTAGCCTGGCCGGAAAGAGCCATGCGCAGGCCGTAAAGCACGTCGGCGCGCTCCGGAAACTGAGCGGGGAAGCCCGGGCGGCGGTTGAAACGACTCGGGCGGCACGTCAGGCATCGGGACGTGGTGTGTCCGCCCCTGGGCATTCGGAGCACTGCGCAACTCGGAGCACTGCGCAACTTGGAACAGCGCGCGCCGGGCACGGAGCGCCGCGTCGGCATGTGGAAGGCGAGGAGCCGTGGTGACTGCCCAGGACGAGCCCCGGATCACCATGACCAACATCGCCCGCGAGGCAGGGGTGTCGGTGCCCACGGTCTCCCGGGTGCTCAACGGCCGCTCGGATGTCGCGCCGGAGACCCGGGAGCGGGTCGAGGAACTGCTGCGGCGGCACGGCTACCGCCGCCGGGTCAACCGCGCGCAGGACCCGGCCGGGCTGATCGACCTGGTGTTCAACGACCTGGACAGCCCGTGGGCCGTGGAGATCATCCGCGGGGTCGAGGACGAGGGGCACGCGGCCTGCGTCGGCACGGTGGTAAGCGCGATCCATCGCCGGCCGGCCGCCTCACGGCAGTGGCTGCGCAACGTGCAGGCGCGCAACACCGACGGGGTCGTCTTGGTCACCTCGGACGTGCAGTCGCCGCTTTACGCCGAGCTGCGCCGGCTGAACGTGCCGATGGTGGTGATCGACCCGGCCGGGGTGCCGGGCCATCAGGTGCCGACGATCGGCGCGGCGAACTGGGCCGGCGCGGTGGCCGCGACCGAGCACCTGATCTCGCTGGGCCACCGCCGGATCGGCTTCATCGCCGGCCCGCGCACCCTGGTGTGCAGCCGCACCCGCTTGGACGGCTACCGCGCCGCGCTCGAGGACGCGGACCTGCCGGTGGACCCGGAGCTGATCGTGCAGGGCGACTTCTACCACGAGTCCGGGTTCAAGGGCACCGCCGAACTGCTCTCGCTCAAGCAGCCGCCGACGGCGATCTTCGCCTCCAGCGACCAGATGGCGCTGGGCGGCTACGAGGCGGTGCGCCAGCGCGGGCTGCGTGTGCCCGACGACCTGAGCATCATCGGGTTCGACGACCTGCCCGAGGTGCGCTGGTCCGCTCCCCCGCTGACCACGGTGCGCCAGCCGCTGAGCGAGATGGGCGCGCTGGCCGCGCGCACGCTGCTGCGGCTGGCCGGCGGCGAGCGGATCGAGAGCCTGCGCTTCGAGCTGCCGACGGAACTGGTGCTGCGCGACAGCTGCGGGCCGGTCGAGCCCTGACCCGCGGAAGACGGCAATGCGGAAGACGGCAATACTGCGAACCCGCGCGAGCGTTCTTCGCGCCGCGCGCGAGCCGCGCGCCCGCCCCGGCGGCTTGCGCGAGCCAGTTTGTTAGGCAATCCTAAGTTAGGTTAGCCTTGCCGACAGCATGCCGAAGCGTCGCGCGCCCGGTCCCCCCGATCCGCACGCGCGACCCGATCCGCCGTGGAGGGTTACGGATGACGTCGTCGCAGATCACGCTGTTGGGGGCGGTTGCCGGGTTCACCATCTACCTCGGCCTGCCGATCGGGCGGCTGCGCTCCCCGGCGCCGACACTGCGTGCGCTGCTGAACGCCGTGGCCACCGGCATCCTGATCTTCCTGCTGTGGGACGTGCTCACGCACGCCTGGGAGCCGATCGACTCGGCGCTCTCGGACCACCGATACGGCTCGGCGGCCGGCAACGGCGCGGTGTTCTTCGGGTGCTTCGGCCTCGGGCTGGTCGCCCTGGTCTACTTCGACCGCTATGTCGCGCGCCGCTCCTCGCGCGTGCGCGCGTTCGGTCCGGGAGCGGCCGCGGTCGAGGAGCTGAGCCCGCGGGCCGGAACCCGCGTGGCCCGTTTCTTCGACCTGGCGATGATGATCGCGGTGGGCATCGGGCTGCACAACTTCGCGGAGGGGCTGGCGATCGGCAACTCGGCCGCGGGCGGGCAGCTGCAGCTGGCCGTGCTGCTGATCATCGGCTTCGGGCTGCACAACGCCACCGAGGGTTTCGGCATCGTGGCCCCGATGGCCGCCGAGGGCCGGATGCCCAGCTGGGCCCGGCTGGGCCTGCTCGGCCTCGTCGGCGGCGGCCCCACCTTCGTCGGCACGCTGGTCGGCCAGCACGTGGTCGACGCGACGCTCTCGATCGGGTTCCTGACCCTGGCGGCCGGCTCGATCCTCTACGTCGTGATCGAACTGCTCGCGGTCGCCCGGCGGATCGGCCGCAAGGAGCTGACCACCTGGGGCCTGCTGCTCGGGGTGGTGCTCGGATTCGTCACCGACGCCGTGGTCACCGCGGCCGGAGCGTGAATCGCAGTGGCTTGACAGCCGCGCACCTGCGGTTTCGCAAGGCGCCGGAAACTTTCGCAGTGCTCTGAACTAACTGGGTGCCGCCGTACGTTTACCGCGTGATTCCGGCACACCGCCGGGATCACGTCCCGCGCGGGCGAGTTCGGCTGCCGCACTGCCGCGCGGGCCGGACGCCGTCCGCCTGCCGCACCGGCGGACATACCCGGAGACGGTGATCAGATGCGCACCCCCTCATCACTCACACAGCACCTCACCTCCATCTACCGCATCATCCTCGGCCTGCTGATCTCCTGCCACGGCGCCTCGACTCTGTTCGGCGTGTTCGGCGGGGCGGTAGGCACCGGCAAGACGGTCTCCCCGTTCACGTGGCCCGGCGGCGCTGCGGCGCTGATCCAGTTCGTGTGCGGGCTGGCGATCATGCTCGGGCTGGCCACCCGGCCTGCCGCGGTGCTGCTGTCCGGATCGATGGCCTACGCGTACTTCACGGTCCACCAGAAGCACGCGCTGCTGCCGATCCAGAACGGCGGCGAACCGGCCGCGCTGTTCGCCTGGGGCTTCCTGATGATCGCGTTCCTCGGTTCCGGACCGTGGTCGCTGGACGCCTTGGTGGCGCGGCTGCGGGACAGAGCGCCCGCCGCGAGTTCGGTGCAGGCGGCGACGAGCGAGGCGTGACACGACCGAACCACGCGCTCCGGCCGGCGGCCCACCGCCGGCCGGAGCGTTCACGTTCCGGCCCGCGCGTGCGTTCAAGCGATCGGGGCATACACGAGGCATGCCCGCGTCAAGCCGGTCAGCCCCGGCACCCGACTGCCAGACCACATTCGTCCTGGGCGGCGGCGGACATCTGGGCGCGTACGAGGTCGGCATGCTGCGCGCCCTGCTGGAGGCCGGGATCAAGCCGGACCTGGTACTGGGCACCTCGGTGGGCGCGATCAACGGGGCGGTGCTCGCGGCCGATCCGAGCGCCGCATCGGTCGCCCGGCTGGAACAACTGTGGACCGGTCTGAGCGGCGGCGGCGTCTTCGAGGCCAACCTCTTCACCAGGCTGGGCACCGCGGCGCGCACCCGCACGCACCTGTACTCGAACGCCGTGCTGCGCCGGATGCTCGAATCGGATCTGCCGGTGGCCCTGATCGAGGAACTGGCGGTGCCGTTCCAGTGCGTGGCCGCTTCGATCGAGCGCGCCGCGGAGCACTGGTTCACCGCGGGCCCGATCGCGGACGCCGTGCTCGCGTCGTGCGCGGTGCCTGGGCTGCTGCCCCCGGTCGAGGTCGGCGGCGAGCACTTCCTGGACGGTGGCCTGGTCGACAGCGTCCCGGTGGGACGGGCCGTGGCGCTCGGCGCGCGCACGATCTACGTGCTGCACGTGGGCAGGCTCGAACAGCCGCTTCGGCCGCCGCGCCGGGCCTGGGAGGTGGCGGCGGTCGCGTTCGAGATCGCTCGGCGCCACCGCTTCGCCCGCGACATCACCAACCTGCCCCAAGGCGTCACCGTGCACTTACTGCCGACGGGTGCCGACACGAGTCGCGGCGCGAACTGGTCGCAGTATGTGCGCTATCGGGCATTCGACGAGACACATGCTCGTATCGAACGCGCATACGCCGCGACCGACGCCTATCTGCGTCAGGTCCAGAAATGAGGGCGCTGCTTCTGCGGTATACGGTGCTGCGACGACTCCTGAGCATTCCCGTCCTGCTGCTCATTTTCGCGGTGACCGCCGTGCTCACCCCGGTGGTCGTGCTCTTCGGCGGGCTGTGGGCGCTGCGGCGCGGGGGCCGGGGTCGACCGGTGCGGATCGTGCTGTTCGCATTCTGCTATCTGTGCATGGAATTGGTCGGCCTGTCAGGCGCGGGGTGGCTGTGGTTGCGCGCGGGCTGTGGCTGTCGCATCGGCTCGCCGCGCTGGCAGGATGCGCATTATGCACTGCTGGCGCGGCTGCTGGGGCGGCTTTACCGCATCGGCGGCGCGTTGTTCGACCTGCATATCAACGCGCCGACCACGGTGACGGACGCCGGCTCCTCGCCGGCGCTGCCGCCGGCGTCCGGACGCCCGCTGCTGGTGTTCAGCCGGCACGCCGGGCCGGGCGACTCGTTCCTGCTCGTGCACGCGCTGTCGGCGCTCGCGCGGCGCCGCCCGCGCATCGTGCTGAAGGAGGCGCTGCGGTTCGACCCGATCATCGACGTGATCCTCAGCCGCCTGCCGCACTGTTTCGTCGGCCGCGGGCCGGACGCCGGTGATCGCACCGCCGCGCGGATCGCGCACATCACCGCGTCCATGGGCCCGGCGGACGCGCTGCTGGTCTTCCCGGAGGGCGGCAACTTCACCCCGCACCGCCGGCTGCGCGCGATCGCCAGCCTGCGCCGCAGGGGCCTGACGCACGCCAGCGCCGGCGCGCGCCGGCTGCGCAACGTGCTGCCGCCGCAGCCGGCCGGGGTGTTCGCGGCGATAGACGCGGCGCCGCACGCGGACCTGGTGTTCGTCGCGCACACCGGCCTGGACCACATGCAGTCGTCGCGCCAGGTGTGGCGCGGTATCCCGCTGGTGCGCCCGGTCGAGGTCACCTGGTGGACGATCCCGACCGAGCGCGTTCCCCTCGAGCACGACGCGCGGCTGCGCTGGCTGGACGGGAACTGGGCCGAGGTGGACGCGTGGATCGGGCGGGTGCGGCAGGCCGAACCGCTACCCTGACCGGTTGTGCGCACCCCGCGCACCCCGAGCGTCCGGCGCGTCCGGCGTCAGTGCGCGCGTCAGGGCTCGCCCATCGGCGGTCGCCACATGGGATACATCATCGCGGTCGCCGGGATGCCGTCCGGGAAGGGGATCGGATCGGGAAGGTCCCGGTAGCCGTGCCGGACGTAGAGACGCCGGCTGTCGATGCTCGCGGCTTCCAGATAGGCCGCGGCCGGCGCCGCCCGCCGGCCCAACTCGCGGTGATGCGCGTCGAGCAGCGCACTGCCGATACCGCGCCCTTGCAACTCGGGGCGCACGGCCAACACCGCCAGGTGGTCGTGCGGCTCGCCGCGGGGGTGATGGCGCTCCAGTTGCGCGTCGAACGCGCGGAACCGGTCCACCCGGCCGCCGGTGACGGCCGCGAGCCGGGCGTCGTATTCGGCGGCGTCCTGCTCGACTCCCGCGTGTCCGTGCTCGCCGTACGGGAACCACAGCGCGACCGCGGTGCGATCAGGGGTCGTATACACGGTCCCGGTGGCCAGCGCGAGGTCCACATAGAGGCGGAAGTAGCCGGGGAACAGCGCCTCCCGCGCGTCCTGCTGCCCGACCAGCCAGACCGAGGGCGGCAGGTCCCGAAACGCCGTCGCGACCAGGGCGCTCAGTTCGGCCGCGTCGCCCGGCTCGGCCCTGACCACACTCGCCACGGCGGGCCCGGCACTCATGCCCCCTCCCCGGCGAGCGAGGCCGCGGGCGCGGCCGCCGGCGTCGCGGTGCCGTGTCCGGTGGCCGCGTCGGGCCCCATGCCGATCACCTCGTACACCTGCGGCCGGCGGGAGCGCAGGTACAGCGCCCAGCCCACACCGACCACGGCGGCCAGCGCGAAGAGGGAGGGCAGCACTTTGCCGGGCATGGACGGCTTGGTGTAACCGAGCAGCAGCGAGTAGTTGCTGGTGCACAGGTACACGATGACCAGTAGCACGACCACCGAGATTCCCGGCGCGATCAGCCGCCGCCAGAGGTTCTCCCCGGCGCGCTCGAGCGCGAAGAACCTGACCACCGCGATCGAGGTGAGCGCGAGCAGGATCAGGATGCCGTAGCCGCCGGTGGTGCCCAGCCAGAAGAACAGGTCGTTCTGCGGGTTCCAGCCCCCGGCCGCGTAGGCGAGGATCACGGCCAGGCCGATCGCGCTCTGCACCGCCGAGGCCGTCTTCGGCACGCCGTTGACGCCGGTGCGGCCGAAGGATCCGGGCAGCACGTGCTCGCGGCCGAGCGCGAAGGAGTAGCGCCAGCAGGCGTTGTGGAAGGCGAGGGCGGCCGCGAACAGGGAGGTCATGAACAGCACCTGCCCGGCGTTGTTCAGCACGTTCGAGCCGAGCGCGAACAGCATCCCGGGACCCTGCTGGGCCGCGACCGCCGCGACCTGCGACACGCCGTAGTGCAGGGAGAGCACCCACGAGGCCGCCGCGTAGAGGACGCCGATCACGGCCAGCGAGAAGTACGTGGCGGCCGGGATGGTGCGGCGCGAGTCACGGGCCTCCTCGGCGTAGACCGGGGACTGCTCGAAGCCGGTGTATCCGAGCACTGCGATGGCGAGCACCGCGCCGATGCCGCCCTTGGTCAGTTCGCCGGGGTTCAGCGTGGAGAAGGTCACGTGCCCGCCGGCCGGGTGCATCGCGCCCTCGACGGTCAGCGCGGCGATGACGAGCACTTCGAGCGTCAGCAGCGCGCCGAGCACGCGCCCGCTGATGTCCACCCGGATCAGGCCCAGCACGGTCACCACGGCCCAGGCCGCCAGCGCCCAGATCCACCACTTGACGTCGACGCCGGCCTTCTGCTGCACGTAGCCCTCGACGGCCGGGCCGAGCATCCCGTAGAGGCCGACCTGCAGCAGGTTGTAGGCCAGCAGCGCGATCAGCGCGCCGGCCACGCCCGCCTCGCGTCCGAGGCCGCGGGTGATGAACGCGTAGAAGGCGCCTGCGTTGCTGATGTGCCGGGCCATCGCGACGTAGCCGACGCTGAAGAGGCTCAGCACCACGGCCACCACGATGAACGCGGCCGGCACGCTGGTCAGGCCGGTCACCGCGTAGGCGGTGGTGATCACCCCCGCGGTCACGGTGAGCGGGGCCACTCCGGCCAGCACGAAATAGACCACGGACGGTACGCCGAGCCGGTCGCGGGCCAGAGCCGCGGACACGCTGCCCGGCTGGGCGAGTGATCCTCTTGCCACGGTGGGTCCTCCTGTCATGCGGTAAGGGTGTGGACGTGCGGGGGCCGCCGATCAGAAGCGGCGGGTCGCGATGGCGTTGCCGACCGCGGCCTCGGTCTGGCCGGTCAGTTCGGCCAACGGCGGGCGCAGCAGCGCGAGCGCGCCGTCGATCCGGCGCAGCGCGTGCGGCTCGCTCTGGCGCACCTCCCAGAGCACCGGCTGGTCGAGTCCGGTGGCCCGCAGCAGGCCCAGCAGCAGCAGGGAGCGCTCGTCGAGCCGCTGGCCGCGGATGAGCGCCGTGCACAGCAGCGCGGTGGGCCGGGCGGCCACGCCCGCGGCGGCGGGCACCCAGCGGCCGGCCTGCCACGGTCGCCGGCGCGACGCGCGCACCAGCAGCCCGTCGCCGACCATGCGCAGGCCGACCTCCTCGTGTGCGCTGCCGCCGAAGAACGCCAGCCAGGTGCGCGTGGGATGCTGTTCCTGCTTGAGGAATTCGAGCATCCGGCCGGCCAGTTCGTCGCCGCAGGCGGCGGCGTCGAGCACGGCGACGGTTCCGTCCCTGGGCTCGACGCGGCCGCTCAGGGCCAGTTCTCCGAGCAGCGCGGCGGCAAGGCCCAGCCCGGCGATCCGCTCGGGTAACCGGGGTTTGCCGCTGGTCTCGTCGTGCGCCATGAGGAAGAAGTCGTCGGCCAGCCGTCCGGGGCGGCCGGGAGCCTGAGCCGGGCGCATCGTCACAGCCTCCATCGCTCGGACGGGCGCAGGGGCGTCATCAACACGGAACGCATCGCGCTGGAGACTATCCGCTATGGGTGCCGACATTCCAGAGCCCTGACAACATCACCTTCGAATTCTGTGATTCTGGTTTATGAGCGTTCTGTAACACGGGGCGCGCTCGGCCGGCGGCGGCACGGGATGTAATCGATCCCTGCGACACATGGCCCGCATCCCGCTCGCGCCGTCCGGGCCGGCGCGGCGCGGCGGGGACTCTCCCGGGACGCGACGGCCGTACGCTGTCCGTGATGGACGAGCAGACGCGCTGGACGATGCGCCGGGTCACGACCGCGGCCGACTTGATCCTCGACGTGGCCGAACAGGGTGATCCGGGCGGCCGCGCGGTGCTCCTGCTGCACGGCTTCCCGCAGACGCACCGCTGCTTCGACGCGCTCGCGCAGCGGCTCGCGCCGCACGGCCTGCGCCTGATCGCCCCGGATCAGCGCGGCTACAGCCCCGGCGCGCGACCGGCCGACATCCAGGCGTACGGGTTGGCGCACACGGTCGCGGACGCGCTACGCGTGCTCGACGCCTGCGGGGTCGAGCGCGCCGACGTGGTCGGTCACGACTGGGGTGCGATGGTCGCCTGGGCTCTGGCGGCCGGGCGGCCGGACCGGGTGCGTACGCTGACGGCAGTGTCGGTGCCGCATCCGCGGGCGATGGCAGCCGCTCTGGCGGACGAGCGCAGCGGGCAACGCGAGCGCTCGGCGTACATGCGGCTGTTCCGGCAGCCGGGGAAGGCCGAACAGGTCCTGCTGGAGGACGGCGCGGCCCGGCTGCGCGCGCTCTACCGGCCGCTGCCCGACCGCGCCGCCGAGCCGCATCTGCGTGCGCTGAGCGAGCCGGCGGCTCTGACGGCCTCGCTGAACTGGTATCGGGCCATGCGGCGCGAGGACTCCGCGCTGCCGCCGGTCGACGTGCCGACCACGTATGTCTGGTCGACCGAGGACGTCGCGATCGGGCGCGCGGCCGCCGAGTACTGCGCCGGGCAGGTCACCGGGCCGTTCCGCTTCGTCGAACTACCGGGCGTCAGCCACTGGATTCCGGATGAGGCTCCCGACGCACTCGCCGACGAGGTGCTCCGGCGCATCCGATCGACGGCGGCCTAGTGTCCCGCGCCGGAAATCCGTCGCATGACTCTGCTCGACCTGGCTGCGCACGTCCGGTCATCCGCGCCCGGCTGGCAAGGCGCCGGAACACCCTCGCGGTGCTCAATCAACGCAGTGGGTCGTCTGTGGGCGTTTCGGCAACGCGGCCAGGCGGGATGCGGGGGCCGATTTTCACGGCGGACTTCCGGCGCGGGACACCAGTACCAACGGCGTTCAGTGATGCGCCCTATCAGATCCTCGAACAGGGCGTGCCATCGTTCGGCGTCGATGCTGTGGCCTGCGGCTACCGCTTGATCCTTCGTTGTCTTCACAAACCTCGATGATCACCGGTGGCCGCGCCCGCTCACCCGGGAGGATTAAGAGAGCTGATCACGGGAGGGGTCCGCGATGCTGGAACTGCTCGGCTTCTACGACGAGTTCGCCAAAGACCCCGGCCGGCCGAACGGGTCCGTGCGCGACGCCGTCCGACCCGCCGGCGAGCCGGACGAAACGGACCTGGTGGCCTACCTGGACGCCGGCCACGTGCTGATCGACGTCATGGAATCCTGCCCGGACGCGATCACCGGAGCCGACCACCGCCACTCCCGGGGCTGCTCATCGCCGGTCACCGACGGAGTCTGGCTCTGGCGCCAGGACTTCCCGCACTACGTGGAAACCCATCACGTCCTGCTCCCCGCCGCGTTCCTCGATCATGTACGACGCCTGAACTACCGCATGCCCGCCCTCATCACCGCGCAGTTCGCCCCCCACTACAACGAGACCTTGCCCGTCATCGGATGGGACACGGCCGTCCCCTGGCGATCGACCACACCCGTGCTCGAACCCGAACCGCGCACGGTCGTGAGCAAGGCGCAGTTCGACGCGGCGACACCGGCCCGACAGCGCGACCGACCCGACGGCAAATGGACCAAGCCCCGCAAGCCGAGGAGAACATAAGGCCAGCCAGCACAATCACGATCTACGGCTGGACGCCTGGCCGTGGCCTGGGCGTGGCTGGTCCAGGCCGCGTTCGAGAAGTCGCCTCGGCCCCTGCGATTGTTCTCGAACACGGTCCGGGACCGGCCGCTGGTGTCCCGCTAGAACGGGTACGGGGCGATCTGCGCCCGGACGGTGATCCAGCGGGTCTCGGTGAACGCCTCCACGTTGGCCGCGGCCCCGCCGAAGCGGGCTCCGGTGCCCGACGCGGCCAAGCCGCCGAACGGCGCCACGGCCTCGTCGTTGACCGTCTGGTCGTTGATGTGGACCAGGCCGGTGGGGATCTTCTCGGCCAGCTCGAGGCCGCGCATCACGTCGCGGGTGAGGATGCCCAGCGAGAGCCCGTACTCGGTGTCCGAGGCGAGCTTCGCGGCCTGGTCGAGGGTCGAGAAACGGGTGACCGGCGCCACCGGGCCGAAGACCTCCTGCGCGTATGCCGGGGCGTCCGGGGTGACCTCGGCCAGCACGGTGGGCCGGTAGAAGAGTTCTTCGTACGTGCCGCCGGCCACGAGCCGCGCGCCCGCCTCGACACTCGCGGTGACCAGTGCGTGCACCTTGTCGCGCTGGCGCGCGTCGATCAGCGGGCCGAGGGCGACCGCGCCGCCGGCCGGATCCCCGACCGGCAGGTGCTCGGCCTTCGCGGCGAGCGCGGCGACATAGTCGTCGTATACGGCCTCGTGCACGAGGTGGCGGCCGGTGGTCATGCAGATCTGGCCCTGATGCAGGAAGGAGCCCCAGGCGCCGGCGGAGACCGCGCGCTCCAGATCGGCGTCGTCGAGCACGATCAGGGCACTGTTGCCGCCGAGTTCCAGGTGGGCGCGCTTGAGGTGCTGCGCGGCCAGGGTGCCGACCCGGCGGCCGGCCGCGGTGGAGCCGGTGAACGAGACCACCCGCAGGTTCGGGTCGGTGACCAGCGCCTCACCGGCCTGCGCGCCGCCGGGCAGCACGTGCAGCACTCCGTCGGGCAGCCCGGCCGCCTCGAAGAGGCGGGCCAGCGCGACGCCGCCGCAGACGGCGGTGCGCGGATCCGGTTTGAGCACGACCGCGTTGCCGAGGGCCAGCGCCGGCGCGAGCGAGCGGGCGGCGAGGATGAGCGGGAAGTTGAAGGGGGCGATGACCCCGACGACGCCGACCGGGACGCGACGGGCGAAGCTGAGCCGCGGCTCGCCGCTGGGGATCAGCTCGCCGTAGGGCCGCGAGGGCAGCGCGGCGGCCTCGTGCAACTCGCCGAGCACCAAGCCGATCTCGAACGCCGCGGCGCCCGGGACCTTTCCGCCCTCGCGCACCAGCCAGTGTTCGACCTCGGCCCGGTTCTCCTCCAGCAGAGCGGCGGCGCGGCGCAGCACGGCGGCGCGCTCGTGGTAGGGCGCGGCGGCCCAAGCAGGCTGAGCCGCGGCGGCCAGGGCGCAGGCGCGGGCCACGTCGGCGGGCGCGGCCGAGCCGACACGGGCCAGGTGCGCTCCAGTGGCCGGCTCGATGACCGGCGCGTCCCCGCCGGCCGCCTCGGTCCAACCGCCGAGGAAGACCCGTCCGCTCCAGCGGTCCGGGTCGAGCCACGCCTGGGATCGCGGGAAGGTGCTGGCCGAATCTTGATCTGCCACGGCGTTTCTCCTGCTTGCGCGCGGTTGGGCCGGATTGGCGCACGCACATGCTTGCGGTACGCATGTCGCACGCTCGTGCTGGCAGCGAACATAAGCCCGCACGACTGAGCCGTCAACGGTTTGGCGAGGTGTCGCCGCTTCGCCGCCGGTTTCCGTCCCGCCACCACGTTGACCGGGGGCTTACCCGGCCATACCGTTTCGGTTCACCGGCCGCTCGCGGCACGAAGCGCGGCTCCGGGGCGCGCCACGGGCGTGCCGCGAACCACGGTCCGCCCTGCGAACCCGGGTCCGTCGCGCGACCCGCCGCCGGTGCTCGAGAGAGGGGACGCCGATGCCCGAGCCGTTGTCCGCGCCGAGCCGTGACGGCGCCGGACCTTTCGTGCAGTCGCTGGAGCGCGGCCTGGCGGTCATTCGCGCGTTCGACGCGGAGCATCCGGAGCTGACCCTCTCCGAGGTGGCCCGCACGACCGGGCTCACTCGCGCCGCCGCCCGGCGTTTCCTGCTGACGCTGGTCGAACTGGGCTATGTGCGCACCGACGGCAGGTTGTTCGCGCTGCGGCCCAAGATCCTCGAACTGGGCTACGCGTACCTGTCCAGCCTGAGCCTGCCGGAGATCGCGCTGCCGCACCTGGAACAACTGGTCGAGCGCGTCCACGAGTCCACCTCGGTATCAGTGCTCGATGGCGACGAGGTGGTGTACGTCGCGCGCGTGCCCACCAAGCGGATCATGACGGTGGCGATCAGCGTCGGCACCCGGTTCCCGGCGTACGCCACATCGATGGGCCGGGTCCTGCTGGCGTGGCACTCGGCCGAGTGGCTGGACGGCTATCTGGCGTCGGCGAAGCTGCGCGCCCTGACGTCGCACACCCTGGCCGACTCGGAAGTACTGCGGCAGGAGCTCGCGGCGGTGCGGGAACGCGGCTGGGCGATGGCGGACCAGGAACTGGAGGAGGGGCTGCGTTCGGTCGCCGCACCGATCCGGGACCAGTCGGGGCAGGTGGTCGCCGCGATCAACGTGGCCACGAACGTCTCGCGGACCTCGGCGCAGGACCTGGTCGACCGCATCGTTCCGCACATGCTGGAGACGGCCGCGCTCATCGAGCAGGACTTGGCCCGCTCCACGGTGGCTCAGCGCTCCGGCCTGCGCGCGCAGCGGTCCGTCAGCCGACAACCGGCCCTGAGGCCCTGAGGATCTCGAAGCGCAGCAGCACCCGTCGGTCTCGCAACATCGCCGCGCGATACTCGCCCCAGTCCTCGTGTTCGCCGCTGAGAACGCGGTAGTAGTCGACCAGCGCGTCGATGCGGTCCGGGCCGTCGGCGAACCCGGCCCGCCCCTCGACCTGGACCCAGGGCCCGTAGAAACCCTCGCTGAAGGCGCACAGCGCGACGCGGGGATCGCGCCGGGCGTTCCTGGTCTTGGCCCGGTCCTCGGTGACGCTGATGATGATGCGGCCCGCCGCGTCGACGCCGGGCGTCACCGGAGACATCTGCGCCTGGCCGTCGCGGCGGTAGGTGGTCAGCACACCGCGCGGGTTCGCCGCCACGAACGCGCGTGCCCTCGCGATCCGATCCTGCTCGTCGCTCACCGCGTGTTCCCTCCTGTGCGCCGGCGGCGCGTCGGTTCCTGCGTCGGAGGGAGTCAACCCGATCCGCGCCGCGCCGATTCCCGCGCCGCGCCGGGCCGGATCCGATTTCCCCCGTCGGAGTCGCCTTACGCGGGCTAACCGCGCGTGTACCCGGCCAGATACCCAGGCAGCTGGACGCCGTCAGCCAGCTGCCCGTCCGGCACCGGGACGCCGGCGGTGAGTTCGAGCGGGATGAACCCGGCCCAGTGGGGCAGGTCCACGTCCTCTGGTTCCTCCACGAGGTGGGCGCCGCGGGCCTTGAGCGAGACCTCGGACAGCTCGACCGCGACGATCGCGGTCTTCGCCAGTTCCTTACGCGTCGCGGGCCGGGTGTCCTTCGAGCGGCCCTGAGCCACGTGGTCGATGAGCGCCGCCATCGCGGTGCGCTTCTCTTCCTCGGAGCGGACGACACGCGCGGTGCCGTGAACGACGACGCTGCGGTAGGACGCGGAATGATGCAGCCAGGAGCGGGCCAACACGATCCCGTCGATCAGCGAGATGGTCACGCCGACCGGTTCTGCGTCGAGCAGCGAGAATCGGCCCGCCGACGAGCCGTGGATGTAGAGCGTGTCGCCGATGCGCGCGTGGATGGTCGGCAGGACCACGGGTGCGCCGTCGCGGATGAACCCGACATGGCAGACGAGTGCTTCGTCGATCACGGCGTGCACCGACGCACGGTCGTAGCTCGCGCGCGAGGTGTGGCGGGTCGGCGTGCTGCGCTCGGTCGGTATGTACTCGACCTCAGATGTCTCAGATGTCTCAGATACGTCAGTCCGCACCGTCTCACCCACGCTTGCCTCCGATATTGTCTTAGTACATAATCTGTTTTGTGTTGGAACAAACTGCCTGGGTGGCAGAGTACGAGGTCAGCGGTGCCCGCGCAAGCGACATAGCGGCGAGCATCGAGGCGGCGATCACGCACGGGCGGCTCAGCCCGGGTACGGCGCTGCCTCCGGTACGCGAGCTGGCGGCGCAGTTGGGCGTCAACCCGAACACGGCCGCGAGCGCCTACCGTCTGCTGCGAGACCGCGGGACGGTCGAGACGCGCGGCCGGCACGGTACGCAAGTGCGCGAGCGGCCGGCCACCAGTCCGGCCAGCCGTTCGCTGAAACTGCCTGCGGGGACTGTCGATCTGTCCACCGGCAACCCTGACCCGGCGCTGCTGCCGCACCTGAGCCCCCGGCCGGTGACCCGGCCGCCCGTGTACGGCGACCCGGCGCTCGACCCGGCGCTGCGCCGCCGCGCCGAACGCGTGCTGAGCCGGGACGGCATCGACGCGGAGCACCTGGCCTGCACCTTCGGCACGCTCGACGGCATCGACCGGCTGCTGGCGGCGCGGCTGCGGCCGGGCGACACGGTCGCGGTCGAGGATCCGGCGTGGGCGCAACTGCTCGACCTGCTGGCCGCGGACCGGCTGACCCCGTACCCGGTGCCCGTCGACGACGCGGGACCCGACCCGCAGGGCTTGGCGGCGGCGCTGGCGGCCGGGGCGAAAGCGTTCATCGTGACGACGCGGGCTCAGAACCCTTATGGCGCCGCGGTCGGCGCGGACCGGGCCCGGCGGCTTCGGGCGGTACTGCGCGACCATCCCGACGTGCTGACCGTCGAGGACGATCACGGCGCGGACGTGACCACCGGACCACCGAACACGCTGGCCGAGGCCACCCGGCACTGGGCGTATCTGCGCAGCGCGTCCAAGGCGTACGGTCCGGACCTGCGAATAGCTCTCCTGTCCGCCGATCCGATCACGCACGACCTCGTCGCGGGCCGGCTTCGGCACACCGCGCGCCACGTGAGCCGGATCATCCAGTCCACGTGGTCTGACGCACTGGCCGACCACTCGACCCAGCGCCTCGTCGCGACCGCCGCCGACCTGTACGCCGAGCGCCGGGTCGCGATGATCAGCGCACTGCGGGAGCGGGGAGTGCAGGCGCACGGCAGCAGCGGCCTGAACGTGTGGGTGCCGGTGCCGGACGAGAGCGCCGCGCTCAGCGCGCTGCTGGCCGCCGGCTACGCGGCGGCGCCCGGCGCCTGGTTCCGCATCCGCAGCGGCCCCGGCCTGCGCATCACGACGGCGGCGCTGGACCCGCGCCGCTGCGGCCCCGTCGCGGACGCCCTTGCCGGGGCCGTGCACAGGACACCCGGAGCGGACACCGGCTGGAGTTAGGCGGCGTACGGGACGCCCGGTTCATGGCCGCTGCGCCGCTTCGCGATCACGCGCGCCGAACGCCGCGGCCCTGAGAAGTGAGCCGAGCCCACATCCCGAGCCCACATCCCGAGACGGCCGCCCGCAACCGGCGGCCGCGCAGGGTGGCCGCGCAGGGTACCCCGCAGCTCGGCGGGACGCTACAGCTCGGCGGGGCGCTCGTTGTACACGCCCGCGTACTCCTGCCCGGACAGCTTCTGGATCTGCTCGATCACCGTGTCGGCCACGATGCGCCGGGCGCGCGGGTTCTCCGCCACGGGCTCGCCCGGCAGTTCCAGCTTGGAGGGATCGATCGGCTCTCCGAAGCGGACCGTGACCGGGACCCTCTTCGGGATCTTCGCGCCGACCGGGAGCACGTGCTGCGTGCCCTGTACCGCCAGCGGCACGACCGGGGCCCCGGACTTGAGCGCGAGCCAGCCGACGCCGACCTTGGCCCGGTACAGCCTGCCGTCGAGCGAGCGGGTGCCCTCCGGGTAGATCACGAAGGCACCACCGCTGTTGATCACCGCGAGGGACTGGTCCAGCGAGTCCAACGCCGCCCGATGCTCGCCGCGGCGCACCGGGATCGCGCCGATCGCGGTGAAGAAGCCCTTCATCAGCCAGCCTTTGAGACCCTTGGTCTCGAAGTACTCGGCCTTGGCGATGAAGGCGACGCGGCGCGAGGCGACCATCGGGATGATGATGGAGTCGACGAAGGACAAGTGGTTCGAGGCGAGAATCACCGGCCCGCGAGTGGGCAGGTTCTCGCGGCCCTCCACCTTCGGCCGCCAGATCAGCAGCGTCAAGCGGGTCGTCAGGGCCTTCAGTACCACGTAGAACACGCCACGCCTCTCTCGTCCGCCACGGTGCCGTCGTCCGTGTCTGTAGCCAGCGGGCCGGAATCGAAGGATACGGCCTCGCCTCGTTCGGATGACACTCGACCGACACGGCCGCGGCGCCGGCCGCACACGCCCGCACGGCGCTTGACTGCACGGGTGCCACCATCCATTCCACCGCAGGCGAACAGGCCGATTCCCACTCCCTCCGGCATCGCGCCGCGTTCAGTGCGCCTCTCGTCAACTGTGATTGATACAGTGCCTGTCGTCGATGGCAAGCATTTGATCGACATCGGCGCGGCGCGCGTGCGCCGAACGCTGAGCGAAGCGATTCTCCCGGTCCGCTCGTGCGTTCCGCTCGATCCCGCAAACCCGCGGTTCGCCGGCGCGCTGCCCGAGCCCGCACATCCGTCGCGTCTGCCCCGCGACCGTGCGCCGCTCGGGGCGGACGGCGGTCCGGCGACCCGATGGAGTGATCCGCGTATCGCGACGTCCTACGCGGACCGGGACGATCAAGCGGAACGCGACGGCCTCTGGCCGCTGCTGGCCGAGGCGGTTCGCCCGGTGCGGCCCAGGCGCGTATCCGGGCGCCCGGACGGCACGGTGCTGGAACTGGGTTGCGGCCTCGGCGCGTTCGCGCAGTATCTGGCGGACCATTACTGGCTGCGGGTATACGCGTTCGACATTTCGCCGACGATGCACAGGCTCGGCGCGCAACGGTTCCGCGATGCCTGGATCGTGCGCACCCTGCCCGACGCACACGGCCGCATCCCGCTTCGCCGCGCGCAATGCACCGCCTGCGTCGCTCAGCGCCTGCTGCTTCATCTGGCGCATCCGTGCTACATCGTCGGGTTGTTGAGCGACGCGCGCCGGGTGCTGCGTCCAGGGGCCGTATTGGCGATCGTTGAACGGGACACGCGCGCGAATGCACAGGCGGGCGCCTGTGAAACGGACGACGGCGAGGCAGCCGAGGGAGCCCGAGCCGCCCGCCAGGCGGATGGAACCGCGTACGTCGAACGCTACCGGCTGCGGGACGGCGCAATACTGTCGACCACGGCATGGTGGTACTCCCCCGAGACGATCGCCGAGTGCGTGAAAAGCGCGGGGTTCGATCTGGAGGAGATCCGGGCGCTGCGCCGACCGGCCGGGCTGCTGCTGTACCGGGCACGAGCGCTCTGATCCACCGCACGACGAGGACGTCGCCGCGCCATGTCAGCCGTCCGCGCGCACGCTTATCCCGCGGCGCGCAACGCCTCGGCTATGCCGTTGTCACGCGGGCCGAGGAACGTCGGTGCCGGCGTGAACGTCGCCTGATACACGGCGCTCACGCCGGCCAGGACCTCACGGGCTTCGTCGTTCACGTATTCGTCGGGGCCCAGCGCCGAAGCGGCGGTGCCGTCGCCGACTCCGTACGTTTCGATGCCCGCCACCCTGCAAAGGTAGACCGCACGCGGCACGTGGAAGGACTGGCTCACCACGATCGCGTGGTCCACACCGAAAACGCGCTTGGCCCGGTCGCAGGTCTCCCAGGTGTCGAAGCCCGCGTAGTCGAGCACGATCAACTGCGTGGGAACGCCGTGCGCCACCAGGTAGTCGCGCATCGCCTTCGGCTCGTTGTACGACGGTGTCGAATTGTCCCCGGAGACGAGGAAGACCCTGAACCTGCCCGCGCGCCACAGGGAGAGCGCAGTATCGAGCCTGGAAGCAAGGTAAGGGCTCGGAGTATCCCCGGAGACCGCGGCGCCGAACACGATGCCGACAGGCTCGGCGGGAACGGTGGACACCGAGCGGACATAGGGATCGGCGCTCACGCGCACGAAAGAGACCGGCACGAAGAGCAGTACCGTCGCGACGCAGAGAACTTGGTAGGCCCGCCGCAGGCGGCGACGCCGGACGCCCAGCGCGGGCGCAGTTTCCGTGGAGTCCTGCGGCTGCGGCGTCTCCTGCCCGTCCTGCGTCATCCGTCTCGCCTCCGCCCATGGTCCACGGCCGAGCCACAAGCCCGTCGCCCCTTACCAGGGATGACTGCGCGCGGCGTGAAGCGGTTGCCCGCGGGCCGTCAGACCGCGCGGGAACGGCGGCGCACCGCGAGTTCGTCGACGACGCCGTGGCCGAGTAGAGCGGTGGGCGCGGGCACGGCGGCGCCGTCCACCGGCTCGCCGGGAAGCTGGGTGAGTACGGCCTCGACCTCACGCCACACCGCGCCGACCGAGATGCCGAAGACGCCCTGCCCGGCGTGGACCAGTTCGACGACCTCCTCCGCCGAAGTGCACTCGTACACGGTCGCGCCGTCGCTCATCAGCGTGATGCCTTCGAGTTCGGCACTGCCGCGCGCGTGCACGTGAGCCACGGCCGCACGGATGTTGTGCAACGAGACACCGGTGTCCAGCAGCCGCTTGACGATCTTGAGGATGACGATGTCACGGAAGTTGTAGAGCCGCCCGGCTCCGGAGCCGGGCACCGCGGTCAGCGAGGGGCGCACCAGGTCGGTACGGGCCCAGTAGTCCAGCTGCCGGTATGTGATCCCGGCCGCGGCGCAGGCCACTGTGCCGCGATAGCCGTAGGAGTCGATCGGGTCGGGGGCAGCGCCCCGCGCATCAGTGGCAACCGCGCTCAACGCCGACCTCCGTTCCGTACGCCGTGCTTACCGCGCTTACCGCTTCTCGCGCACCGCTTGCCTATTGCCGTCCACCACGCACCGTATGCCGCCCGGCCGGAAACCGCCCCGTCTTTTCTCTTCCATCGCCGGCCGGCCCGGCAAACCCTCCGATCCGGTGACCACGCCCCACCCGAAGCGCACACGGCTCTCAGCGTCCCGGACAGGCTCTGCCGACCGTACGCAGTCGTCCTCCCGGCGTCAACGACCACCGCGTCCGCCACGCCGGGCGACCGGACACGCGGGAACGGATCAGGCCTCGAAATCCTCCGGCGAGATCTGGTCCAGGAACTCCCGGAACCGCTCGACCTCGTCCTCCTGGTCGTCCGGCAGCAGGATGCCGGCCTCGGCCAGCACCTCCTCGGCCGCGAAGATCTTGGCCCCGCACCGCAGCGCCATCGCGATGCCGTCGGACGGGCGCGCCGAGACCGTGACGCCGCCGTCGAAGACCATCTCGGCGAAGAAAGTGCCGCCGCGCAGTGAGGTGATGCGCAGCGCCGTCAGACGCCGTCCCAGCGCCCTCAGGGTGTCTCGGAACAGGTCATGGGTCAGCGGCCGCGGCGGCGATGCGCCCTCAAGCGCCGCCGCGATCGCGCTCGCTTCGCCCTGGCCGATCCAGATCGGCAGGAACCGCTCCCCCGAGCTCTCCCGGAGCAGCACGATCGGCAGATTGGACGGCAGTTCGACGCGAACGCCGACAACGTCGAGTTCGTTCACGATAGACACCCTAGCGCGCGCCGGAGCGCACAACCGCTCCAGGCGGTTGATTCCAAAGCCCTGCCGGTCGAAAGCCCGATCGGGCGTCGTGGGAGCCCGCCGCGGCGCCGCACGAGCGGCCCAGAAAGCCACCGCGCTCAGCCACGGAGCAGTGCCGCCCGCACCAGCGCGGCGTGCAAACGCACCGCCGCGGCCGCCGCCTCGGCGCTGCGGCCCGAGGTGGTGGGCAGCGCACGCTCCCGGCGGCCGGCCTCACGGCCGGAGGCGGTCGCGGTCGCGATCAGTTCCGCCACCCGGCCCGCCGAGGCGGCCACCGCGCGCAGGTGCCGAGGCTCCACGCCGAACTGGGCCAGTTCCGCCGCGGCACGGGCCACCAGCAGGTCCGCGCCGCCGGCCGGACGGCCGCCCGACAGCAGGCCGTATTCGACCAGGCCGTCCACCCAGGCCCGGTCGGTGCGCGCGGCCGCCGCCAACTGGTCCAGGTCCAGCGCGACCTCGCCGAGATCCGGGGCGAAGAACTCGGCGTCGGGCCAGCGCCGGTCGGCTCGCCGCGAGGAGGACGCGGGACCGGGAGCGGACGCCGCGGCGTCCTCGGCAGGCGGTGCGCCGGCACCGGGTTGCCGCGCTGCCTCCCGGGCGGGCGCGTCCCGGCGGGCCGTGTGCGGGAAGGCGGCGGCACGCGGGCCGTGGCCGGTCACCGGGATGTCGAAGAGCGGGTCTATCGCCGCCGGCCGCAGGCCCTCCTCCGGCGCCGGGCGGGCCGCAGGGACCCGAGAGCCCGGGGCCCGGGCCGCGCGGCCCGCCACCCGCGCGGCGGCGTGGTGGTGTGTAGCGGCGCCGGCGAGTTCGTCCGCGGCCGCCGACTGTCCGGCCGCGGGATGCGCCAGCGCGGACTCGGCGCCGGACAGGTCGGCGGGATCGGCGGCGGCCGGTCGCGCCCCGGGCTGCTGCGAGAGCACGAGCCTGATCAGGTCGAGGTCCGCCTCGGAATATCGGCGGTAGCCCGTGGAACTGCGCGCCGGGGTGAACTTCCCCGCCGCCTCAAGCCGCCGCAGCACCGCGGCCGTTACGCCCGGATAGTCGGCCGACAGCCGCGCGGCCGCCTCGCCGATCGTCAGGGTGCGCCGTGGCGCCCGGCCGTGCGGTGCGCCGCGCCCGACCCGCGTACCGGCTGCGCTCCCGTTCGCCGACCCGCGCACGCCCGCCATGGTGTCTCCCGGTCTCGTGGTGCCAGGTTGGTTCTCGGTGCCTTCACCGTTCCCAGTATGTCGGCCGCCACCGACAGGCTCGGCCGCTGGACGCATCGCCCGTGCTCGCCGGGCGGCGAGGGCGCCTTTACGCCGCCCGCCACCGCCACCGCGGCCGCTTCAGCGGACCCGGCTACCGCGCGCCGACGAGGAAAACCAGCCTGTACTTGCCGATCTGCACCTCGTCGCCGTGGGCGAGCAGGACCTCTTCGATCCGCTCCCGGTTCACGTAGGTGCCGTTGAGCGAACCGACGTCGCGGACGAGGTAGCCCTGCGCGGCGCGAGTGAACTCGGCATGCCGGCGCGAGACGGTCACGTCGTCGAGGAAGATGTCGCTGTCGGGCGCGCGACCAGCCGAGGTCACCTCGGCGTCCAGCAGGAAGCGGCTGCCCGCGTTCGGGCCGCGCTCCACCATGAGCAGCGCGGTGCCCGCGGACAGGCCCTCGGCGACCCCGGCGCGCGGATCGGCGAGTTCGCCCGCGGCCGGCTCGCCGGTGTCGGTCAGGTTGACCGCACCCAGGGCGAGGGTGGAGGTCACCTCGGCGGGCCGCTCACCGCTGCCCCGGTCCGCCGGCATCATGCCGGGCACCAGCGGGTTGCCGCAGTTGGAGCAGAAACGGCTGCCTTCCGAGTTGGCGTGCCCGCAGCGGGCGCACAACGGCATCGATCCGACCTCCCGCCGCGGCTCGGGCGCGGCACCTCGTGACTGGCTGGGCGCGCCGCCGGTAGCGGGAGGCGGCGACGCATCGAAACCTAGGCGCCCGTCCGGGTCCGGGTCAACCGACCCGCCGGACGGCGCCAGGTCCGGGTTACCGCCCCGGCCGCGGCCGAACCGACCGAACAGCGCCACTGGACCTCCCGCAGCCTCTCCCCGTTCGATCGACTATTTCTCGGAGACAGCGCGGTAACCCGCGGCGTCCAGCAACGCGTCCAGCGCCTCCGGGCCCGAGGCCTCGACCTCGAACATCCAGCCCTCGCCGTAAGGGTCCGAGTTCACCAGTTCCGGGTTGGCGTCCAGCGCCCCGTTGACCGCGGTGACAGTGCCGCTGACCGGCGCGTAGACGTCGCTGACCGACTTGGTCGACTCCAGTTCGCCGCACGGCTCGCCGGCCTGGATCTCAGCGCCCGGCTGCGGCAGGGTGACGAAGACGATGTCGCCGAGAGCGTCCTGAGCGAAGTCGGTGATGCCGACCCGCAGCATGGTCTCGGTGTCCGCTCGCACCCATTCATGCTCGGCGGTGTAGTTCAGGTCCTCGGGGATGTCGGCCGTGGCCACTGCATTGCTCCGTTGCTGGATCTGGGCCGCCGGAGCGGTGCCCCGGCGGGTCTCGCCGGTGTGCCCCCTCGCCGTGCGTCCGTGGTTTGTACTGTCAGGTAGCTGGTTGTCGCGACCATACACGGTGGCCCGGCCGCCGACCACACTGACGTGGCCTCGTGCGGTCGGCCGACCCGGTTAACGACTTATGCGCATTGCGGATGCGTTAGGCACCCGCCTGTTCCACGACGGCCGCCCACAGGCCGAGCAGCTCATCCGCCGATTCAGGGTCCGGTCCCTCCGCCCACAGGTGCGTGACCGCCTCCGCAGGATCGGGCAGAACGAGAGTCCACCGGCCGTCGGACTCGACGATGCGTACGCCGTCCGTCGTGTCCAGCAGACGGTCCTGCGCGGCCTCCACGACCGTCCGCATGACCATTCCCTTCGCCGCCCACGGCGTCGGCACGTCCATCCGGCGCACGTAGGCTCTCGGGATGCGCGCATCCGCCTGAGACAGCGTCAGGTGCGTGCGCGCGAGCAGACCGAGCAGCCGCGTGAAGGCGGCGATGCCGTCCAGCGAGGGGTGGAACTCCGGGATGACGAAACCGCCGCGTCCATCACCGCCGAAGACCACGCCCGGCAGCGCGGCGACGCGGGTCAGTTCGTCCGGCGCGGTGGACACCCACTGGATCCCGACCTTGTGGAAGTCGGTGACCCGCTCGGCGACACGGGTAGTGGTCACGGGCAGCGCGATGGTCCCGGCGACCCGCTCCGCGGCGACCAGGTCCATCAGCACCAGCAGCGCGCGCTCGTCGTCAATGCGCGCCCCGGTCTCGTCCACGAGCCAGATCCGCTCGCCGACCGGGTCGAACCGGACGCCGACCGAGGCGCGCGACGAGGAGACCAGCTCGCCGAGCCGGCGCAGCGCGGCCGCCTGTTCAGCGGGCGACTCGGTCGGATGCGCCTCGTCCATGCCGAGGTTGACCGTGAACGCGTCGACGCCGATCCGGCCGAGCAGCGCGGGCAGCACGAGACCCGCCGAGCCGCCGCCGGAGTCGACCACGACCTTCATCCCGGACTCGGCGACGCCGGAGACGTCGACCCGGCTCAGCAGTTCCTGGACGTAACTTTCGAAGATCCGCGACGGGGTGGCCAGATCGCCGATCTCGCCGGGGAACGCGCGGCGGAACTCGGCGCGCGAGTACACGCGGTCGAGTTTGCGCTGAGCCGCCGGCGAGAGGTCCGCGCCGGTGGAGTCGAGGAACTGGATCTCGACCGAGTCCGGCACGCCCGGGGTGGTGCGGATGGCGACGCCGCCGACGGTGCCGCGCGCGGTCTGCAGCCGGGCCACGGGCATCGGGACGCACTCCAGGTCGCGCACATTCAGCGCGCTGGAGGTCAGCGCGGCGATCACGGCGCGCTTGAGCGCCCGCGCGGCACGCGAGCCGTCACGCGCGGCGGTGACCGTCGCACCCTTCTTCAGGGTGGTGGCGTAGGCGCTGGCGAGACGCACCGCGAGTTCGGGCGTGATCTCGACGTTGACCACGCCGGCGACGCCGCGCGGTCCGAACAGCGAGCGCTGGCTGCGCTGCTCCCAGATGACGTCGGTGTTGACCACCGCGCCGGCCTCGACCGTCTTGAACGGGTAGATCCGGACCCCGGCGGCCAGGATCGACTCCTCCTCGACCAGGCACTCGTCGCCGACGACGACGCCGTCCTCGATCCGCGCCGCGCGCATCACGTCGGTGTTCTTGCCGATGACGCACCCGCGCAGGTTGGCCTGCGGGCCGATGTAGACGTTGCCGTGGATGACGGCGCGGTGCAGGAACGCGCCGGCCTTGACCACGACGTTGGAGCCGATGACAGTGTGCTCGCGGATCTCGACCCCGGCCTCGATCTTGGAGTAGTCGCCGATGTAGCACGGGCCTTTGAGCACCGCGTTCGGGTCGACTTCGGCGCCCTCGCCCACCCAGACGCCCGGGGCGGTCTCGAAGCCGTCGATGTCCGCGTCGACTTTTCCGGTGAGCACGTCGGCCTGCGCCTTGATGTACGACTCGTGGGTGCCGACGTCCTCCCAGTAGCCCTCTGCGACGTAGCCGTAGACCGGCTTGCCCTCGGCCAGCAGCCGCGGGAACACGTCCCCGGACCAGTCCACCTGCTCGCCCGGCGCGATATAGCCGAGGACTTCCGGCTCCATCACGTAGATGCCGGTGTTGACGGTGTCGGAGAACACCTGTCCCCAGGTCGGCTTCTCCAGGAACCGCTCGACCCTGCCGTCCTCGGCCGTGATGGTGATGCCGAATTCCAACGGGTCGGGCACGCGGGTGAGGCACACCGTCACCAGCGCGCCCTTCTTGCGGTGATACTCGATCAGAGCACTGAGGTCGATGTCGGTGAGCGCGTCCCCCGAGATGACCAGGAAACTGTCCCCGGCCAGCTGCGCCTCCGCGTTCTTCACCGAGCCGGCGGTGCCCAGCGGGGTGTCCTCGTTCGCGTAGTACAGGTTCATCCCGAGTTCCTCGCCGTCGCCGAAATAGTTGCGCACCAGCGAGGCGAGGAACTGCACGGTGACGACCGTTTCGGTCAGTCCGTGCCGCTTGAGCAGCCGCAGCACGTGCTCCATGATCGGACGGTTCACGACGGGGAGCAGCGGCTTGGGCATCGAGGAGGTCATCGGTCGCAGCCGGGTGCCCTCTCCCCCGGCCATCACGACGGCTTTCATGATCCGCTGGATCCTCTTTCCCGAATTCAAGGCGTGCGCCAGCACGCCGGATCGCCCCCGTCTTGCGTATCCCTCCCCCGTTCGATCTCGGCTAATCAGGACGCGCTGTGAGCTGGCGCACCTGGACCACATACAGCCCGGCCGCGAGCCAGTACAGCGTGGTACCCCAGATGGCGAAGGCCCAGCCCACTTCGCCGGCCAGGTCGTGCAGCCATCCGGTGCCGTCACCGAGCAGGAGCAGCGGGAACGCGTAAAGCAGGTTGAAGGTGGCCGCCTTGCCGAGGAAGTGCACCGGCGGCGGGCCGAATCCGTGCCGCCTGAGCACGGCCAGCGGGACGGCCATCAGCAGGTCGCGCCCGACCAGGACCACCACGAGCCACACCGGGATGATCTGCCGGGCGGCCAGGCCGGCCAATGTGGCCAGGATGTAGAGCCGGTCGGCCGCCGGATCCAGCAGCTGGCCCACCCTGCTGACCTGCCCGAAGGCGCGGGCGATCTTCCCGTCGAGATAGTCGGTGGCGCCGCTGACCGCGAGCAGCAGAATCGCCCAGCCGTCGTAGTGCGGCCCGCCGAACACCGGCCGCAGGATCAGCCACAGGAACGCGGGAACGCCGAGCAGTCGCAGCACGCTGAGTGCGTTGGGAATGGTCCAGACCTGGTCGCTCGGCGTTGGCTCCGTCATGGAACGCAAGTCTAGGCGGCGTGGGGCTTGGCGCAGTTCGGGGGCGCGGTCGCGTCCGAAGCGCGCGCACGGTCCCCGGCCGCTGGTCCCCGGCCGAGCGAATGCCAAGGGCGGGCAAAGCTTGTGCCAAAGCCCGCGCTACAGCCTTCCGGCCCAGCAGCACGGGTCGTAGCGTGGACAGCGAACCGGCCGGCAGATGACACGTCCATCGGCGGTCGCGAGCACAGAGCACAGCCGCCCGCGCGTCCACGCTTCTCCCCCCTTGGCGTGGCCCGCGGGCGGCTGTCGTCCTTTCCGGCTGTCGGTACGCGGGCGCCCGGTATGGGAGAGTATTCGCTCATGGACTCAGCGAGGACGGCGCCCGGGACGCCCGGAGCGGATGCAATTGCGGGGAACGGGACCGGGGCGAATTTCGCCGGGTCCGGTGCGCAGCCGACGGGGCGGCAATTCGCGTTGGAAAGCGGCGGTTATCGCGCGGTGGTCACCGAGGTGGGCGCGGGGCTGCGGGAACTGGAGCACCTCGGCCCGCAGGGTCCTCGCCCACTGATCCACGGCTTCGCGGCCGACCAGGCCGCTCAGGGCGGTGCGGGGCAGTTGCTGGCGCCGTGGCCGAACCGGGTCGCGGGCGGGCGCTACCGTTTCGACGGGCAGGAGCGGCAGCTCGACATCACCGAACCGGCGCGCGGCAACGCCATCCACGGGCTGGTGCGCTGGGCCGGCTGGCGGGTCGAGGAGGAATCACCCGGCCGTGTGGTTCTCAGCCACCGGCTCTACCCGCATCCCGGTTATCCCCACATCCTCGACCTCACGGCCGCTTATTCGCTCTCTGACACAGGGCTCGAAGTCGAGGTGACGGCGCACAATATCGGCCGGGAAGCGGCACCGTACGGTTATGCGGCGCATCCCTACCTGCTTCCGGGCGTGCCGCCGCAGCCCGATGCGGCAGACCAGTGGACGCTGCACGTGCCCGCGCAGAACCGGGTCGAGGTCGACGAGCGGATGAACCCGATCGCCCTTGTCGACGTGGACGGCAGCGGGTACGACTTCCGCACCGCGCGCCAGCTCGGCGGATGCGTGCTCGACACCGCTTTCGGCGGCCTGCAAAGGGAACTCGACGGGATCGCCCGGGTGCGCCTGAGCGAGCCCGGCGGCAATTGCGTCACCCTGTGGATGGACCACGGTTTGGAATGGATTCAGGTGTTCACCGCGGACCCGCTGAGCGGGCCGCGGCACCGGGCCGCCGTGGCGGTCGAGCCGATGTCCTGCCCGCCGGACGCATTCAACAGCGGCACGGACCTGATCCGCCTGGAACCTGGTGTGACGGTTGGCCACCGGTGGGGAATTCACGCGGGTTGAGGTGCATCCGCATATGCACGGCGAGAGCACCTGACGGAGCGTCAGGGTAACAACCCGCAGGCCGTCTCGTCCAGTGCCTTGATCTCATGCTCGCTGATATCAGTGTTTTTTCTGACTATGGTTCCTGGCTGCTCCATTCGGGTTTATCATGACCTGGAGAGTGAGTGACGGCGCTGCCCGTGCTCTCCCCCGGACCGCACGGACGGGGCCTTGGAGCAGCTGGGCGCGCGGGGCGACGGCCGCCTGTCGTCAAAGCTCTGCGACAACGCCGTCCGGAGTAGCGCATCAGGATGCGAAGGGGTCAGTTTTATGAGTACAGCGACGAAGAGAGCCACCCTGTTACCGGCCTCGGGCGGTCGGTCGGCGCGGCGCGCCAAGGCGGTGGCTGAGGCGGAACAGGTCCGCGCCCAGGAGGCGGCCTACCGGCCGGCCAGCGGCTACCTGTCCTGGCTGCTGACGCGGGCGAACCGGGAGCTGGGCCGCCAGATCGACCGGGTGCTCGACGAGGTCGACCTGACCGAGGCCCAGTACGGGGTGTTGCAGGCCCTGATCCACCTCAAGAGCGCCTCCTCGGCGACGCTCGCCCGCTCGGTCCAGGTCACCCCGCAGGCCATGGTCGGGCTGGTCGCGGCGCTGGAGCGCAAGGGCTACATCGCCCGCACGTCGCACCCCGGGGCCGGGCGGGTCATCACCACCACGGTGACCGCGATGGGCCAAGAGGCGTTCGACACGGCCAAGCGCCGGATCCGCAGCCTGGAGCGCAACGTGCGCAGGACGCTGACCGACGAGGAGTACGACCTGGTCGTGCAGAAGCTGGAGAAGCTGAGCACGATCATCTCAGAGGTCTGATCCGCTCTCCGGCGCGGGCCCGCGAAACGACCGGCCGCGCCGCGCATCGTCCGTCCCCCAGTCGAGGCGATGCGCGGCGCGGCCGCCGCATTTGCGGGCAATTGCGGGCAATCGCGTTCACCTTTAAGAACGATCCGGCGAAAGGGCCGCTCGACGCGCGCCGCAGGGGCGATGATGATGGGAGCCGGACCGGCCCGGCGCCGGCCCGCACGGCGGCCCGCGGACGACCGGCCTGCGCAGTGCGCTGCGCGGCCGCACCGGTTGGACCGCCGCGGCCGCGGGAACACTGTCACCGCGTGCTTTACCGGAAAGGGCGGAGGCGAAGCGCTCACTTGGATCCCGTGGCTGGCGCGGTCGGGCTCGGTGTTCACCGCGGTGCGCTCTCGGCCGGTTCCCCCGAGGCCGTGTTCGCCCCCGAGCGGATCGCCGCCCTCACCGCCGCCATCGCCCGCTGCGGCGACCAGTCGGGCTCGATGGAAGGCGCGGCGCGGTGCGCGGTCGCCGCGCTGCGGGATGCCTTCCCGACCGCCGAAGGACAGTCGGCGCTCGTCCTCGTGCGCTTCTTCCAGACCGCGCGCTGGGAATTGCTCACCCCGCAACTGCGCTCGTACGCGCTGGCCCGCATGGCGCCCGGCGCCGGCGGCGAGGGCACCCGGTGCCTGGCGCTGCTGGCCACCCTCGGAGACCAGCCGGCCTGGTGCGACCGGCACGCCTCGCGCGACCACCAGGCGCTGCCGCTTGCCGGAGCGGAAGTCGTGCGCCGCATGCCGCTGGCGCTGACCGTACTCGACCACCTCGTCGGCGCGGACGCGCAGCGCGGCGGGCACCCTCCCCATACGCCGGCGTACGAGCCGCGGCCCACGCGGGTCGCCGTCCACCTCGTCTCCCAGGTGGCCGGCTCGCCGCTGGTGCCGGCGCAGTGGCTCGCCGACGGCTACGGCGTGGCCTCGGCGCTGGGCCTGGGCGGGATCCTGCCCAGCGGCGAGGTCTTCAGCGCGGTGATCTTCTCGCGGGTGCCGATCGACGCCCCGACGGCGCAGCGCTTCGGCGCGGTGACCGAGGCGCTGTGCGCGGCGCTCTCACCGTTCGCGCACCTGCCGCTGTTCGACCCGGCGCGGCCGGTCGGCCGGGTGGTCCCGCACGCCGACGGCGCCCCGGCCTACGACGAGCGGCACAACACCAGCCCGATACTGCCGCCGGCCTCGCTGGACTCCTCGGCGGGCTGGTCGGTGCAGCCGCGCCCGTCCGTCGAGGCCGCCCTGCGTGATCAGCGCGAGCGGCTGGCGCAGGAGTCGCGGATCGTCGAGACGCTCTACTCGGTCGGGCAGTCACTGGCCCGGCAGCTGGACCTGGGCAAACTCGTGCAGCAGGCGATCGAGGCGGCCACCAGCGTGGTCGGGGCCCGTTTCGGGGCGTTTCTCTACACGACCCGCGACGCGGAGCACACGGCGCGGCGGCGCTTCGCGCTGGCCGGCGCGCCGCCGGAAAGCTTCGCGCGGCTGGGGGAACCGCACGGCACCGCCCTGTTCGCGACGGATCCGCCGAACCGCGCCACGGTGCGCTGCGTCGATGTCACGCGCGACGCGCGGTATGGGGGCAGCGCGCCGCACCACGGCATGCCGGCCGGCCATCCGCCGGTGCGCTCGTACCTCTCCGTTCCGGTGGTCGCGGCCAACGGGGAGTTGCTCGGGTCGTTCTACTTCGGCCACCCGGAGCCCGGCGTCTTCACGGAGCGGGACGAGCAGTTGGCGCAGGGCATCGCGGCGCAGGCGGCCAGCGCCATGGAGAATTCGCGGCTCTACCGGCACGAGCGCGCCACCGCGATGCGTTTGCAGCGCTCACTGCTGCCGGCCGCGCCGTCGCGGGTGGGCGACCTGGACGTGGCGACGGCGTATCTCCCCGGGGAGCAGGGCGCACGCGTCGGAGGCGACTGGTTCGACGTGATCGCGCTGTCCGCGGACCGGGTGGCGCTGGTGATCGGCGACGTGATGGGGCGCGGGATAGGCGCGGCCGCGGTGATGGGGCAGCTGCGCGCGGCGATCCAGGCGTACGCCGTGATGGATCTGCCGCCGGCGCAGGTGCTCGACCAGCTCAACAACCTGGTGTGCCGGCTGCCGCGCGAGCAGATCGCCACCTGCGTGTACGCCGTATACGACCCCTGCGACGGAACGGTGCGCTGGGCGAACGCGGGGCATCTGCCGCCCGCGCTGGTCGGCCCGGACGGCACGGTCACCCTGCTGGAGGCCGATCTCGGCATGCCGCTCGGCGTGGACACGGCCGTCTTCGCGGACGCGTCCCGGCCGCTTCCGCAGGGCGCCAGGCTGCTGCTCTACACCGACGGGCTGGTCGAATGCCGCGATCAGCCGCTGCACGACCGCCTGGCCAAGCTGCGCGCGGCGCTCGGCGCGCTGTGCCGGCCCGAAGCGCCGGTCAACGTCCAGGAAGGCGCGGCGCGGCTGGCGGAAGCGATGCTGACCGGCACGGAGCACGACGACGTGGCAGTGCTCTACGTCGCCGCGCAGCCCGGAGCGACCCGGAAGGCGTCGGTGACGCTCTCCCCCACCCTCGAGGCCGCTCGGGCGGCGCGCCGCTTCGCCCGCAAGACCACCGCGGACTGGGGCCTGGACGAGCTGACCGACTCCGTCCTGCAGATCGTCAGCGAGCTGGTGACCAACGCGGTGGAGCACGCGGGCACGCCGATGGAGCTGCGGCTGCGCCAGCGCCACGGGGCGCTGCTCATCGAGGTCGCGGACGGCGACGGGCGCCCGGCCCGGCAGACGCCGACGGACCGCGGCGACGAGCGGCACCGCGGCCTGATGATCGTGCAGACCCTCTCGGAGCGCTGGGGCGTGCGCCAGACCGTCACCGGCAAGGTGGTGTGGGCGCAGCTGGCCGGCCCTGAGCGGGACGAGCCCGGCGCGCCCGGCCAGGCGGAGACGCCGACGCCGGCGATCAGAAGTCGGCCCGGCCGACGGGCAGCAGCGGTCGCAGTTCCTCACGCACCCGCCGCTCGATGACCGCCAGGTAGAGGTTGGCGTCCTCGTCGGCGAAACGGTCGGCACCCGGCTCGGCGGCCGCGGCCTCGCGCAGGTCGTAGCGCGCCCCGGCGGTCACGGTCAGTCCGCAGGCGGCCGCGCGGGCGAGCATCGCGCGGTTCCGGCGGCGGCACGCCGGTTCGGCCGCGGTGCTCAACAACCCGCGCGGCGCCTTGAACACAGTGGCCGGCAGTCTGCGCGCCGCGCGCTGCGCGCACGCCAGGGCGCTAACCGCGTCGAACGGCGCGGTACGGTCCGGAACGCGGTAACGCTGGGCGACAGGCCCGAGGACGTGGCCGTACAGCTCCACTTGGAGCAGCCCGGCACCGGCGGTCGCGTTGATATAGCCGGTCACGGTGAGGCCGGCCGGATCGTCGCCGATCCGGATCCTGCGGAACACGCGCGGCCCGGCTCCGCGCAGCGAGGCGTCGGGAACGTCCGGCAGCAGCCGTACCTCGTCGTCGCCGAGCCCGGTGGCCAGCGCGGGCACCGTGGAGACAGCGAAGTCGTCGACGACGACGGTCCCGCTCTTCTGTGCCGGATCGGCCGGATCGAGCGAGCCGAGTCCCTCGGTGAGCCGCTCGCAGACGCGGTCGAGCAGGTCGGCCACGTCGAAGGGGGCGCCGCGCGAGGCGGCAGGTCCCAGTTCGATCAGCCAGCGGCGGCGCAGCCGCTGCGCACCGGAGCCGAGGAAGGGATTGGCGGGATCGGCCACCGGGTGCTGTTCGAGCCGGCCGTCGGCCAGGCGCCGGCCGAGAACGCCCAGCGCGTGCTGCGCCCAGGCGGGTTCGGCGGACAGCCAGCGGCCGGGGGTGAAGCGGTCGCGCCGCAGCCGTTCGGCGACGGTGACGTAGGCGGCGATCTCCTCTGCGAGCACAGTCAGCCAGCAGCACAGCGCTGCCGCGGCGGGGGCGCCGAGGCGCAGGGCGATGTCTGTGTCGCTCGGCGGGTGCAGGTGCCAGGCGGTACGCAGCCCGAACGGGTCGCTGTCGGTGACGGTCAAGGTGAGCAGTACGGCCCCGGCGAAGGCCCACAGCAGGGCGGCCAGCAGCCCGAGGTTGCGGACGAGGGGTGCGGCCGGGCGGCGGCCGGCGCGCAGGATCAGCCAGAGTCCGGCGAGCGCCACGTACCAGGCGGCGAGGCTCCAGCCGGCGGTGACGGCCGCCAGCGCGAGGACGACGACGATCGCCGCGTCCCGGTAGAGCCTGCGGGAGCGCGCGGCGATGCAGTGGCGCAGCACCGTCGGCAGGTCAATCTCCGGTTGCGCGACTGGAAGGCGGTGCTCGGCGACGAGCAGTTCGCGCACCGCGTCGCGGGCGAACTCGGGATCGACGTGGGCCGCCGCGCACAGGTAGCGGGTCGCGTCCTGGTCCGCAGGCCGCCGCGGCTCCACGGAGGGGCCGCTCATCGGCTCGCCCTTCTACTCCTGGAAAGCTCCCCTATTGTCACCGGTGGGCACCCGGCCTGCGGCGTTTCTCGGCGCTTTTGACCAACAGTTTGCCACGCAGACGCCGTACCGTGTCCGCGGGCGACCGGGATTCGAATACTTATGTCCGGGTATGGCGTACCTGTCGATGGTTCGCTGCGCGTTGCGGCACCTGCGGGGGAACAAGACGGCGCGCCCCGACGTTTTGCATACACGTACACAGGGATGCGGAGAGCGCTGTGGGGCGCACCGCGGGCGGCAGCGCCGCAGTCAGGAGGAACACGACGATGAGCGAGCGAGCGCTCCGGGGCACGCGGCTCGGCGCGACCAGCTACGAGACCGACAGCGGAATAGATCTGGCACCCCGCCAGGACGTCGCGTACAGCTGTCCGAACGGCCACCTCTTCGAGATGCCGTTCTCGCTGGAGGCGGACGTCCCGGCGGCTTGGGAGTGCCGGGTATGCGGTGCTCAGGCGCTGCGCGTGGACGGTGAGGCGCCGCAGGAGAAGCCGGGCAAGCCGTCGCGTACGCACTGGGACATGCTGTTGGAGCGACGCAGCGTAGCCGACCTGGAGGAAGTGTTGGCCGAGCGCCTGGAGGTGCTTCGCACCGGTGGGACGATGTACGCCCCGCCGATTCCGCCGAGCGCGCCCAAGAGCACCGGCAGGGTGGCGCCCACGAAGAAGAGTGCGAGCGCGGCGCCGGCGTCGAAGGCCCCTGCCGCGAAGTCTCCGGCACGCCCGGCGAAGAAGGCCCCGGTCAAGAAGTAACCGGGGCCGCTGTGTGGCAGTGCGCGCCGCGGCGGCCGACCGGCTACCGCTTCGCGCCGCGGCGGGTCAGCTTCGCCGTGCGGTCCTGAAAGCCCCAGACGGTGCTTCGCCACAGCGCCTCGGTGACGATGTTCCCGGACATCTTCGAGACGCCGAACTCGCGCTCGACGAAGGTGATGGGGACCTCCACGACGTGGAACCCGGCGCGTAGCGCCCGGCGGGCCATGTCCACCTGGAAGCAGTACCCGGCCGATTCGACTCCGTCGAGCCCGAGCCCTTCGAGGGTGGTGCGGCGGAAGACGCGGAAGCCGCCGGTCGCGTCCCGCAGTCGCATCCCCGTGGCCAGGCGGACGTAGAGGTTGCCGCCGCGGGAGAGGAACTCGCGGGTCTTGGGCCAGTTCACCACGCGGCCGCCCTTGACCCAGCGCGAGCCGAGCACCAGGTCGGCCTGCCGCTCGTCCAGCGCGGCGAGGAGCCTGGGCAGGTCCTCGGGCCGGTGCGAGCCGTCGGCGTCCATCTCGACCAGCACCTGGTAACCGGCGTCGAGACCCCAGCGGAAGCCGGCCAGGTAGGCCGCGCCGAGGCCCTCCTTGCCCTTGCGGTGCAGCACCTGGATCCGGTCGTCCGCGGCGGCCAGTTTGTCCGCGATCTCCCCCGTGCCGTCGGGGCTGTTGTCGTCGGCTACCAGGACGTGCACGTCCGGGTTGTGCTCGTGCAGTCGGGCGACGATCCGCTCCAAATTCTCCGACTCGTTGTACGTCGGGATGATCACGAGCGTCGGGGCGGTCACGTGCAGACCTTGCCTTTCCAAGCGGGGCGGGTCACCAGGTGGACAGATTATCGGAGCTCTTTCTCACGCCGCAGCAGGGCCAGCGCCCAGGCGGCCAGCGCCGCCGCGGCCATCACCGCCTCCGGCCACGCCCCGACCTGGTCCGCCAGGGTCGAACCCGTGCGCGGGGTCACCTCGGCGGCGATGACAGCGGAGGTGAACTGCCTGGTCTCCTGGTGAACGTTGCCGTCCGGGGTGATGTACGCGGAGATACCGCTGGTGGCGGCGATCATCACCGGACGCCGGTGTTCCACGGCGCGCAACTGGGTGATGGCCAGTTGCTGCTCAGGCTGGCCGCTCCAGCCATAGGTGGCGTTGTTGGTCTGTACGACGAGCACCCCGGTGCCGGGCTCCACGGAGGAGCGCACGGTGCCGTCGTAGGCGATCTCGAAGCAGATCACGTCCGCGATATGCACTCCGCCCACGGTGAGCACGCCCGGCCTGTCGCCCGGTATGTCGTCACGCGGCACGCGGGAGAGTTCGGAGATGTACCGGGTCAACAGCGAGCGGTATGGGATGTACTCGCCGAACGGGACGAGGTGGCGCTTGACGTAGACTGCGCCGGGGCCGGTGACGGGATCCCAGACGATTGCCTCATTACGCGCCTGTCCGGGGCCGGCCGCCACGACGGTGCCGACGAGGATCTGAGTGTGCACGGACGCGGCAGCCCTTGTCAGTGCGGCGGACGCGACCGGGTTCTGGAACGGATCGACGTCGTCCGCGTCCTCGGGCCAGAAGACGGCGGCGGGCCGCGGCGCCAGGCCGGCGGTGACCTTCGCCGCGTACTGCTCGGTGACTGCGAGGTGGTTGCCCAGCACAGCCGAGGCCTGACCGTAAGCGTCGAGGCCGGTGCGCGGAACGTTGCCCTGGACCGCGACCAGTTGCACAGGCTTCGCGGCGACCGTCTGAAGCGGCGTCAGAATGCCGGCCGCCGGCACGGCGGCGGCGAGCAGCACCCATCCGGTGGCGGCGAGCGCACTGCGCGGCGAAGCGGAGGTTCGCGGCCGGGCGGCCCGATACACCGTCAGCAGCACGGCGGCGACCGCGCTGCCCGCCAACGCGGTCGCGAAGCTGACCAGCGGCGCACCGCCGAGCGCGGCCAGCGGGGTGAACGGCGTGTGGCTCTGGCTGAACGCCAGCCGGCCCCAGGAGAACCCCTGCAACGGCCAGCGATCGCGCAGCGCCTCTTCGGCGACCCACAGCAGCGCCTGCCACAGCGGCGCGCCGCGCAGCCGGCCGACGGCCGCGGTGGCCGCGCCGAGCGGCACGAAGTACACGGCCTCGACGATGCTGAGCACGATCCAGGCATCGGTGCCCACGGTCGTTACCCACTGGAAGGACAGGAAACAGAAGGCGAGGCCGAACCAGAGCCCGCACCAGGCCGCCGCGGCGTTGGGGCGGCGCAGGCCGCGGCGGGCGCGCAGCCCCGCGGCGCTCCGCGCGCACAGTGCGAATCCGGCGACGCACACGGGGGCCAGCCACCACCAGCCGACCGGCGGGAAAGCGGCGACGAGCAGGAACCCGAAGCCGATCGCGGCCGCCTGCGGCAACCAGTGCACACCGGGACGGGGACGACGCAGCCTGGGACGACGCAGCCTGGGGCGGTGTGGGCGAGGCAGGGAGAGGCGGCGGCGACTACGAGGGCGAGCCTGTTCGCTCGCGCTCACGTTCTCTGTCGAGGTTGGCACCGTGTCCACCTTGCCGAACTATACAGCCGCCTCCTGAGGCTCTTGCCGCGGCGGCGGGCTCAGGCTGCGAGCAGGTGGTCGTGGATCGGCCGACCGCGCACCGCGGTGCGCAGGCAGCGTGGCAGGTCCACGCCCGGAGCCAGGTCCGGCAGCGCGGGGGCCGCCGCGCGTTGGTCCCTGGACCGGCCGGTGGCGCGCTGGTCCGGGGCCTGGGCGACCAGGCCTCCGGTCTCCCAGACCGCATACGTAGCCGGGGCGCCGGGGGCGAGCACGCCTGTCTCGTCCCGGGGCACGCCAGCCGCCGCCGGATTGAGCGCACGCCAGCCGCCGCGGGTGTGCGCCTCGAAGGCGGCACGTGCGGTCAGCCGCGAGGCGGGCGTGTGGTGGAAGACGGCGGCGCGCACCGCCTCCCACGGTCCGAGCGGGATGACCGGCGAATCGGAGCCGAAGGCCAGGACGACACCGGCCGCGCTGAGCGCGGCGAACGGGTTCATGCCGAGGGCGCGGCCCGGACCGAGCCGCCGGACGTACATGCCGTCGGCGCCTCCCCAGGCGGCGTCGAAGCCGGGTTGCGCCGAGACCACCACGCCGTGGTGCGCGAACTTCTTGATGTGCTCGCTGTCCGGCATCTCGGCGTGTTCGGCGCGCACCCGAACCGCGCGCAGCCGCTTTTCCCCGACCAGGTCGTGCGCGAGATCGAGGCCGGCGACGAGCAGGTCGAGCCCGTAGTCGCCGATGACGTGGAAACCCGGCTGGACGCCGGCCTCCACGCACGAGACGAGGAAGCCGCCGATCTGTTCCGCCGTCAGGTACGCCGCGCCGGCGTAACCGGCACCGCTCGCCGCGCCGAGCCCGGTCTCGGCGGCGTCGGCGTACGGTTCGCGCAGGCAGGCGGTGTGCGAGCCGATGGCGCCGTCGATGAACACGTCTCCGCCCGCGCCGACTCCACCGAGTTCGAAGGCTTTGACCGGGTCGGTCAGTTCGCCCCAATACCCGAAGACGTAAGGCGCGGCGTTGGCCGGATCGGCGGCGAGCGCGATGAGCGCGGTGAAGTCCTCCTCGCCGGAGATCTGCGGGCCACCGCACTCGTGTACGGCCGCGATCCCGCACTCGGCGGCCCGGCGCAGCGCGGCGCGCTGTGCATCGGCACGTTGGGAGGCGGTGATGGACGCGAGAGCCGCGGCGCGGACCTCATGGTGCGCGGCGCGCGACAGGGGGCCGTCCTCCTGATAACCGGCGCACGCGCGGGCCTGCGGCGCAGCGTCGAGCAGGGAACTGGAGACGACGGCGCTGTGCACGTCTACGCGCGCGAGATAGGTGCGCCGCCCACCGGCCGCGCGGTCCAGTTCCGCCCTGGTCGGCGGCTGTCGCCCGTCCGGCGCGGTGCGATCCCAGGCGGTCTCGTCCCAGCCGGTGCCGAGCACGGCCGCGTCATCCGGCAACGCGGCGGCGTAGACGGCGATCCGATCCAGCGCCTCGGCGCGGGAAGCGCAACCCGACAGGTCCAGTCCGGTGAGCGCGAGGCCGGTGGACGTGGCGTGTACGTGTGCGTCGACGAAGGCGGGAGTCACCAGCGCGCCGCGCAGGTCGATGACCTCACGCACGGAGTCCGCATGGGCGTCGGCCGCGCCTTCGGACCCGACCCAGGCGACCATGCCGTCCTCGACGACCATCGCGGTGGCCAGCGGGTCGGCCGGATTGTGGATCGTGCCGTTGCGCAGCAGCGTGGTCGACCGCGCCTCGGCGGGTTCCTTCTGGTCCACTGCCCTCTGGTCAGCCGTCATGCCCTCAGCTTAAGAGCGGCGCACGTGGGAGGCGACCAGTGCGATGACACCGCCGAGCAGCGTGGCTGTCAGGCGCGGCAGCAGTGTCCCGCCTGCGCCGAAGCCGAGCAGGTCCAGCAACACGACGACGAATCCGGTCAGGAACACCGTGTACAGGAAATAGCTGGCCGGGAAGACGGCGTAGGCCAGCGTCATCGCCAGGGCGGCGCCGGGCAGCAGCGCGGCGGGGCCCAGGTGGGCGGGCGCGACGAGCAGCGGGCCGAGCAGGATGCCGACCGCGGTTCCGCCGATCCGGTCGAGGCTGCGCCGCACGGTGAGTACGTGGTCTGCCTTCAGCACCAGGACCGCGGTCAGCGCGGCCCAGTACGGGTGGGCCAGCCCCAGCAGAAGTGCGGCGCTCTGCGCCGCGGCGGCGGTGACGGCGAGACGCAGCGCGTGCCGGCCCTGGTTCGTCTTGATGCCGACGTGGATCCGGAAGGTGCCGGTCAGGTGCCGGGCGAACGCGCGCGAACCGCGGCGGTCGGACGTCGGCGCCGCGTCAGCCGGCTCGGCGTGCAACGCGACGGCGAGCGCGACCAGGGCGGCCTGTCCGAGTCCCCCGGCCAGGACCAGTCCGGCGTGCACGGCGGCTTGGCGCGCCGTCTGCGGGACCGATGTCGCGATCAGCAGGGCCGCTGGCCATTGCAGCGCGGCGATGGCGACGCGGTCGCCGAAAGCGCCCGCGATTCCGGCGAGGTATGCGAAGGCTGCGATGAAGAACACGAGCAGCGCCGCAGTTCCCGCGGCGAGTGCCCCGACGAAGGCTCCGGCGGCCATGCCTACTGCGGCGAGCGCGACTGCGGTCGGCTTCTTGCTGCGTGTTCCTGTCATCGCGGCGAACCCCGATGGTAGGGCGCCGAGCGCTGCGTATACGCCGTATGCGTACCGTCCGGTGCACACGCCGATCGTGAGCGGCACCATGACGCCCAACGCCAGGCGCACGCCGCGGCCGGGCACCAGTTCGGCGGTGGATGCGTAGGCGATGCGGCCCGGCGACCGCAGCTCTCTGACAGTCTCGCTGTAGGTGGACACGGCGGCTCCCCCCGACGCAACGGACAGGCGACGCGTCTTCGGGCCGTCCCCGCCGCGTCCAGGAGTGGACGCGGTCGAGGCGCTTCCATGGTTATCCAAGCAGTGGTGATGCGTCCAATAACCAGTGCACACCGAACCAATGCACCTCGGGCATGTAAGAATTCAGGTATGCAGATCGAGGAGTTGCACTGGTTCGCCGTCTTGTGCGAGACGGGCAACGTGGGACGAGCGGCGGCGGAACTCGGCCTGTCGCAGCCGGGTTTGTCGCGCGCACTGGCCAGACTGGAGCGGGAACTGGGCTCGCCGCTGTTCGACCGCAAGGGACGGGTGCTCGCGCTCAACCGTTACGGCGAGGCCTTCCTCGTCTACGCGCGGCGGGTGCTGCGCGAACTGGAGGCGGGGCGGCGGGCGGTGGCGGAACTGGCCAGTCCCGAGTCCGGGACCGTGGCGATGGCGTTCCTGCACACGGTCGGCCCATGGCTGGTGCCGCGGCTGTTGCTCTCCTTCCGCGCGCACTACCCCGGGGTGCGGTTCCAGCTGATCCAGGGTGGTTCCGCCTCGATCCTCGGCGCTCTGGAACGCGGAGAGGTGGACCTGGTGATCACCTCGCCGCGCCCGGACGGCGCCGCGCTGGCGTGGCGCCCGCTGCGCCGGGAGCGGCTGTACCTGGCGGTCCCGGGCGGCCACCGTTTCGCCGGGCGGCAGCGGGTGCGGCTGGCCGAGGCGGCGGCCGAGACCTTCGTGGCGAACAAGCCGGGCACCGGCCTGCGGGAATCGACCGAGGAACTGTGGCGCGAGGCCGGAATCGCGCCGGCGGTGGCGTTCGAGGGCGACGACGTGGCCACGCTGCGCGGGATGGTCGCGGTGGGTCTCGGCGTGGCGGTGCTGCCGCGGGCGCGCACCTACGACGGCGGGATCGACCAGGCCGGCGACCCTTGGCTGCGGTACATCCCGCTGGCGGGCACCGGCGGCTCACGTGTGCTCGGCCTGGTGTGGCGGGAGGAGCGCTGGGCGTCCCCGGCCGTCTCGGCCTTCCGCGACTCGGTGCTTTCGCTCGCCCCCGAGCTGCCCTGACGCTCGTCAGCCGGCCGCGGGCGGATCCGGCAGCCGGCCGTCGAAGGAGGTGGACAGCACGATCGTGGTGCGCGTCGAGACATTCGCGGCCGACCTGATGTGGGCGAGCAGCCCTTCCAGTGCGCCGGGCGTGGCTACGTGCACCTTGAGGATGTAGTTCTCGTCCCCGGCGACCGAGTGGCACGACTCGATCTCGCTGAGCCCGGCCAGCCGTTCCGGGACGTCGTCCGGCGCGGCCGGGTCGAAGGGCTTGACGGAGATGAACGCGGTCAGCGGCAGACCGACGGCCTCGGGGTCGATCACGGCCCGGTAGCCCTTGATCACGCCGCGCTGTTCCAGCCTGCGCACCCGCTGGTGTGCCGCGGACGTGGACAGGCCGGTGGCCTTGCCAAGGTCGGTGTAGCTCATCCGCCCGTCGGCCAGCAGCAACCGGACGATCTGCCGATCGATCTCCTCCATCCCCCAACGGTAACGGGTTCGCGCGGCGAGATTCGAAACAGGGCCGCACGATGTCCGAAGCCTCCCCTACGATCGGCGGCATGCCGCACTACCCTCAGCCCGACCGACCGCTGGCCGACGCGCACGCGTTCCAGGTCGACCTTCGTGGGCTGGTCGACCTGCTCTCGCACCATCTGTACTCCTCGCCGCGCGTTTACATCCGCGAACTGCTGCAGAACGCGGTGGACGCGGTCACGGCCAGGCTCGGCGCGGACCCGGCGGCGCCTACCGGCATCCGGCTGACCGCGGACGGGGAGACGGTCCTTATCGCGGACCCGGGGATCGGGCTGACCGAGGCGGACGTGCACCGCTTCCTGGCCACCATCGGCCGCTCCTCCAAGCGCGACGACCTGGCCGGGGCGCGCCGGGAGTTCCTGGGGCAGTTCGGCATCGGCCTGCTGGCCTGTTTCACCGTGGCCGACACCATCCGGGTGACCACCCGGTCCGCCGCGGACCCGGCGGCCGCGCCGGTGGAGTGGCTGGCCGGCTCGGACGGCCGCTACTCGATCCGGACGCTCGACCCGGCGCAGTTCCCCGAGCCGGGCACCCGGGTGCTGCTGACACCCCGGCCGGGCGCACAGCGATGGTTCGCGCCGGAGCGGGTCGCGCAGCTCGCCCGCGAATTCGGCGCGCTGCTGCCTTACGAGGTCGTCGTCGCGACGCCCGACGGTCTCGTGCGCACCACGGACAGCCCGCCGGTGTGGGACCGCGCGCACCCCTCCCCCGCGGCGCGGCGGCTGGCCCTGTTCGAGTACGGCGAGCGGACCCTGGGTTTCGCCGCGCTCGACGTGATCGAACTGGACGTTCCGCTGGCCGGTGTGCGCGGGGCGGCGTACGTGCTGCCTTCCGCCGCGAACCCCGCCGACGCGGGACGGCACCGCGTGCATCTCAAGGGCATGCTGTTGTCCGACGCGACGACCGGGCTGCTGCCGGACTGGGCGTTCTTCGTCCGCTGCGTCATCGACACGGACACGCTGCGGCCGACCGCTTCCCGGGAGGGGTTGTACGAGGACGAGACCCTGTCCGCGGTGCGCGAGGCGCTGGGGGTGCGGATACGCGACTGGCTCACCGATCTGGCCGCGCAGGATCCGGCGCGGCTGGCCGCGTTCCTCGCCGTGCACGCCCTCGGCGTCAAGGCCCTGGCACGGCATGATCGGGAGCTGATGCGGATCATGCTTCCGTTCCTCGAGTTCGAGACCACGGACGGACGGGTGCCGCTGACCGAGTTCGCACGCAACCACCCCACCGTGTACCTGGCCCGGACCGTGGACGAGTTCCGGCAGGTTGCCCCGATCGCGGCGGCCCAGGGTATCGGCGTGGTCAACGGCGGTTACACCTACGATGCGGACCTGGTCGAGCAGTTGCCGCAGGTCATACCCGGCACGGTGGTCGGCGAGCTGGGCGCGGACGTGGTCACCGCGCACCTGGACCTGGTGAACCCGGCCGAGGAGCTGGCGCTGGCGGGATTCCTCGCCGCCGCACGCGCCACCCTCGACCCGCTGGACTGCGACGTGGTGCTGCGCGCGTTCGCACCGGTTTCGGTTCCGGCGCTGCACCTGGACAACCGGGACGCGCGCCACGAGCGCGCCCGCGCCGAGACCATGGCGGCTGCGGACGAGCTGTGGGCGGAGATCCTCGGCGCGCTCAAGTCCTCGGCTCCGCGCGCGCAGCTGGTGCTCAACCATCACAGCCCCGTGGTACGGCGGCTGAGCGGTATCACCGACCGCGCGCTGCTGACCACGGCCGTGGAGGCGCTGTACGGGCAGGCGCTGCTGATGACGCACCGTCCGCTGCGCCCGGCCGACACCGCGCTGCTCAACCGGGCCTTCGGAGACTTGCTGGCGTGGGCCTCGCTGGCCGCGCGGGCCGGGGACGGGGACGGGGTCTGACGATGCCCGCGATGACGGTGGAGGAGGTCTGGTCGGCGCTTGCCGAGAACGCCCAAACGCCGAACGGTCCGGTGAAGGTGGCGCGGGCCGAGTATCTGACCGACGCGGCACAGGCGGCCGGTCATTCGCCGCTGTACGCTCAGGCGCTGCTGGACCTGATCAACGCGTACGAATACGGCGCGGAACAGTCGAAGCTGCTCGTGCCGTTCGCGCGGCTGCTGGGGCTGTGGGACGAGGACGCGGGGGCCTTCGACGCGCGGCGCAGACACAGCCTGTTCTGGTATTTCAAGTGGGCCACCGGCGGGATGCTGCGGGTGCCGGAGGTTCCGCTGGCGTCGGTCGAAAGCTGGCTCGAACAGATGCAGTCGCGTTATCGGCAGGCCGGCCACTCGCCGCGAGCGGTCCACATGGGCCGGCACCGGCTGGCGCGCGCCACCGGTGACACCGCGGCCGCCACCCGCGAATTCGAAGCCTGGCTTGACGCGCCGCGCGACGCGATGGCGGACTGCCACGCCTGCGAGGCCGGTGATCAGGGCTCGTGGCACGCGCACAGCGGGCGCGACGAGCAGGCGTTGACGCTGTGGGAGCCGGTGCTCGGCGGCCAGCTGGTGTGCGCCGAGGAACCGCACCGGGTGCTCTCGTACAGTCTGCTGCCGCTGTTGCGCGCGGGAAGCGTCGAGCAGGCGCGGGCCAATCATCTGCGCGGTTACCGGATGGCCAGGGGCGTGCCGAATCTGCGCTCGACGATCGGCAGGCACATCGAGTTCTGCGCGCTGACCGGCAACGAGGCGCGCGGCCTGGAGATACTGACCGAGCACGCGGGTCTGCTCGCGCAGGGCGCGGAGGACGCGACCTCCCGCCTGGAATTCCTCATCGGCGCGCTCGTGCTGCTGCGCCGGCTCGTCGCGCTCGACCTGTCCGCGCTGCCGCTCACCGCCGCGGATCCGGACCTCGCGACGGTCGGGCTCGCGGCGGTGACGCTGCGGCGGCAGGTCGACACGCTGTGCGCCCGTTTCGACGCGCGCAACGGAAGCTGCACGGTTTCCGGCAGCGCCGCCGCGCGCTTGGCCGCCGAGCCGCTGCTCGCGTCCCTGCCCCTCGGCGGCAGCGTCCGCTTTCCCGCCCGGGTCGCCGGGCCGGCTCCCGCCGCGGCCGGCAGCCCGCGGGGAACGGGCCCGTCGCTCGACGCCCTCGTCGATCACGCCCAGCGGCTGAGCGACGCACGCCATCCGCACGCCCGGCGCGCTTGGGAGCGCGTCGCGGCCAGCGGCCAGGAACTGCCGCCCGCGGTCTCGGCCCGGGTCGACCGCTCGCGCGCGCGGGACCTCATGGAACGCGACCCGGCGGCGGCGCGCGCCGCGTTCACCGCGATCGCGGAGCGTTTCGCGCAGTTGGACGAACAGGCTGAGGCGCGCGAGACCCGGGCGAGCGCCGCGTTCGCGGCCTTCCTCGCCGGCGATCGGGATACGGCGCAGGCCGAGGCGGTGGTGCTCGGAGCCGAAGCGGAGGCGGCGTACGCGGCGGGCGCGCTGACGCCGCGCCAGTATCTCAATGCCCGCGGTCTCGCGGTCTATCTCGCGTTCAACTCGCTGGTTGCGCGGCCCGACGGCCCGAACCCGCCGGATCCGGCCGGCGCGGGCTCGGGCACTGCGGGCTCGGGCACTGTGGGCTCAGGCACTGTGGGCTCAGGCACTGCGGACTCAGCCGCCGTGGCAGACCTGATCCGCGCCGAAATCACCATCACGCGAGAGCTCGGCGATCCGGGGCGCGCCGCCGTCTATCACCGCATGCTCGCGCAGCTGGCCTTCCCCACCGACCAGGCGGAGACCCGCGCGCGGCTCGAAGCGGCCCGCGACGGCTCGCTCGCCGCGGACCAGCCGTGGGACGCGGCCGAGCCGGAAGAACTCCTGGCGCAGCTCGCGCTGCGCGAAGGCGACCCTGCGGCCGCGCAGCACCACACGCAGCAGGCGCTCGCGTACGGCGGCGACCTACTCGACGGCAGGCAGCGCGCTCGGCTGTATTCGCTGCTGACGGAGGCGCTGTGGCAGCAGCCGGACCGCCGGCTCGACGTCGTGGACGTCGCGCTGCGCGCCGGTGAACTCTGGGACGGGCTGAGCGAACCGGACACCCTGCACAGCCGGTTCACCGCCGCCCGCGCTTACGCGGGGCTCAGGCGGTACGGCGAGGCCGCGGCGCTTTTCGACGAGCTGATGCCGCGCGTGCACGTGCCCTACGACGAGGCGGGCATCGCGATGACGCGCGAGCAGTACGCCGACTGCTTGACGCAGCTGGGCGAACACCGGCGCGCTGCCGAGCAGTACCTCGCCGCGGCGAAACTGGTCCAGGACGATCCGCGCAACCGGCTCCCGCATGCCCGGCTGGCCTGGTCCGCGGCGCAGGCGCTGCAAAGCGCCGGGCTGGCCTCCGATGCGCTGTCGGCTTACCGGCGCGCGGCACAGTTGTGGGGCGAGCTGGGCAACCTTCCGGCCCGGGTGCGCTGCCTGCGTTCCGCCGCGTGGCTGCTCGGCTGGGCCGAGGAGACCCGGGAAGCGGACGTGGACGCGCCGCAGCGCTGGCAGGCGGCGCTGACCGCGATGCAGGCGGTGCTCGACGAACTGCACGCGGTGCCCGCCGCGGAGCGCTCCGAACAGGTCAGCGCGGAGATCGGGCACACGACCGATCAACTGGACCAGGTCCGCGGCTGCCTGAGCGAGGCGCAGCAGCAGGCCGGCCGCGAGGATGGCCCCGGAGTCGAACCGGGTAAGCGCTGAAGACCCGTCACGGCCGCCGGCCGAAGACTGGATCGAAGACCCAGGAGCGGCTTACGGCCGCCGGGCGTCGAGGGCGGCGTCGACCTGATGCCGAGTGAGCCCGATCCGCCGCAGATCGCAGAGTTCGAGCAGACCGCGCTTGGCGTTGTAGAACTCGGTCGTGGGCGCTTGGTAGACGAACCGCGAACCCGCCGGGACGCGTGCCACGAGCCAGGTAGCCGACCGAGCGGTTTCCGTACGGATGTCCGTGACGTCGCGCCACGGCAGCGAGACACGCTTGCCCTTCACCGTGAAGACCAGGACACCTTCGCCGGAGACGATGACACCCGGGCGGGTCCGCGCCACCCACCATGCCATGAGCGACCAGAGCACCGCCAGGACCGTGACGACCGCGCCGTCCAGTGACCAGCGTTCCACGAGGGTCACCCGCGACGGCAGATGCCGGGTGACGACCAGGAGGTCCAGCAGGATCATCTCGATCGCCGTGAGATACAGCAGGGCGAGGCGTCCGATTTCCTTCTCCCAGCTGCGTCGAAGCACGATGCGGTCCGTGCCGCGGACGGGCACCGGGCCGGTCGGCCCGGACTGCTTGGCCCGCGGACCGCCGTGGCGGACGTCCCGCAGATAGTCCACCGACGCGGTGAGCAGGCACAGCAGGGCGAAAAGCCCGACCGGCGCGAGGTAGTACCGCTTCGAGATCGTGAACTGATTCGCGATGACGCTGATCGCGACTTCGCTGGCGATGCCTAACGCCGCGCTGAGCGCGTACCACCAGAGCCGACGCATCGACAAGTCCCCACCCGTCCGCCGCAGCCGCGTGCCCGCTTGTTCCGCACCCCTGCGAGCGTATTACCCGCCGAATGACGCGAGCGTACAAATTCTGATTCTGGTTGTCGGAGCCGCGGAGTATGTTGATCTCTTGTGACGGAGCGTCAACGCGAGGGTACCGAGCCGCAGATGACACGCGACGCGGTCGCGCAGGTCGAGGCCGCGGTCGAGCGGATGTGCTCGCGCCAGGATGTGAGCGCGGCGCGGGCGCGCCAGCTGCGCTGGGTCGCGAAGGAGCTGCGGCTGGTCGGCGCGCACCCCGAGTTCCGGCCCGGGACCGAGGTGCGCGCGGCGGCGGACCTGCTCGGCGCGCAAGCGCTGACCTCCTATCTGCGCCTCGCGCGGGACGGGCAGTTGCGGCAGCGGCCGACCAGCAGCGGGGACGGCACGTCCAGCACGTCCTCGATGCGTATCCGCGAGGACTGCCTGAGGCTGATCTGCCGCGAACTGTCGCTGCCCCTGGTGTTGTCCGAGCGGGCGCCGCTGCCCGAGCCGCGCGAGGTCGTCAACGGCCCGACCCGTTCGCAACTGCGCGCGTACCTCGCCGAGAAGGCCAAGAGCCCGCCGACCAGGCCCGGGCGGATCAGGCTGCTGGCGATCATCGGCACGGTGCTGGACACGGCCGCGCGCGTGGGCGAACTGTGCGCCCTGCGCGTCACCGACCTGGACCTTTCCGGAAGCGAACCGGTCCTGACCATCGTGCGCCACCCGCAGGCGCGTTCCGTGTCCGAGCCGGTCACCGAGCGGATCGTGCTGTCCCCCGGCACCGCCGTCGCGCTGCGGCACTGGCTGGCCACCCGGGAGCAGATCCTCGTGCCGCTGCAGATCGGGGTGAAATCGCTGTGGGTCTCGGTCGCCGGCAACCACGCCGGCCTGCCCGCGGCCGACGGCCACTCGATCAAGCGGCCCGCCGGGATGCCGCTGCGCCCCAGGGGCCTGCAACGCGCGTACACGCGGACCGTCGTGGAACTGAACACCGAACTCGCCGGGTCACCGGGCTGGCGGCCGCTGCCGTACCGTCTGGAGCAACTGCGCCGCGCCGTCGAGGTCACCCCCGATCGGCTGGTCGGCTCCGATCAGGATCCCTTGCCGGCGCGGGAGGGTGACTAGGCGGTGTTGGGGAATGCCTCAAGGGGCGAATCCGGCAAAGCGGCGGTCGAATCGTTGCCTTGATACATTCCCCAACACCGCCTAGTGCTGGTCAGGCGGCGGGGTGTTCTCCTTTGCGGGCGTGCTCGCGCTCCCGCTGCGGCCGGTGCCCGGGCCCGGCGTGGATCGCCGCGTCGGGCATGCCGCTACCGGCCTCCTTGCGCTCGGCGCGCTCCTGGCGCCTGCGCGCGGCCAGCGAGGAGGCCACCGCCGCGATGATCATCGCCGCGCCGACGCCCGCGGTCAGCACGTCCGGCACGTCGTGCCAGACCTCCACCATCAGCAGGACCGCGAGAATCCCTATCGCGTAATAGGCGCCGTGCTCCAGGTACCGGTACTCGTCCAGGGTGCCGCGGCGCACCACGTACACCGTCAGCGCCCTGATGTACGCGGCGCCGATCGCCAGGCCGATCGTGATCAGCGCGATGTCCAGAGTGACCGAGAAGGCGCCCATCACCGAGTCGAAGGAGAAGGTGGCGTCCAGCAACTCCAGGTAGCAGAACAGGAAGAAGGCGGCACGGCCGGTCACGGTGGCCCGGGGCCGCGACGCCCCGTCCGCGTCCGCCTGCTCGGCGATCAGCTCGCCGGCTCCGTTCACCAGCAGATACGAGCCGAGCCCGGCGACGACGCCGACCACCACCTTCAGCGCCTCGCCCTCGCGCACGGAGCCGGCCGCGACCAGCGCGAAGGCCAGCACCAGCACCTCGGCGATCCGGGGTAGCCGGCCCAGCCGGCGCAGCGGCCGCTCGATCCAGCCGATCCAGGTCTCCTGCCGCTCCTCGAAGACGAAGCCGAAGAAGATCATCAGCAGGAACGCCCCGCCGAAGGCCGCGATGCCGGGTTGCGCCGCGATCAGCACGTCCCGGTAACGCAGCGGATCGGAGTACGCCAGCCTGACCGCGGAATCCGGGCTGAGCCGGGCACCCACGGACACGATCGCCAGCGGCACGAGCAGCCGCATGCCGATCGCGGCGATCACGATGCCCACGGTGAAGAACATCCGCTGCCAGAACTGGCCCATCCGGGCGAGCACCGTGGCGTTGACGATCGCGTTGTCGAAGGACACTGCGACCTCAAGCACGCCGAGCAGCGCCGCGACCGTCAGGCCGTGCAGCCCGTCGACGAGGTACGCTCCGACGAGGCAGCTGATCGCGACGAGGTGCGCGACGCCGAAGAGCCGCAGGCCCCCGCGCCAGGAGTGGTCGGCCCGATCCGCCATGGCCAGTGCGCCTGCCTCTCGTTCGACGATCCCGCTCTCTCCCAAACGCCCCCAAACCCGCCGGAACCGCACTGTCCGCAAACTCTTCGCGCGCGGACCGTGGCGGCCCCGCCCGAAGAACCCTCAACGCACCGTGCCGGCCCCCCCACGAGCCCTGCTTCGGTCTCCATCACTAAGAGTTCCGACAAGAAACCTACCCAACCACGCGCGGGTGTGGGGCGTGAAACCGGCCACGTTCCGGTGAAGTGCAGCACGCGGCAGCGCAGGGACGGCACCATGCGCCGGTGACTGGTGTGGTTCGCGGGGTTTACCGGACGAGAGCGCGGGCGATGACCCGCCGCTGGATCTGGTTCGTGCCCTCGACGATCTGCAGCACCTTGGCTTCCCTCAGGTAGCGCTCGACCGGGAAATCCGTGGTGTAGCCGTAGCCGCCGAAAACCTGCACCGCGTCGATCGCCGTCTGCATCGCGGCGTCGGTGCAGTACAGCTTCGCCGCCGCCGCCTGGCGGGTGAACGGCAGGCCGAGATCGCGCAGCCGGGCGGCCGCGAGGTAGCCGGCCCGGCCCACCTCCAACCGGGTGGCCATGTCGGCGAGCAGGAAGCCGACGCCGTCGTGCTCGATGATCGGCTTGCCGAACTGCACGCGGTCGCGCGCGTAGGAGACCGCGGCGTCGAACGCGGCCTGCGCGAGCCCGACCGCGCACGCGGCGATGCCGAGGCGGCCCGCGTCCAGCGCGTCCATCGCGATGGCGAAACCCTGGCCTTCGGCCCCCAGCCTGCGTTCGGCCGCGATGCGCGCGCCCTCCAGGCGCACCTGAGCGGTCGTCGAGGACCGCAGGCCCATCTTGCGTTCCGGCGGCGCGGCACTCAGCCCGGGAGTCTGCGCGTCGGCGAGCAGTGCCGTGATACCGCGCGCGCCGTGCTCGCCGGTACGCACCAACACGGTGTAGAAGTCCGCCTCGCCACCGTGTGTGATCCACGCCTTCGTGCCGTCGACCACGTATTCGTCGCCGTCGAGCACCGCACGCGTTCCCAGATGCGCCGCGTCGGAGCCGTGGGCGGGTTCGGACAGGCAGTATGCGCCGAGCAGTTCGCCGCCGACCATGTCGGGCAGCCAGCGCTCTTTCTGCCGCTCGTCGCCGTAGTGCGCCAGCGCGTGACAGGAAAGGGTGTGCACCGAGACGCCCATGCCGACGGCCAGCCAGTGGCGGGACAACTCCTCGACGACCTGAAGGTAGACCTCGTACGGCTGCGCGCCCCCGCCGTACTGTTCGGGGTAGGGCAGGCCGAGCAGTCCGGAACGCCCGAGGACGCGGAACAGCTCGCGCGGGAAGCGATGTGCCTCCTCGTACTCGCTCACGCGCGGCGCGAGTTCCTTCTCGGCGAGCTCGGTGGTCAGGTCGAGGAGCGCGACGGCTTCCTCGGTCGGCAACAGCGCGCGGCGCGCGGCATCCATGGCGGCCTCCGGGGGTGAGGGAGGTCGGTGGCGCTCGGTGTGATCTCGTGAACCTGCTCCGGACGCGCCACCGGCGTGCCGGGACGGTTTCCGGCACGCCGGTCACTGTAGCGCCGCGCGACGATCACCGACACGCCGGATTCCAGGAGGGCGCCTCTCCCACGTGTGTCGCTGCCGGGCCGGCGGGCCGCCGGGTCAGGAGACTGCCGAGCCGGCGGCGTCGCCGCCGCCGTTCTCGATCTTGGCCACGTCCGCGGTGACCGTGTTCGAGGGAATGGCGAAGCCGAGGCCCACCGATCCGGAACTGGATGACGCGCCGGCCGAGGAGTAGATGGCCGAGTTCATGCCGATCACCCGGCCGGAGGAGTCGAGCAGCGGTCCGCCGGAGTTGCCGGGGTTGATCGAGGCGTCGGTCTGGATCGCGTTGTAGCTCACCGTCGTGGTCGAGCCGAAGCCGCGCCAGCCGAAGCCGGGGAAACCGCCGCCGTTGTCGGTGGACTCGGTGATGGACACCTTGCGGTTGACCGCGGAGACGATGCCGCTGGTGACCGTGTTCTGCAGCTGGTCGGGCGAGCCGATGGCGATGGCCTCGTCGCCGACCTGGACCCTGGCCGAGTCGGCGAAGGCGACCGGGGTCAGACTGGAGACGCCCTCTGCCTGGAGCACCGCGATGTCGTCGGCGGCGATGTACCCGATCACCTTGGCGCTGTAGGTCTTGCCGTTATACAGGGTGACGGTCAGCTGTCCGCCGTTGGCAACGTAGTCGGCGATGACGTGGTCGTTGGTGACGATCTTCCCGTCGGAGGAGATGATCATTCCGGAGCCGACCCCCGAGGCGGCGGCGGTGGTCTCGTCGACCTGCACGACGCCGGGCAGGACCGCCGCGGCGACCTTCCCGATCGGGGTGGCCGCGGTCGCGGTGCCGGCCCCGGTGATCGAGGTGACCACGCTGGAGGAGGCGGCGCGCGCGGAGCCGAAGTACGAGCCGGCCACGCCGCCGATCCCGGCGGAGACGACGACGAAGGCGGCGACCGCGCCGAGACCGAACTTCACCGGGGAGCGCCGGCGCGGTTCGGGCGCGTACGCCGGGCCGGGTTGGGGCCCGGCTGCGGGACCGGACGGCCCGGGCGGGTAGACCTGCGGCGCCTGAGGCTGACCGGCGCTGTGCCAGGCGTACTCCCCTTGGCTGGCCTGATAGGGGTGCGGCTGGACGGGAGGCTGGGTGTGCTGCGTCTCGGTCATACCGAGAGCGTGCCCGCGCTCCTTGAAAGGCGTCTGAGACTAGGTTCAGACCATCTCAAGAATGTCGGCCGGATCCGGCGGCGGCGCCCGGGCCGGCGACGGGTGCCGCCCTCCCGCCGGGCGCGCCCAGCCAACCGTCCGGCGCACGATATCCACAGTTCCGGGAAAGCCGCCTGGCGCGGCGGCGCCGAGAAGTGATCGTCACCGTAGTATCAGCCCGGACAGGCAGGGCGTTTCGGGGTGAGCGCCATTGCCCGGGAACGGTTCCAGCGCTCCCGGCGCGGGTAGGCGGCCCCGGCGAGGCGGCGGCCGGAAGGGCGGTAATCGTCGATGGACAGTGTGATCGACAGCGCGGATCACAGCGGGCAGGCACCCGGCGCGGGCGGCCTGGATCTGCCCGGGCTCATCCGCGCGCGCACCGGCGAGGCCCACGGCCTGCAGGCCAGGATGGTCAACCCGCAGCTGCCGCGGATGCTGCACGCGATCGGCTTCGACCGGACCTACGTCCGGGCGCAGGGTGCGTACTTCTACGACGAGCAGGGCAACGAATACCTCGACTTCCTCTCCGGCTTCGGGGTGTTCGCCGCCGGCCGCAACCACCCGGCGATCCGCGCCGCGCTGCACCAGGTGCTCGACGCGCAACTGGCCGACCTGGTGCAGTTCGACTCGCCGCTGCTGGCCGGGCTGCTCGCGGAGAAACTGCTGGCCTACGCGCCGCACCTGGACCGGGTGTACTTCGGCAACAGCGGCACCGAGGCGGTCGAGGCGGCGCTCAAGTTCGCGCGCTACGCGACGGGGCGCAGCCGGATCCTCTACTGCGACCACGCGTTCCACGGCCTGACCACCGGCTCGCTGTCGGTCAACGGCGCCGAGGAGTTCCGCCGCGGCTTCGACCCGCTGCTGCCGGACACGGCCGTGCCGCTCGGCGACCTGGATGCGCTGGAGCGGGAACTGGCCCGCGGCGACGTGGCCGCGCTGCTGATCGAGCCGATCCAGGGAAAGGGCGTCAACATCCCGCCGCCCGGCTTCCTGAGGTCCGCCCAGGAACGGCTGCGCGCCCACGGCGCGCTGCTGATCTGCGACGAGGTGCAGACGGGGATAGGGCGCACCGGGAAGTTCTTCGCCTACGAGCACGAGCAGGGCGTCGAGCCGGACATCGTGGCCGTCGCCAAGGCGCTGTCCGGTGGATTCATCCCGGTGGGAGCGACCCTGGCCAAGGACTGGATCTTCGAGAAGGTCTACTCCTCGATGGACCGGGTGCTGGTGCACGATTCGACCTTCGGGTCCAACGCCATGGCGATGGCCGCGGGCCTGGCCGCGCTCCAGGTGGTCGAGGACGAGAAGCTGGTGGAGAACTCGGCGCGGATTGGCGCGCTGCTGCAATCCCGGCTGGCCGAGCGGATGGAACGCTACGAACTGCTCTGCGACGTACGCGGACGCGGCCTGATGATCGGGTTCGAGTTCGGCAAGCCCTCCTCGCTCAAGCTCAAGGCCGGGTGGAACACCCTGCAGGCGGCCAGGACGGGCCTGTTCGCGCAGATGGTGGTGGTCCCGCTCTTCCAGCGGCACCGGATCCTGACCCAGGTGGCGGGAGACCACATGGACGTCATCAAGCTGCTGCCGCCGCTGAACATCACCGAGACCGAGGTGGACCGCTTCGTCGACGCGTTCGACGACGTGATGCGGGACGCGCACCGGGGCACCGGCCTGATGTGGGACTTCGGCCGCACCCTGGTCAAGCAGGCGATGCAGCGGCGGTGAGCGAGGAGACGAGGGCCGCCGGCGGCGGCGAGGTGACCGGCGAGGGGACCGGGCGGTCCGGCATGCCGGACCAGGTGGTCAGTCCCGACCGGGACGCGATCGCGCGGAAGGAACAGGCGGAGAACTTCCCGGTCGCGCTGCGGCTGCTGCCCCGGCAGGCGCGCGCGGACCTGGCCGCGTTCTACACCTTCGCCCGGTACGTGGACGACCTGGGCGACGAATACGGCGGCGACAGGATCGCCGCGCTCAACGAGGTGGACGCGGACCTCGCCAGGCTGTCCTCGGGCGCGACGCCGCTGCTGGAGCCGGTGCGCGGGCTGCTGCGGATCACCGGGGACGGGCGCGTTCCCATCGAGCCCTTCCACGACCTGGTGGCGGCGAACCTGATGGACCAGCACAAGCTGCGCTACGCCACGTTCGCGGAACTGGTGCAGTACTGCAAGCTGTCGGCCGACCCGGTGGGCAGGGTGGTGCTGTACCTCGCCGGCCAGGCCGACGAGCAGAACATCGCCGACTCCGACGCGGTGTGCACCGGCCTGCAGGTCATCGAGCACCTGCAGGATGTCGGCGAAGACCTTCGCGCCGGGCGCATCTACCTGCCGCGCGAGGACCTGACCGCGTTCGGCGTGTCCGAGCCCGACCTGGCCCGGGGACACGCCGACGAGGATGTCAGGGCATTACTTCGCTGGGAGGCGGGGCGGGCCGCGGTGCTGCTGAGCCGGGGCGTGCCGCTGGCCCGGCGGCTGCGCGGCTGGGCCAGGCCCGCGGTGACCGGTTACGTGGCCGGCGGCCGGGCGACCCTGACCGCGCTGCGCCGCGCCGACTACGACGTATTGGCCGCCACGCCCAAACCCACGACCGGCGCGACCCTGCGCGCGGCGGCCGGGGTGTTCCTGGGCCGCCGACGCTGAACCAGGGTTAGGTGATTCACGTGCAGACCAGCGACGAGAACCGGCGCCCGGCGGCCCCGATCCACCAGCCGCCCGACACCCTCTCCCCGGACCCGGCCGCCGCCGTGCGGCCCGGGTCGAGTTCGAGGACCCCGGATGTGGCGGCCGCTTACGCGCAGTGCGAGCGCATCGTCGGCGCCGAGGCGCGCAACTTCGCCTATGGGATCCGGCTGCTGCCGCTTCCCAAGCGGCAGGCGCTTTCCGCCGTCTACGCCTTCGCCCGCCGAGTGGACGACATCGGCGACGGGGACCTGCCCGCGGCGGCGAAGAACGCCGCGCTGGACGAAGCGCGCAAGCAGGTCGCCGCGCCGGGCGACTTCCCGGACGACCCTGTGCTGCTCGCGCTCGCGGACTCGGCCGCGCGCTATCCGCTCGACCTCGGCGCGTTCGGCGAGCTGATCGACGGCTGTGAGATGGACCAGCTCGGCACCTCCTACCGCACGTGGGAGGAGCTGGCCGTTTACTGCCGGTGCGTGGCCGGTTCGATCGGGCGGCTGTCGCTCGGCGTCTTCGACCCGCCGGCGCTGCGCACGGAGCCCTCCGTGGCCAACGCGCTGGCCGACACGCTCGGTCTCGCGCTCCAGCTCACCAACATCCTGCGCGACGTGCGCGAGGACCTGACCAACGGCCGCGTCTACCTGCCGCAGGAGGATCTGGACGCGCACGGCTGCGTCCTGCGGCTGAACGCGGAAGGGAATCTGGACCCGCAAGACGGGCGGCTGCTCCCGCTGATCCGCGCCGAGGCGCAGCGAGCGGAGCAGCTCTACGCCGAGGGCCTGCGCCTGTTGCCGCTGCTGGACCGCCGCTCACGCGCCTGCTGCGGCGCGCTTTCCGGGATCTATCGCGCGCTGCTGCACCGGATCGAGGCGAAGCCGGAGGCGGTGCTCTCCACCCGCGTGTCGGTGCCGGCGGCGCGGAAGCTTTCCGTCGCGCTCGGCGCGCTGATCCTGCCGGCGCCGCGATCATGAGCCCGGGCTTACGGGAGCGGCGCGCGGTCGTGGTCGGCGGCGGCCTGGCCGGGATCACCGCGGCGCTGGTGCTGGCCGAGCGCGGCTGGGCGGTGACGGTGGTGGAGGCCCGGCCGCGGCTGGGCGGGCGGGCCACCTCGTACCGGCGCGGCGGGCTGACCGTGGACAACGGCCAGCACGTGTTCCTGCGCTGCTGCACCGCGTACCGCGGCCTGCTCGACCGTCTGGGAGCGGGACCGGACAGCGGCCTGACGCACCTTCAGGACCGGCTGGACATCCCGCTGAAATCAGCCTCGGACGCGAGCACGGCCCGTTTGCGGCGCACGCGTCTGCCCGCGCCCCTGCATCTCGCGTTCGCGCTCGGCGGTTACGGCCTGCTGCCGTTGCGGGACCGGGTCCGGCTCGGCGGCCCGGCCTTCGCGCTGCGCCGCACCGATCCGGGCAGCGAGCGGGCGGATGCGCGCGGCTTCGGGCAGTTCCTGCGCGAGCACGGCCAGTCCCAGGCCGCTATCGACCGGCTGTGGTCGGTGATCTCCACGGCGACGCTGAACATCGCGCCTGACGACGCCTCACTCGCGTTGGCGGCCAAGGTGTTCCGCACCGGGCTGCTGGAGACCAACGACGGCGCGGATCTCGGATACGCCACGGTGCCGCTCGGCCGGATCCACGACGAGTCGGCGGGCAAGGCGCTGGACGCCGCCGGCGTGCGGGTGCTCAGGGCGACCAAGGCCGAGCCGCTGACCGGCGAACGGGAGCAGCGCGCGGTCACGGTGGTGGACCGCTCGGGCCTGCGCAGCGACCTGGCCGCCGACGCGATCGTGCTGGCGGTGCCGCACGACGTGGCCGCCACGCTGCTGCCGCAGCCGCACCACCCCACCGCCTTCGGCAAGCTGGGCCACAGCCCGATCCTCAACATCCACCTGCGCTACGACCGGCCCGTGCTGGACGGCCCGTTCCTGGCCGCGGTGGACAGCCCGGCGCAGTGGATCTTCGACCGGACCGCGGCCAGCGGCCTGGACGGCCCGCCGGGGCGGTACCTGGCGGTCACCGTCTCGGCCGCGGACGAGTTCGCCGACACGCCGACGCGCGAGCTGGCCGCGTTGTTCGAGGCCGAACTGGCGCGGCTGCTGCCGCAGGCTGCCGACGCCGGGCTGGAGGAGGTGTTCGTGACCCGCGAGCGGCACGCGACGTTCCGTCAGGAGCGCGGCAGCGCTTCGCTGCGGCCGGGACCGGCGACCGGAATGTCAGGGGTCTACCTCGCCGGGGCGTGGACCGCCACCGGCTGGCCGGACACGATGGAAAGCGCGGTGCGCAGCGGAATCAACGCTGCGAGACTGGTTGTTGACCAGACGACGGGAGAAGGCTGATGGACCGACAGGCACCGCATATTCTCGCCGTGATGAAAGAACTCGTAGACCCGGTGCTGCAGCGCCACGTGGACGGGCTGCACCCGCTCCTGCGCGAGATCGCGCGGTTCCACTTCGGCTGGGACGTGGAGGGCGGCTCCGGCAAGTCGCTGCGTCCGGCCCTTGCCGTTCTGGGCGCGCGGGCGGCCGGCGCGGCCGGAGACGAACCCGAGGTGCTCGACGCGGCCTGCGCGGTCGAGCTGATCCACAACTTCTCCCTGCTGCACGACGACATCATGGACGAGGACCGCACCCGCCATCACCGGCCGACCGCGTGGACCGTCTTCGGGGCGAACCAGTCGCTGCTGGCCGGGTGCGCGCTGCACACGCTCGCCTTCGAGGTGCTGGCCCGGCGCGGCGCGATGGGCGCGCAGCAGGCGCTGACCGCGTCGGTGCAGGTCCTGATCGCGGGTCAGTGCGATGACCTGCATCTGGCGCAGCGTCAGGACGCCACGCTGGAGCAGTGCCTGCGGATGGAGGCGGGCAAGACCGCCTCGCTGCTGTCCGTCTCCGCCTCGCTCGGCGCGATCGCCTGGTACGGCGTGCGCGGCGACCTGCCGCCCGGGGATGCGCAGGACGGCGAGGCGGCCGCGAACGCCCGGTTGCTGGCCGAGTACGGACACCACGTGGGCATGGCCTTCCAGCTGGTCGACGACATGCTCGGGATCTGGGGCGACGAGAAGCGCACCGGCAAGCCGGTGGCCGCGGATCTGCGTGCCCGCAAGCGTTCGGCCCCGGTCGTGGCCGCGCTCGCCTCCGGCAGCCGCGCGGGCGAACGGCTCGCCGCGCTGCTGGCCTCGCCCGGCGAGCTGTCCGAGGAGGACGTGACCCTCGCGGCCAAGCTCGTGGAGGAGGCCGGCGGCCGCGCGTGGTGCGAGCAGCGCGCCGACCTGCACACCAACGAGGCGTTGGCGCGGCTGGACCGCTTGGCGGCGCAGCCGGCGGCCCTCGGCGATCTCACCGAGGTGACCAGGTTTCTGCTGCGGCGAGCGTGGTAGGGGCGGGCACGAGGAGGACCTGGAGATGACGGCAATCGCGGATCGGCCGGTGGCGGCGGGCACCGAGCCCGGGCCGCTGGAGGCGGCGCGGCGCGCCGCCGAGCGCGCGCGGGATCACCTGCTGGCGCTGCAGGACCCCGCGGGCTGGTGGAAGGGCGAACTGGCGACCAACGTCACCATGGACGCGGAGGACCTGCTTCTGCGCGAGTTCCTGGGCATCCGCTCGGCGCGGGAGACCGAGGCCGCGGCCCGGTGGATCCGGTCGCAGCAACGCCAGGACGGCACCTGGGCGACCTTCCACGGCGGGCCGGCGGAGCTGTCCACCACCGTCGAGGCCTACATCGCGCTCAAGCTGGCCGGAGACGCACCCGACGCACCGCACATGAAGCTCGCGGTGGAGTGGATCCAGGCTCAGGGCGGCGTCGAGCGCACCCGGGTGTTCACCCGCATCTGGCTGGCGCTGTTCGGCCTGTGGGACTGGGAGCGGCTGCCGGTGATGCCGCCGGAGCTGATCTTCCTGCCGCCGCAGGTCCCGCTGAACATCTACGACTGGGGTTGCTGGGCCCGCCAGACCGTGGTGCCGCTGACCGTGGTCTCGCACTTCCGGCCGAGCCGCCCGCTGCCCTTCGGGATCGACGAGCTGCGTACCGGCGCGGGTGAGCCGCCGCTCTCCCCGGCCGCGACGACGGCAGGCTTCTTCCAGCGCGCGGACAGGCTGCTGCACCGCTACGAACTGCTGCGCCGCAAGCCGATGCGGAAGGCGGCGCTCAAGCGCGCGGCCGAGTGGATCGTGGCCCGGCAGGAGGCGGACGGGGGCTGGGGCGGGATCCAGCCGCCCTGGGTGTACTCGATCATGGCGCTGCATCTGATGGGCTTTTCGCTCGACCATCCGGTCATCCGGGCGGGTCTCGAAGGGCTTGAAGGCTTCCTGGTCCGCGAGCAGACCCCGGACGGGCCGGTGCGCCGGCTGGAAGCCTGCCAGTCCCCGGTGTGGGACACCGCGCTGGCCGTGGTGGCGCTGACCGACGCGGGAGTCGCCGGGGGCGACCCGGCGATCGTGAAGGCGGCGGACTGGCTGCTGGACGAGGAGATCACGGTGCGCGGTGACTGGGCCGTGCGCCGTCCCGGCCTGGCCCCGGGCGGCTGGGCCTTCGAGTTCGCCAACGACGGCTACCCGGACACCGACGACACCGCCGAGGTGATCATCGCGCTGCACCGCGCGGCCCAGGGCGCCGACGAGGGCCGGGCGGCCGCCCTGGACGGCGCGATCGAGCGCGGTATGCGCTGGATGGCCGGAATGCAGAGCAGGGACGGCGGCTGGGGCGCCTTCGACGCGGACAACACCCGCGAGCTTGTCAACAAGCTGCCGTTCTGCGACTTCGGAGCGGTGATCGACCCGCCCTCGGCGGACGTGACCGCCCACATCGTCGAGGCGCTGGCCATCCGCGGCCGGGCGCGCGACCCGCGGGTCCGGCGCGGCGTGCGCTGGCTGCTGGAGCATCAGGAGGCGGACGGCTCCTGGTTCGGCCGCTGGGGCGCCAACCACGTGTACGGCACCGGGGCCGCGGTCCCGGCGCTGATCGAGGCGGGGGTCGCCCGCGATCACCCGGCGGTGCGCCGGGCCGCGGCCTGGCTGATCGGGCATCAGAACCCCGACGGCGGCTGGGGCGAGGACCTTCGCTCGTACGTCGAGCGCGCGTGGATCGGGCGCGGCGAGTCGACCGCGTCGCAGACCGCGTGGGCGCTGCTCGCGCTGCTGGCGGCGCAGGAACCGGGCGAGCACCCGCGGTCGGCCGCGGCGCGCGCCGCGGCCGACCGCGGGATCGAGTATCTGGCGCGTACCCAGCGCGAGGACGGGACCTGGGACGAGGACCTGTTCACCGGCACCGGTTTCCCCGGCGACTTCTACATCAACTACCACCTGTACCGGCTTGTCTTCCCGCTGACCGCGCTCGGGCGCTATCTGGCCGAACGTCTCGTGGAGTCCCCGTGAACGTCGTATCCGATCCGACCGGGCGCCCGCCGAAGCTCACCATCGCGGCCGCGCTCGCCATCGAGGCCCGCGCCCTGGAGCGCGGCCTGACCGGGACCAGAGACACCCGCGTCGTGCGGGTGGGCCAGCGTGCCCGCAACGCCGTACGGGTCCTGCCTCGCGACGACGACGGGCTGATCGTCGCCGGGGTGGCCGGCGGTGTCGCGCCGCACGTGCGGGCCGGGGACATCGTGGTCGCCAGCGAGGTGCGCGGCCCGGAGGGCTCGGTCGTGCGCAGCCCGGCCGCCCCGCTGCTGGCCGCGGCGATCCGGGCGCTCGGCCTGAAGTCCGGCGCGCCCGGCTCGGCGCCGGTCCGGGTGCACCTCGGGCCGATCGCGACCACCGACCGGCTGGCCCTCGGTTCGCGCCGCCGCGTGCTGGCCGCGGAGGGCGCGGCCGCGGTGGACCTGGAGTCCTCGTGGCTCGGCACGCTGACCAACCAGCCGTTCGCCGTGGTGCGGGTGATCGTGGACGACGCGGAGACCAGTCTGTACCACCCGGCCACGGTGCCGCGGGGCCGGGCCGCGCTGCAGTTGCTGACCCGGGTGGTTCCGGCGCTGGAGCGGTGGAGCGACGCGCTCAGCCCGCACCGGCGCGTCGTGCTGGCTTCGCCGCGCTCCTTCTGCGCGGGTGTGGAACGCGCCATCGAGATCGTGGAGGAGGCGCTGGAGCGCTACGGCGCCCCGGTGTACGTGCGGCGGCAGATCGTGCACAACGCCTACGTGGTGGCGGACCTGGAGCGGCGCGGCGCCGTGTTCGTCGAGGAGATCGACGAGGTGCCCGATGACGCGCCGGTCGTGCTGTCCGCGCACGGGGTCGCGCCCTCGGTGCGGGACGACGCGGCGCTGCGCGGGCTGGCGGTCGTGGACGCGACCTGCCCGCTGGTGGCCAAGGTGCACACCGAGGCGCGCCGCGCGCTGCGCGACGGCAACACGGTGGTGTTCATCGGGCACGCCAACCACGACGAGTCCGAGGGGCTCCTGGGCGAGGATCCGGACCCGCGGAACCCGCGCATCCGGCTGGTGGAGAACGCCAGGCAGGCCAAGGAACTGGACGTGGAGGATCCCGCGCGGCTGGCCTATCTGACGCAGACCACGCTGGCGGAGGACGAGGCGGAGGACATCGTGGCCGCGCTGCGCGCCACCTTCCCGGCCATCGTCGAGCCGCCGTCGTCAGACATCTGCTACGCGACCACCAACCGGCAGCGGGCCATCCGGGACATCGCCGCCGAGGTGGACGTGGTGCTGGTGGTCGGATCGCAGAACTCGTCCAACTCCAAGCGGCTGGTCGAGGTGGCCGAACGGGCCGGGGCCGCGGCCTACCTGATCGACGGGGCCGACGAGATCGACCCGGCGTGGCTGGCGGGGGCGCGGTC
>NZ_JAGSXH010000199.1 GCF_018283645.1 Actinocrinis puniceicyclus | reverse complement strand
CACGAAAGGACCCCGCACCACCCCGGCCCCGTGGAAACCGGCGCAGACCGCAGCGACACGCGACGACCCGGCCCCACACCGTCAGGGACAAACCGGACCAGACCGACGGCGAGTCAAGCGGCTACCACGCCCGAATCATCGAGGCTAAGAGGCTTTTCTTGGTCACCTGACGACCTCACGCTGAGGGTGAAATTGGCTCACTCATTCGCTTCCATTCCCTGTTATGGGAACAGGGAAAATAGATGCTTAAACTGCGCCAGCAAATCAAATATTCATGTATGCTATAGACGCGACAGGGAATAACATAGAACCGTTCCATGCAGCAAAAATGGCCCTCCCGAGTTTCATGAACTCTTTTCCTGTGTGGTCGAGCAGTCATCGGCTCATGCCGACCGGAAAAGAGTTGGAGCGCGGTGAGTACTCGACTCGGGCAGCACGTACATAGGTCCACCGACCTGTCCATAACGGTGTCCACCGCGGTGTCCACCGCCCTGTCCATCCGGATGGACGCCCTGTCCACGGCCGAAGCTGCAGGCCGTGCGCCCGGAGCCGACACTCCCGCGTGAAGGCCGATAGGTCTATCCGCCCTATCTCCCGCGAGTCGCCGTCGGTGGCGGTGTCTGGCCTTCCTCGCCTGGTGGTGTGCGTAAGCCGGTTCCCACAGCACAGGTCCTGCCCGCGGTCGGTCTGCCCAAAGCCGGCCGATGGCCAGCACGGCCGGAGCGAACCGTGAGACCAACTCGCGCCGGGCGAATGAGCGCCTCCTGGGCGTCGGCGCGCACAGCGTTCGCACAGCGTGCTGACTGGCGGCGCGGCGGCCGCATGCCCGCGCCGCGCTCGGCATTTCGCGCCTTCGGCCGAACCATCGATTGCGAATCGCACGCCGACGGAAAACGCACCGCGCCGCAGAGGAATCCTCGAAATCCGCACCTATACGCCCGATATCGCCTTCTCATTTCGAGGAATAGCGACCAAAATCCACGGGAAAGTCGTACCGGTGTCCGCTTCACATGTAATCAACGTCGAGATATGGTTCATGTGTGGCCGGGAAATCCCGGAACCACGGGAAAGTAATCGGAATACACCGATTCACGATCCTGAAAAGGATGAATAGTCCCGCCCCAAAAAGGGGCGGGACCGGACCACCGCTAATGGCCCGGTCCCGCAACCACCGTACACCCTGCGAAATGCCATCAATGGTAAGGAAAGACCCTGCGATGACCGTGACCGCCTCGGCCGCTGCGCCGACCCTGCCGCCCGACATGCTCACCGCGCTCTCGGCGGCGCTGCCCGCGCTGCTCACCACGGCGCTGCAGCAACTGGCTACCGCGCCTGACCATGCCACACCCGCACCCTCTCCCGCGCCGAGCGACACCGCGCCCCGGAGGCTGAGCACCGCTCCCGAACCGGCGGACGTCGACGAGCCGACCGACTCGCCGGAACCAGCGCCCGTATCCGACGGCGCACCCGAAGCGGACTGCACCACGCCGACCGTCGCTCCCGAGCCTGACCCGACGGCGCCGGAACCTGAACCGTCCGCCGCGCCCTCCGCACCCCTCCCGGGCAGTAAGGCGGCGCGCGGAGCATTGCGCGCCACCGTCGCCCGACTGCTTGCCGACAACCCAGGCGACACGTTCACGGTCACGCAGGCAGCGAAGCTCGTCGGCAACAAGTCGGGCGGCGCCGTCGGCAACGCGCTGGAATGGCTGACCGCGCACGGGCACGCGGCGCGCGTCAACGACAAACCACGTACCTACTCCGCCACGCCCGCCACCGCGCACGCCGCCGCAACGGCGCACGTCTCAGCGCCGACTGTAACGGCACCCGCCGCGCCGAAACCGGCCCGGACGCGCGCTCCGAAGAAGGCCGAGCACGCCGCGGCACCCGCACCGGTCGCACCGGCGACCACGGCGGCGCCGGATCCCGCAGCGTCGCCGGTTCCCGCATGGGATGGCCGTTCGCCGCTCCCGCGCCCGAATGGCAGCACGTATCACCCGCGCACGCTGGCGGACACTTCCGATGTCGCCGCGCTGCGCACGCTGCGCGCCGAGGGTGTGCCTGCGCTGCTGTACGGTCCGCCCGGAACCGGAAAGACCTCCCTGGTCGAGGCCGCGTTCCCGGACGCGATCACGGTCTGCGGAGACGGAGACACCCAAGTCAGTGACCTGATCGGTTCCTACACTCAGCGCCCGGACGGCGGATACGAATTCGTCTACGGGCCCCTCGTGATCGCGATGCAGGAGGGAAGGGTGCTCTTCCTCGACGACGCGACCCTGATCCCGCCGACCGTGCTCGCGGCCCTCTACCCGGGCATGGACGGGCGGCGCCAGATCACGGTCAAGGAGCACAAGGGCGAGACGATCACCGCTGCCGAGGGCTTCTATGTGGTCGCCGGGCACAACCCGAACGTGCACGGCGCGATCCTCTCAGACGCCCTGTCCTCACGGTTCAGCGTGCAGATCGAGGTCTCCTCCGACTACGACCTCGCCCGCACCCTCAAGATCGACGCCTCGGCGGTGCGGGTCGCCCGGAACCTGGCCACCCGCAAGAGCAAGGGCGAAATCGGGTGGGCGCCACAACTGCGCGAACTGCTCGCCTTCCACAAGATCCAGACCATCCTCGGCAAGGACGCCGCCTGGTCCAACCTGCTGGGCATCGCCCCGGCCGAGGACCGCGACACCGTCGCCACCGTCTTGAAGGCCGCGCTCGGCAAGGACATCACCCACCTCGCCCTCGGCAAGCAGCTGTAACACGTGACCGCGCGGGCGGCCGACCGCCCCGGCTATCGGCCGCCCGCGCCCGGTTCGACGCGAAAACTACCCTCGACTTTCTCAGGAGCCTGACCATGCCTGTGCACGACCACATCCGCCGCCACTCACCCGAGTGCGCTCCGACGCCCGACGCAAGCGCCCCCGACGAAGCCACGGCACCGACGAGCGCGAGCGCTCCCGACGCCGCCACCCTCGACGCGTGGGCGGCGCTCGGTCCGATCCTCGCCGACCACGCCTGCATCCTGGCCGACCGCGACGATCTCCTCGTGACCGTCAACCCGGCGGGCACCTCCTCCGGCGCCCCAGCGCAGTTCACGCCCGCCACCGCCACCATCGACCTCGACGCGAAGATCTTCCCGATTCCGCCCGCCAGCATCCGCCCACACCGCACCGGAGACGAGCACCGCTACCCGGCCGCATACGGCGCGCTCACCCACGAGGCCGCCCACGCCCGCCACTCCCGATGGCTGCCGGACGCCGACACCCCCTCGGCCGTCGCGCACGCCGCCGAACTGCTCGAAGAATCCCGAATCGAGGCGCGCCACATCGCCCGCCGCCCCCACGACCGAGTATGGCTGCGCGCCTGCGCCGTCAACCTCGTACTCGACGAAATCAGCGCCACGCCGCCCGATGGCCCCTACGCCGCCGCGACCGCCGCCGCCCTGATCCTCGGCCGCGAGAGCGCCGGGATCCTCGAACCGGCCGAAACCGCCGCCGTGCGCGCCGCCGCCGAATCGATCCTCGGCGCCGACACCCTGGCCGAACTGGAGAAGATCTGGACCGCCGCGCACGGCCTCGACGACGAGGACACCTCCGGGCTGCTGGACTTGGCGGCCAAATGGAGCAGCCTCGTGCACGAGAACGCCGACGAGAAGACGAAGGACGAGCCGCACGGCGCACCCTCGGGCCCGGGTACCGAGACCGGCTCGGAGAGCGAGACCGCCTCCGTACCCGACGGCGCCGGTGAGACCGCGTCCCCGATCCCCGGAGCACTCGCGAAGGCGATCGCGGAGACCTCGACTGCGGTCGGCCGTGCGGTCGCGTGGGAGCACCCGTTCCCGGCGGCTGACCCTGCCGAAACCGCGAAGGATGCCGCCAAGCAGGTCTTCGGCAAGCACCGCGGGACCGGCCGCACGCGCGGCGGACCGGTCACCGGTACCCGCCCGCCGACGAGCGCGGAGAACGCTGCCGCCGGGGCTCTGGCTCGCGCGCTGCGCGCCGCCGCGTACCGGGAGCGCGCCGTAACCACCGTAAACAGTGAACTTCCGCCCGGACGGCTGAACATGCGCGGCGCCCTCACCCGCGACGCGCAGAAAGCCGCAGGCGCCCTGCCGACCGCCAAACCGTTCACCCGAACGCACCGCCACGCCGTACCGACTCCGCCGCTGCGCGTGGGAATCGCCGTCGACGTCTCCGGCTCCATGAGTGCGGCCGCCGACCCGATCGCCTCCGCCGCCTGGATCCTGGCCCGCGCCACGAGCCTGACCGATCCGAACAGCGCGAGCGCGACCGTCGCCTTCGGCCACCGCGCCACCGCGATCACTCGGCCCGGCCCTGCCCCGACGCACGTAACCACCTTCACCGCCCACGCTCACACCGAGGTCCCCGCGGTCGCCACGGACGCGCTCGACGCCGCCCTCGGCCTCTCCCGCCCCGGCGCCGCGCGGCTGCTGATCATCGCCACCGACGCAATGTTCGTCGCTGAGGAAGACGAAGGACTGCGCCGCCGCCTCGCCCGGCTCGCCGCATCCGGCTGCGCCCTGCTGCACCTTGCGTTCAGCACCTACGGACGGCGCCTCCCGCATACGACACTCGCGCTGGTCTCCGACCCGGTCGCCGCCATCGACGTGATCAACAAGGCCGCCACCGCTGCGGTACGCGCAGCACGCTGAAAACCCAACCCCGCGCCGGGCACGGTCGTTGACCGCGCCCGGCGCAGGCACGCTCGGTCGCCTGACCGCCACGGCGGAACCAAACGCCTCCGCGACCCAGCCACACGCTGTGCGAGCCGAGCCAGGTCGCGTCTCGCGCGTCGGAGAAGTCGCCCGTCCCCGAAGCGGATACGAAAGCGGAACGCAGAACGCATCGATCGAGCCCCGCGAATCCTGGCGCATCGTGGAGCAGGGCTGGCGCTTCATCCGCCGATCGCGCAGTGATGGACCCGAACCGTGATCACCACCCGCCGGGAGCCACACTCCATGCCCCTGACTGTCTTCGTAGCACTCGCCGCCGTCCGCATCGCACTGACCACACCGGGCGCCGGGCACCACCGCCGCGTCCCCTGGCCACGCCGCGCGGCCGAAACGCTGCGGCTCACGCTCCGGATCCCACAGCCCGGCGACCGCTACCGCGCGACCCATGCCCGCCGCCGGTACGCCCACGCTTGAGTGGTTCGCCCGTACAGTCGCCCACCAGCCTTCACCGTTATAAGGAATCTAAGACAGCTGTGTCCGGAAAATCACACGCCCAATGCCGCCCCGCCATCCCCGCACACGAACGGCAGATCTTCCAATTCGGCGCGCTCTCGTTCGACGTCGAGGAAGCCCACCGCCTCCTGCGCGAGACGCCGCGGCTGGCCTGCCGCCTCCCAGTCGACGCGTGGGCACGCCTCTACGGCCTCGACGACAACCCTGCGTCACTCATCGCCCCCGCACCAAACTTCGACCGTGCCTACGCCATGCGCACCGATCTGAGTCGTCCGGTCATCCTCGCTTTGTTGGCGACGGACGACGGCATCGGCAACCCGATCCTCATCGACGGGTGTCACCGCTTGTACAAGGCCTACCGGGAGCGCGTGCCCGACCTTCCCGCCTTCCAACTGACGATCAGCGAGACTCGCGCCATCCGCATTCTGTAAGCGGAGACCGACACTTCAGCGGCATCTCAAAATTCGTACTCGCTTCATGAACGGGTCGGGTTAGTCCCCGTGGAGCAGGCTCGATACGGCAGGATAATCCCAGATATAGAATGGCATCCACTGGTGAAATGCAAGTAAAACGACGATAGATCCGCCGATCTTCCAACTTACAAATAGCGTAAGCCAAAGCCCGACGAGTATCAGCGGAACAAACACGAGACCGAAGATAGTTGACCTTAGCAAGAACTGCCTCTTCGCGCTCTTGCGGACACGCAATGCAAGTCTTGGCCCACCACGCCACGTGAGAACACCCGTATACAGCGGGACGACTTTCTGAGCGTTCGCCTTCGAGTCGAAGGAGAGAGCTGAAACCTTTTTGTCGGTACAGGTGAGCGCCATTCCGTCCGGCACCCCTCGTAGCAATACAACAACCTTTCGCACGAAAAGCACCGAACGTATGTTTCCGAACTTGAGGATTATCAACAGGAAGTTAAGGATAAGCGAGAAAAGACCGAGCGCCACCACTCCAGCCAGGTAGACGAGAATCCTGTGCATGTCCCCTCCAGTGATACGACATGGTTCACCAATTTAGAATATGCTCTTGAAGAAATCCTCGACTACCCGTATTAGACCATCTCCACTCTGATTATTACTAGGGTGATGGCCAGAGGAACTGGAACCTGTCGCGGAGTTCGCGCTATTGCTACTGCTTCCGTAACCAACTACGGGGTCAGTGCGCTGTGACGGCCCGCAGTGGTGTCCAGGCGCGGCCGGCCAGCGCGTCGCGGATGGCCTTCATCGGGTCGACGCCGTGCAGCCTGATGGTGATCAGGTAGGAGT
>NZ_JAGSXH010000198.1 GCF_018283645.1 Actinocrinis puniceicyclus | reverse complement strand
CACCCACCCGCCCTGTTGAGCGGCCACCTTCGGTGACTCAACATCCACAGCGGAGCGGTCGCGCTCATCAACGTTCTAAGCCCGGCTGTCGGTCACGCGGCATCGCCCCCGCGCGGACGAGTGGGAGCGAGCGCATCCTTTGCGGCCTGCCGGTTCTCCTCGATGCTCTCGCGCAGCATCCCCGCGTAGGCCGCCATGCCCTCGTTGTGGTAGCCGCGCCGCTGATACCGCCAGTTCTTCTCGGTCACCGTCGGAACCTCGACAGGCTTGTCAGCACCCTTACGCTTGGCCTTACTCTGGCGCTTGCGGTTCTGCGCCTCCCGGTACGCTTCGCGCTCCCGAGCCAGACCACCGCGCGTGACTGAGAACAACCGCGACGCGGTGGTGTTGTGCCCCCGGAATCCGAGCATGTGACACCACCGCCACAGATTCAGACCCTTGAACTCCGGCAGCACCCCGAGCCGCCACGCCGCCCGCATCAGACTACGAACGTGAGCGTTGTTCGTCCGCAGGTTGATCTGCGACGGATGGGTGACCCGCTCATCCACCCCGTGCGCATCCTCCGTGCGCTGGGGCGCCGTTCGCGGCGCGAGCGCGCGGCCCGCCGCTCCCGATCACATCCGGCACGATCAACCCGACCCAAGCCGAGACGACCGCCTCCGGTTCCCTACTGCGTCACGCGCGACAACCGCCTCCGTGCGAACGGACACGGCGCGCGACGCAGACAACGACTCCTGCACGGCAAGCGATCCGACCCACCTTCAGACCGCACTCACCGCGCAGTCAGCCGCCGGTTAGTACACTGCGAGCGTGGACCATCGCCAGCTCCCCTCGTGGTGGAAGGTTGCCGTTACCGGCACCCTCGCCGCTCTGGCGTGGACGACGACAGACATGCTTGCCAATCATCATCTTGACAGTCTCGTGCTACTCAATGGAGCAGCCAACGGGCTTTTAGCTGGCGCGGCATTGACTCCATGCATCTCAAAAAAGACAGTCAATTGAGATATACTTATTACATCAACTATCAGTTGGCCTGACTATCTGCCATGCACGAACGGCAGGGGGACGCTCAACAGCCCCGCGCGGCGACGGTCCAGACCCCCACGGACGGGACCGTCACCGGTCTTGATCGGAGTGCCCTCGACCGCCGTACTCCAGGCGACGGCCGAGGGCACCCCATAGGCGTCCGGGCATCGGGGAGACGTGCCCGGACGCCCACCTACGAGCGCGCGGCGCAGGCCCCGTCATCGGCTCCAGGATGAAGCCTCGAAGACCTTGGATCCCGGAACGGGTAGACCTGCTTGCGGATGAACCCCGCACCGGGTGACGTTCACGCCGCGCGCCCAGCCCAGCGGTTTAGATGAGCGTCGGCAGCACTCCAGCGGGCCAGTGCCCGAGCCAGAACGCGACTCGGGACGGCGCGCGCATGCCCCAGGTCGAGCCGTCATGCGGTATCAGCTCAGTCGGCGCGATGTAGCCCTCTCCGGGATCGAGGCGGATGCGCAGACACCGCAGACGACCACCCTCACTGACGTAGCGCCGCACGTCATTCGTGTGCGGGTAGCTGGCGGTCGATCTCTGGGCGCGGCTGATCTCTTGAATGTCGTCCATAGCCAGAGCGACATACCGCGAGCCGGGGCCAAGGTTGATCGCCAGACGCCTTCTGCTCTCCACCCGCCGCGCGGTCGGCAACCGGTCGAAGTTGTCGAGGTGGAGGCCGATGCGCCGCCCGGTCGTGGTGTCCACCGTCGTAGTTGCCTGTCCGGCCGGGTTGTCCACGAAGCCCACGAACCAACTGGACCAGTGCCCCTGGAACGGATCGAAGCTGCTGATGCCATCCTCGGGCGCGTCGTGTCGAGGGGCGGTAACGCGGGGACGCACGATCTCCACGAGCGCGCCGTCAACCGGGTACGAGCCGCTAATCAGCTCTTTGATCTGCTCAGATGTCACGCTCTCCCAGTCGGATGCCGGAAGCAGCACTTGCGCGTCGTATCCTGGTTCGTCGCGCACCAGGTCGACGGGCGCTATCGCGCATCGATCTTGCAGCGTGCTCGGCGCGGTGAAGCCCATGCGGATGGTCACAGCCATGCTCCCTGGTCTGGGTCTTGACGCTCGTCCATGTCGTCGCCGAAGCTGGCGTTTAGTTCGGCCGCCAAGGCTTCCCCGAGCTGCGTGGTTTGGGTCCGCTCGATGATCACGTTTTTCAGGTTCGCTGAGCCGGTCAGCGCCGACAGGTCATTGCCGCGCAGGTCGCAATCCCGGTAGGTGCCCGAACCGAACGAGGTCAGCTGCAAGTTGCAGTCATTGAACAGTGCTCCGCTCAGATCGCAGCCGGTGAACTCGACCTCGGGCAGTGAACAGCGCACGAACAGCACCGGGCCGGTTGCCCGCACGTCGCGCACGGTTGAATAGTCCAGCTTGCAGCCGACGAACACAACGTTTTCCAGCGTCACGCCGTGGAACTGGGAGCCGAGCAGCTTGCAGGTTTCGAAGCGCACGCGGGAAAGCTTGCCGCCCTGCCAGTTCAGCGAGGAGAAGTCGCAGCCGGTGAACTCGATCGAGTCCATACGCACGGCCTCGATATTGGCTCGTGCTGCCTTGACGCCGCAAATCCTTCCGTGCAGCAGTGTGACGTTCTCCAGGTCGAGCGTTCGCACGCTCGTGTCACCGAATTCGAAATCGGAAATGGGGCCGGTATCGGTGCCTAGCGTTGAGACCGACTGCAATTCCATGTCGCTGTCGAAGACGGGAAGGTCGGCGCTGGTTCGGCGGATAACAAGTTGGTCCATGGCGGATATCCTAGCTTGGTGATCGGATAATTCTCGGTTGTTGTGCTCGGCGGCGCGACCCGTGACGCGCCGCCGAGCCGAACGCCCTACCGCTTCGACCAGTTGTCCCACGTGGGCCGATTGTCGAAGCCACCCTTATTGTTGTCCCAGGTGGGCTGGTTGTCGAAGCCGGAGGCGCAATGCGCGCCACAGCGTTCACCCTTGCCCAGGAGGTTCACCAACACGACAGAATTCGAGCTGGCTACGGATTCGAGTACGGTCATGGAGCCTCCTCTATCAACTCGCCCAAGGCCCGGACGAGTTCCTGACGGGTATTGGTGCAGTATTGTGTTTCCGGCGCGCTGAAATCACCATGCTCGAAATACCGGTTCCCTGCCTGCGCGCCAAGGCAGAAAGCGTAGAACTCGCAACTCTCGGCGCATGCAGTGAGCGCCTGCGTGAACTCGTCCACGTAGCGTGCTTTGTCAGCGCGCGCCAGCATCGCGGGCAGCGTTTCACGAAGCACGTTGCCAATCACGAAATCGCCGTATTCCTTGCTGCGCACCCCGGCCAGTTCCGGCGACAGAATCACCGTGTCCCCGTTCCATGCGACGGTCGGAATCGGCTCGTACAGGGCTGGACCGCTGCGGGCAGACGAAGGCCCCCGGCTCTGGCGAACGAACCCCAGTAGTCGGTAAAGCTCCCGCACACGCAGCGGCGAACCATCCAGCCGACGCTTCAGCAGAGCGCGCCAGAACGTCCGGGCCGCCGCCGCATCAATCGGCGGACGGTTCGTGTTCGCACCCTCATACTCTTCGAGGTTGAAGCCGACGCTATCCGCGCCCAAGGTCTCGAAGAAGTCCGCGATCTCGTCCGGCCGGGTGATGGTGTCGCCGGTGACAACGGCTATCGCGGTGAACCGCACCCCACAATCCAGCAGCGTTCGAATACCGCGCATGATTCGCGCATGGGCTGGACGCCCCGATCGATCGTGCCTGGCAGCGTTGGCCCACTCTGGACCGTCGATGCTCACCCCGACCGTGAACCCGTACCGCGCGAACAGATCACACCACGGCTGTGTGATCAGGCCGCCGCCGGTCTGCACCGTGTACCGCACTCGGCCGCGAGCCCGCAAGGGTTCGAACGGTTCCAGCAACGCCCTGAATCGCTCAACGCCGGCAGTGAGCGGTTCGCCACCATGCCAGACGACCTCAACCACATCCGGACCGCCTTGCGCCTCGATGCTCGCGGCTACTGCCGCAGCAGTACTCGGAAGCATCTCCAGGCGCTGATCCTTCGACGGCAGATAGCAGTAGTCGCACGCCCACGGGCACAACGTCGTCGGTTGCAGCACCACCACGCCGAACCGGCGCGAGACGAACCGGTCGAAGCGTGCTGACGACGTATGTGCAGCCTCAAGCGCGCTCATCGAAACGCCCATAACAACCCCCACCTGCATCAGAGTGTCAACCATTGCCTGATCAGGGCCGCAGCCCGGTTCACAGCGCCCGCAGCGCCGCCAACACCCGCGCCGTGACCTCCGGCCCGTTCTCGAACACGATCGGCGGTGGCTCAGGCATCGGGAGCCACGGCAAGGCCAGAGCTGGCCTGCACAAATGCGCCAGACTGCCCGGCCGCGCCCGCCTCACCGCGCCACTCCGCTCGGAGCGCCGAAGAACACGCTTTTGCCGCCCCGTGGCAGCAGCGCTGACCCGAATGCGCCGCCCGCCGCCTTTAGCTGCTCAACCACCAGCCGCAACCCCAGACCGGATTCCGGCAACAGCCACACATCCCCCGGAGCGTCGTCGAACGAGGACCAATCGATCTCCAGTCCCACCGTTGGCAGAACCTTGCTCGGGTCGCGCACCTCGACCACCAGCAGCGGCCCCCACAGCTCCGCTACCAGCCAGGCGACCCGCTCAGCGGAGGGCACGCGCCCCCACTGCACATGCTTGGCGGCATTCGTCGCCAGCTCCGAGACGCAGTAGACCGCAAGCTCCGCCACCGAGCCCAGGTCCCAGGACACGCACACCGAGCGCATCACCGCCCGCGCGACACTCGCCGCGTGATCGTTCGGCGGCAGCAGCGCCACACGCCGCCGCAGCGGCACATCGCCGAGGCCGACCACGCCACCAGCAGACGCAGTGAACTCCGCACCAGACGCACTGTCCGTCACAGGAACTTGACACCGAGTCGTCGCCATGGCTTACAGCGTGCACTGATATCATCGCTGTCGGTAGCAGGCGCAAGTCTTCAACAGTCTTCACTAGGGCTCACGGGTGGATCATGCGATGATGGCGGGTGAGATGCTCCGGCAAGCGCGCGAACGCGCGGGCATCAGCTTGTCCGCCATGGCCGAGCGCACACACTTCTCCAAGAGCCATCTTGGGAACGTGGAAACCGGCAAGCGTGCTGTAACGGCTGACATCGTGTTGGCCTATGAGCGCGAAGTAGGTGAAGAGATGGACCGCCGAGGCGTCCTCAGCGGACTGGCCGCCACTGTGGTAGCCCCCATGGCCACGGCCGAGCTCATTTACAAGGGCTTCTCGGAAGCCGCCTACCGCCGCCCGCCCCTCGACCACTGGCTAGAGCGGGTGGACGCGCTCGGACAGGACTATATGTCCTATGGCGCGGCAGCGCTCCAACCCCGCATCGCATCCGATCTCGTCACGCTCCAAGGGCAACTCGCCTCCCCGCGCCTGTGGGGTGTCGCCGCCCGCTACCTCACCACCTTCGGCAAGACTACCCAGGGAGCGCGCCAAGCGTCACGCTGGTACGGACTCGCCGCCGTCGCCGCCGACCGCTCCGCCGACACCGACACCCGCGTGTGGGTACGTGGCCGAAGCGCTCTGGCCCTTGCCTATGAGGGCGCGGGACTGTCCACCGCGAAACGACTCGCCGACCAAGCGCTAGCGATCTCCGACGCGCCGACCCTGGGGCGTCTTAACGCCCTGGTCGCCCAAGCCCATGTGGCCGGCTTCCGGGGCGATCACGAAACCATGACGGCAGCCATCGAAGAAGCCAAACGAGTCTTCGACATAGCAGGCTCGTCCGAGCAGATCTCAGACTTCGCGGTACCCGAATGGCGGTTCTGGACGTTCCTGAGCATGCTCTACTCCCGCATCGGCGACGAACGAGAAGCCACCCGAGCCCAAGACGCAGCCGACCAGGCACGCCCGGCAACACTGCACCGGTTCGCCACGCACATCGAGATGCACCGAGCCTTGATGCTGGTGCGCTCCGGAGATGTAGCCGGAGGCGTCGCCTACGCCACCCGAGCCCTCGATCAGCTACCCCGCGAACGCCACAGCCTGACCCTCAAACTCCTTATGCGCGAGATCGAGACGGCTCAACCGGCCTGAACCCAGGGACGAAGCAGCTGCCGCCTCGGAGATGTAGCGGCGCAGCTGTTCTTGTCGGCCGCTGCCGGTCAGTAGGTGGTCGGGTGGGTCGGTCGGGTGCATCTCCTCAGCGGCCCCGCAGGGTGCCGGACAACGGGCGGCCCTGACAAGACGGGAAAGCGTGTCCTGACAGGGCCGCCCGCCGCCCGGCAAGTCACAGACTGCCGCTGAGGAGATGCACCCGACCTCAGCCCCAGCCATGAGCGCGGCTCGGCAGCGTGACCGGTCGGAGGGTTACCAAATCGTTGCTTGGTACATTGGCGAAAGTACTGCATGCAGAACCATTACAATCTTCTCTACCGCGAGGAGGAGCGCGAGATGCTGCCGCTGTGCGCGGACCAGGGCATCGGCGTGATTCCGTGGAGCCCGCTGGCGCGCGGGCGGCTGACCCGCGACTGG
>NZ_JAGSXH010000197.1 GCF_018283645.1 Actinocrinis puniceicyclus | reverse complement strand
CCCCGGGACCACCCAACCACAGCTCACCCGGCACACCCACCGGCACCAGAGCACCCTCACCATCCACCACATAAGCCCACGTATTCGCGATCAGCCGGCCGATCTCGCCGTTGCTCTGCGGGACCTGATCCAGCGGGTTGCAGGTGGAGATGCTGGTGACCTCGGTGGGCCCGTAGATGTTGTGCAGCCGCACGCCGCCGTGCGGCAGCGCCCTGCCGATGTTGCCGAGGTTGATCCGTTCTCCGCCGATGTACACCTGCTTGAGCGTGGCGAAGGCGTCCGGGATCTCCTGCACCGTGGAGTTGAACAGCGCGGTCACGATGGCCACGGCGGTCACCTCCTCCTCGCGCAGCAGGCGCACCAGCCTCGCCGGCGAGAGGGCCACGGCCGTCGGGACGACGACCACGCGGCCGCCGTTGAGCAGCGGACCCCAGACCTCGAACAGCAGCGGGTCGAAGGAGGCGTTGGAGATCTGCCCGACCACGGACTCGGGCGACAGCTCGGTGTAGTCGGTGCCTCGCAGTAGCCTGATGACACCGCGGTGCGGCAGGACCGCGCCCTTGGGCCGGCCGGTCGAGCCGGAGGTGTAGATGAGTGTGGCCGCGTCCTCGCCCGTGCGCTGGTCGGGCCCGGGGGGCGCGCCGTACCTCGGCACGTCCTCGACCGCGACCGCGGCGACGCCGTCAAGCGGCAGGGTGCTGATCAGGTCCCGGTGGCCGACCACGACGCGGACCCCGGTGTCGGCCACCATGAAGGCGAGCCGGTCCGCCGGATAGTCCGGGTCCAGGGGCGCGTACGCGCCGCCGGCCCGCAGGATCCCGAGCATCCCGACGACCAGATCGGCCGAGCGGTGACAGGCCAGGCCCACGATCGAGCCGCGGCCGACCCCGGCGTCCCGCAGCCGCGCGGCGAGCGCGTCCGCGCGGCCGAGCAGCCGCTCGTAGCTGAGCTTGACCTCGCCGTCCACGACGGCCACCGCGTCCGGCCGCGCCGAGGCGTGCCAGGCGACCAGGTCGTCGATCGTGCAGTTCACCGGCGACGGGCGGGTGGTCTCGTTCCAGCGCGCGATCTGCGCCCGCTCGCCGGGCGAGGTGAGCGCCGCGTGCGCGGCCGGCCGGTGCGGGTCGGCCGCCACGGAGCGCAGCGCGGCCAGGTAGTAGCCGCGGATGCGCCGGATCTGCTCGTGGCTGAACTGCGAGAGGTGGAAGTCGAGGCCCATCAGCAGCCCGTCGGCCTTCGGGTCGCGCAGGAAGCCGCAGACGAAGGGGTAGTTGGTCGGCTCGACCCGCATCGTCGTGAAGGAGTTGATCTTCGGGTCCAGGATCCTGACGTCCTCGGTGTCGAAGACGTCGCGCAGGACGTGGAAGTGGTTGTAGACGAAGTGCGTCTCGTACAGCGAGCCGCCGCCGACGAGCCGCTGGATCTCGGCCATCGGGAAGCGCCGGTGCGGCAGGCTCGCGCTCTCCTCGGCGAAGGCCGCGCGGATCAGCTGCGCCCAGGTGGCGCCGCCCTCGACCCGGATGGCGACCGGCAGGGAATTGAGGAACAGGCCGCGCGACTCGGTGCCGTCGACCTCCTCGAGCCGGCCGTTGAAGGCCATGCCGGTCACCACGTCCGGCGTGCCCGCGAGGAAGGAGACGACCCGCGCGTGCGCGGCGAGCAGGACGCTCTTGAGCGGGACGCCCAGGTCCGCGGCGACTCGCCCGAGGTCCCGGCACAGCTCGTCCGGGATCTTCGTCTCCAACCAGCCGTAGAAGTCCGAGTAGCCCGGCGGCAGGGCCCACTCGAGCAGGCCGGGCTCCGGCTGCTCGTCGAGCGGCTCGACCGGCGCGCCCTTCGGCCAGCGAGGCAGCCGCAGCCGGGTGACGTCGCGCAGTTTGCCGGTCCAGTAGTCGCGGTCCTCGGCGGAGCGCAGCGCGGCCTGCTCGGTCACCACGAAGTCGCGGTAGGTCGAGGCGGGCTTGGCCGGGGGCGGGCTGTCCGGGTCCTTGAGCAGGCGCATGTACTGCCGCAGGATCTCCGCGATCGTGCCGTGCAGGCTCCAGCCGTCCAGCAGCGCGTGGTGCTCGACCAGGGTCCACTGGAAGGATTCGGCGCTGCGCCAGTGGATGAAGAAGCGCCACAGCGGCGGGCTGGACAGGTCGAGCGCCCGGGTGCGCTCGCGTTCCACGGTCTCGGCGACGGCCCGCTCCTGCTCCTGTTCGTTCAGGCCCCTGACGTCTGCCACCTCGATCGGCAGCGACGCGGTCGCGTGTACCAGTTGCAGCATCTCGCTGTACTCGCTCAGGTGGAACGAGGTGCGCAGGATCTCGTGCCGGTCCACGACCTGCTGGACGGCCCGGCGGAAGCACCGCTCGTCGAACGGCGCGCGGATGTGGTAGCTGTCAAGGTTCTGGTAGAGCCGCTGGTCGTGGTCCGACTCCATGTGGAAGACCATTCCGGCCTGCAGCGAGGCCATCGGGTAGGCGTCCACGACGTCGGCCGGCATCCGGCCGCGGTCCTCGGCGCGCACCAGCGCGAAGGGCTCGCGGTCGCGCTGCACGACGGCGGCGCTGGTCACCTCCGCGGCCAGGGCGGCGACGGTGCCGAGCTGGAAGAGCCGCTGCAGCGGGAACTCGATGCCGCGCTTGCGGGCCAGGCCGAGCACCTGCACGCTGCGGATCGAGTCGCCGCCGAGGTGGAAGAAGTTGTCCTCTACGCCGACCCGCGCGAGCCCGAGCACCTGCGCCCAGACCTCGGCGAGGGCCTGCTCGGTCGGCGTGCGCGGGGCGAGGTAGGCGCGCGTCAGCTTGGGACGGTCCTCGTCCGGGTCGGGCAGCCGGCGCCGGTCCACCTTGCCGTTGGCGGTGAGCGGGAAGGCGTCGAGGAAGAGCACGACGGACGGGATCATGTGGCTCGGCAGCCGGGGCGCGAGGAACTCGTGGACCCCCTCGACGGAGAGCGGATCAGCGCCCTGCTTCGGCACGAGGTAGGCGACGAGGCGCTTGTCGGCCTCGGCGCCGCCGTGCGCGAGCACCAGGCAGGCCTCCAGGCCCGGGTGGTCCATCAGCGCGGCCTCGATCTCGGCCGGCTCGATCCGGAAGCCGCGGATCTTGACCTGGTGGTCCAGCCTGCCCTGGTATTCCAGGGTGCCGTCCGGCCGCCGGCAGGCCAGGTCGCCGCTGCGGTAGAGGCGCGCGCCGGGACGGCGGGAGTACGGGTCCGGCACGAAGCGCTGCGCGGTCAGCTCGGGGTGGTTCCAGTAGCCGTGCGCGACGCCGGCGCCGCCGACGTACAGTTCGCCGGTCACGCCGATCGGCGCGGGCTGCCCGGAGGCGTCGAGCACGTGCGCGCTCAGGTCGGGGAACTGGCGGCCGACGGGGCTGCGCCGCGCGGCCAGCAGTTCGCGGGTCAGCTTGCAGTACGTCACGTGCACCGTGGTCTCGGTGATGCCGTACAGGTTGATCATCTCGGGCCGGTCCTCGGGGTGGCGCTCCCACCAGCGCTGTACCGAGGCGGGGTCCAGTGCTTCACCGGCGAACAGCACCAGCCGGAGCGCGAGGTCCTCGCGGCGCTCCTCGTCCACGGCGGCGAACTGGCGGAAGGCCCCCGGCGTCTGGCTCAGCACCGTGACGCGTTCGCGCGCCACCAGGTCGTAGAAGGCCTCCGGTTCGCGGCTCTCCCAGTACCGGACCACCACCAGGCGGGCGCCGGTGGTCAGCGCGCCCCAGATCTCGAACACCGAGACGTCGAAGGACGCCGAGTGGAACAGGCTGAACGCGTCGCCGGGGCCGAAGCCGAACCAGTGGTCCGTCGAGGCGAAGAGGCGCACGGCGTTGCGGTGGCTGACCATCACGGCCTTGGGCGTGCCGGTCGATCCGGAGGTGTAGATGAGGTATGCGATGTCGTCGACGCGGCCGGCGGTGACGGCGGGGTCTTCCTCGCCGAGGGGTTCGGGGGTCCGACCGTGCCGTGCGGCGCCGATGACGACCGTCTCGATCGGCTGGTCGGGACGGTTCGCGATGTCATCCGGCAGCCGCACGCCCGGCTGCGTGACGATCACGCGCAGGCCGCTGTCGCGGACCATGAAGGACAGCCGCTCCGGCGGGTAGTCCGGGTCCAGCGGGACATATGTGCCGCCGGCCCGCAGGATGCCCAGCATGCCGACGACGAGGTCGGCGCAGCGGCGGCAGGCAAGGCCGACCATCGAGCGCCGGCCGACGCCGGCGGCGCGCAGCCCGGCGGCGACGGCGTCCGCGCGCTCCAGTAGTTCGCGATACGTCAGGCTGTTGTCGCCGTCGGTCACGGCGACCTCGTCGGGGTGCGCGGCGGCCTGCCTGGCGACGAGCGCGTCAAGGGTCGAGGTCACCTCGTACTCGCGCTCGGCCGTCGACCACGCGGCTAGCTGCGCCCGCTCCTGCTCGTCGAGCGAGGAGACGCGCGAGAGCGGCCGGTCCGGGTCGGCGAGCAACCGGGAGAGCAGGGTGGTCCACTGGGTGAGGAAGCGGCGCATCGTGGCGGTGTCGAAGAGGTCTGTCGCGTATTCGAGCTCGACGCGCATGCCGTCCGCGCCCGCGTCGAGTACCAGCAGCGTGACGTCGAACTTGGCGGTGCCGGTGTCCAGCGCGGTCAGCCGGGCGGTCGCGCCCTCGTCCAGCGCCCAGTCGGCGCGGGCCTGGCGGTGCAGCGCGAACTGCACCTGGACCAGCGGATTCCACGACAGTTCGCGCTCGGGCACGAGGGCGTCGACGATCGCTTCGAAGGGGACCTGGGCGTGCGACTGCGCCTGCGCCGAGGAGCCGCGCACGCGGCCGAGCAGTTCGGTGAAGGTCGGGTCCTGCGACAGGTCGGCGCGCAGCACCAGGGTGTTGACGAAGAAGCCGATCAGGCCCTCGGTCTCGATCGCGCCGCGGCCGGCCGTCGGCGTGGCCACCGCGACGTCCGTGCGCCCGGACCAGCGGCCCACGAGCGCGCAGAAACCGGCGGCGAGGACGTCGAAGACGGTCGCGGACCGCGCGCGGGCGAAGGCGCGCACCGCGGCGGCGGTGTCCGGGTCCAGCTCGGTGTGCAGGGTGCTGCCGACATGGGACTGCACGGCGGGACGGCCGCGGTCCGCGGGCAGCTGGAGCAGCGGCGGCAGGCCGGAGAGTTCGGTGCGCCACCAGTCCAGGTCCTCGCGCAGCGCCTGCGGCGAGTGCGTCTCGCGCTGCCAGGCGGCGTAGTCGGCGTACCGGACCGGCAGCGGCGGCAGGTCCAGCGTCCCGCCCGCGCGGTAGGCGGCGGTCAGCTCCTCGAAGAAGATCTCTGAGGACCAGCCGTCGAAGGCGACGTGGTGGATCGAGAGCCAGAGCAGTGCTTCGCCGGCGGCGTAGCGCACCAGCCCGCCGCGAACCAGCGGCGCGATCGCCAGGTCGAAGGACTCTGCGACACCGGCCCGCGCAACCTCCAGCGCGGAGTCGAAGGTGTCGACGGGCTCTGTGACGGTCCACGGCACCGGGGTGCCCGGTGCGGACTCGACCGGGCGCGGGCCCGCGTCCACGGTGGTGAGCGCGGTCCGCAGCGCGGCGTGCCGGTCCACGACGCACTGCACGGATCGGCGCAGCCTCTCGCCGTCCACCGTTCCGGTCAGCCGCACGGCCAGCGGCACGTTGTACAGCGCCGTGCCCGGCTGCCAGCGGTCCAGGAACCACAGCCGTTCCTGTCCGAAGGACACCGCGGCGGTAGACGTATCAGCGCAGGACACCGCGGTGATCGGCACCGCATTGATCGACGCCGGGGCACCTGGCGCGTCCGCGATCCCCTCCTCGGCGAGCAGTCTGCTGATCAGCTCCTCCTCGTCGGCGTCCGGGGCCGCGAGGGGACGTCGGTCGTTCATCGGATTTCTCCTTCGGTTCCGCGAAGCCGCTGCGCGCGCTCGGCCGGGGTCAGATCACGGACTTTCTCGACCACGCCGGCGACGCGCTCCAGGCGCTGCGCGGCGCCGTCCTCGGCGCGCATGCAAGCCGCCAGCCGCTCCACCGTGGGGTTGTCGAAGAGCTCGCGGACCGAGAGCCGGGTCCGCAACGTGCGCTCGATCCGGCTGGTCGCCTGCGCCGCGTGCAGCGAGTGGCCGCCGAGTTCGAAGAAGTTCTCGTGTATCCCGATCGGCTCGGCGCCGAGCACTTCGGCCCACGCCCGCGCGATCAGCCGCTCCAGTGCGTCGCGGGGCGCGACGAACTGCCGCGCGGCGGCGGCGCGGTCGTCCTGCGCGGAGGGCAGCGCAGCCCGGTCCACCTTGCCGTTCGGGCTCAGCGGCAACCGGTCCAGGACCATCACGCTCGACGGGACCATGTACTGCGGCACCCGCTCGGCCATGAACTCACGCAACTGCGCGACACTGACCGCGCGCCCTGACACCGGTTGCACGTATGCCACCAGCTGGACGGGTCCGTCATCGTGCCGGTGCGCGATCACGACGCACGCGGCCACGGCGTCATGAGCAGCCAGCGCGGTCTCGACTTCGCCGAGTTCGACTCGGAAGCCGCGCACCTTGACCTGATGATCCGACCGGCCCAGGAACTCAAGCCCCCCGTCCGGCCGCCAACACACCAGATCCCCCGTGCGATACAACCTGGAACCGGCCACACCGGAGAACGGATCAGGCACGAAACGCTGCGCCGTCAACCCCGGCCGGCCCCAGTAACCCCTGTCTCTTA
>NZ_JAGSXH010000196.1 GCF_018283645.1 Actinocrinis puniceicyclus | reverse complement strand
ATGGAGGGCAGGGCGGGGGAGGCCTTGGCCAGGAACGGGAACTCGTCGAGCACCACTGTGGTCGGCCGCTCGCTTGCGACGCGCATGAGCCGGGTGATCGCCTCGTCCCAGTGGGTGAAGCGCAGCGGGGTCGGCTCCCCGGTGAACGCGCTTAGTGCGTCGGCGAACTGGCGCAGCGCGTCGGCCTCGGTGGTCTCGGTGGCGGTGAACATGAACCCGCCGGTCGCCCGGGTCAGCGCGTCGAGCAGGAAGGTCTTGCCCCGGCGGCGGCGCCCCGAGACCACCCCGAGCGTCGCCTCCCGGCCGTCGTACGCGGCGAACCGGGCCAGCTCCGACCACTCGAAGTCCCGGTCGAACATCTCCGCGGGCTTGTCCAGCACGGCCACCACACCCTTCAATGCCCGGAACGCGTTTACTCCCGCCCGACGCTGCAGATGCGCCTGAGCCTTATCAATAGCCTGCAACATGTGTGGGACGCGCACTACGGCGACGACTACGACGCCTGCGACGCGGCCGCGTAGATCAACTCCGATTTTTATCCAATCCGGGCCCCACAGCGCACAGCACGCACAGACGTTGAGATAAGACCCGCAGGTAGAAAGCTCACGCGGAAGCCCCTAAGCCTGTTCTCATGCATAATCTCTCTTATGCTTGATAAGCTGCGGCTGTCCCCCACCAGGACCGCTCAATTTCAATGTTGCCTGCGAGGCGCGGGTCGCCTACTCGCCGAATCTGCCCAGCGCCGCGATGATCGCGGGTTGGCGGCCGGTCCAGTAGTCGACGATCTGGCTGCGGGGCACCGGGAGCAGTTCGTCCGGCTCTACCTCGTCGAAGTAGCCCAGGCCGCGCACGATGTGCCCGAGAGCCTGCTGGGGGTAGGCGGGGGCGAAGCGGGCCAGGAAGAGGGACAAGCCCTCCTCGACCGTGCGGCCCGCGCGCTGTTCGATGGCCATCAGGTCGAAGTAGTCGCGCAGTTCGCCGCGGTCGCCGACGACCTTGAGCTTCATCGCGAGCAGGTCCTCGAGAGCGGCGATCCGCGGTCCTCGATCTTCGCCGGTGGTGCGAGCAGATGCTGGGGGGCACCCTCGTCCGCGTGCAGGAACCGGACCTTGGTCTTGGAGAACAGTCCGTTGAGGGTTCCGGGCGCGCGCAGGGTGACGGCGAACCGGCCGGCGGCGGCGATGTGTTCGCCGGTTTCGATCGCCCGTTTCGATCGCCGGGTGAAGGCGCCGGCACTTTTGGGGGCGGGTTCAAGCGCCGCCCGTCGATCCGCCACGCTCTCGCGGGAGCCGGCCCGGTGCTGCCCACCGTGTGCTCTGCACTCTTCGGAACGGTTCTACTCGGGACGATTCCGGCTTCCCGGCACGATCCGGCGAAACTTTCAAGCCCTCACCGGACCTGCGCCGCCGTCACGCTGCGGGCAGCCAGGGACGATGCCGTCACCCTGCCGAGACATGGGATGTGACGATGACTCAGGCCTGGCTGCGTGTGAACATCTGCTGTGCCGCCGCGCGACCGCGGCGGCGAGCGTGAACGATTCAGGGGAAGGGGAAGACGAGCTTGCGTAGACGTAGAGGGTGGCTCGCCGCGACTCTCGCGGCCGCGACGACGGTGGCGGCCTGCGTGGCGGTGCTCACGATCGGAACCGCGACCGCCAACGCGGAGTCCAACGGCGGCGTGCGGGTCATGCCGCTGGGTGACTCGATCACCGACGGCAACCAGACCCCGGGCGGCTACCGCATCGGCCTTTGGCAGCGGTTCGTCTCGGCCGGGTACAAGGTCGACTTCGTCGGGTCGCTGTTCAACGGCCCGTCCACGCTCGGCGATCACGACCACGAGGGCCACTCCGGCTGGCGTATCGACCAGATCGACGCGAACATCACCGGCTGGCTCAACACCTACCGGCCGCACAGCGTCCTGCTGCACATCGGCACCAACGACATCACGCAGAACTACAACCTGCCGGGCGCGCCGAGCCGTCTTTCCACCCTGATCGACCACATCACCGCCGCGGACCCGACCGCGGAGGTCTTCGTCGCGCAGATCATCCCGCTGGGGTACGCCAGCGGGGACGCCGCAGTCCAGACCTTCAACGCGGCGATCCCGGGCATCGTGCAGAGCAAGGTCAACGCCGGCAAGCACGTGCACCTGGTCAACATGCACAGCGCGCTGACGGCGTCCGACCTCGTCGACGGCGTCCACCCCAACGCCGGCGGCTACGACAAGATGGCCGCGGTGTGGTACTCGGCCCTGCTCTCCGTCCCCGGCAGCATCGGCAACGGCGGCGGCCCGTCGCCCAGCTCGAGTCCGAGCACCGGACCCGCCACGAGCGGGCACATTGTCGGGGTGGGTTCGGGCCGGTGCGTGGATGTGCCCGGGAGCAGCCAGACCGGTGGCACGCAGGTGCAGTTGTGGGACTGCAACACGCAGGCCAACCAGCAGTGGACGTATACGTCGGCGGGTGAGCTGAGGGTGTACGGCACGATGTGCCTGGACGCCGACGCCCAGGGCACCACCGCCGGCACCAAGGCGATCATCTGGTCCTGCAACGGCCAGCAGAACCAGAAGTGGAACCTGAACTCCAACGGCACGATCACCGGGGTCCAGTCGGGCCTGTGCCTCGACGCCACCGCCGCGAAAACCGCCAACGGCACCCTCGTGGAGCTGTGGACCTGCAACGGCGGCAGCAACCAGAACTGGACCCGCCAGCCCTGAGCGCGGGTATAACCGTTCTCGGGGTGTCGGCTGGCCAGAGTGTGTCCAGGTTTCGTCATCGCCCTGACATGGACGCGGCCTCTTCGTGAGTATGTGTGTTCCACCAAGAAGGCGCATACCTACGAAGAGGCCGCGGCGACCAGCGTCCAGGACGCGTTCGTGCGCCATTTCAGCGGAATTCGCGCCGGGCTCCGCCTCATCGGTCTCCCCACAGCGCGCGAGGCGACCCGGCTGTGGCGGCTGGCGCTGCCGGCGCTGCCGCGGTGCTCGGGCCGGCCTTGGGCAACATCGGTATCCTTTACATCGCGCCGCTGCTCGTCGCGCACCTCGTCACGCGGATCACCGACCACACCCGCCTCGCTCTCGGCTCGGTGTTTCCCTACGTGCTCGGCTGGCAGCACCAGTCGGGCGGTTTCCTCACCGGCGCACCCGCGCAGGCAGGCGCCACCGTCTGATCACGCCGCGCCCCTCGGGCGGCCGGGCGCGGGCGCGGGCGCGGCCTCCACGCGGGATGCGCCTCTTGGCCGAGGTCGCATCGCCGCGCAGAGACCGCGCCCGGATCAGAGCCGAGGGCGTAGCTCAGCTCGGGTTCGTGTAGTACTTGTGCCACACGCTTCCGTCGGTGCCGATGCCGAACAGGTCGAAGATGTTCGGACCACGGCCTACCGCGCCGGGATCGGACGTGATGATCGGGCCGAGCGACTGCCAGCCGTTCCAGCCGACCCCGTTCCAGAAGATGTGCCAGATGGCGTTGTCGGCTCCGCGCACGAACACATCCAGGCGGTTGCCGCCCCACGTGGCGACGGACACCGACGCGCCGGAGGCGACGCCCGGCGGCGGCGGCTGAAGTTCGTCGTTCCAACCCAGCCAGGTGCCTGAGGTGTAGACGTTGTGCCAGATGTCCCCGTTGCGGCCGACCGCGAACAGGTCGATGGGGTTGGGGCCGCCGGCGACCGCTCCCGGGTTCGAGACCAGGTTCCCGCCGAGCGACTGCCAGCCGCTCCACCCGGAACCGTTCCAGTACTGGTCCCAGATGGCGTTGTCGGCTCCGCGCACGAACACGTCAAGCCGGTTCGGGCCGGAGGTGGACAGGGTCGGCGACGCGCCGGCGGCGATACCGGGCGGCGGCGGGCGCAGTTCGTCGCCCCAGGGCGCCCAGGTCCCCGAGCTGTAGACGCGATGCCAGATGTCCCCGTTGCTGCCGACCGCGAACAGGTCGATGGGGTTGGGGCCGCCGGCGACCACCCCCGGGTTCGAGACCAGGTTCCCGCCGAGCGACTGCCAGCCGCTCCACCCGGAACCGTTCCAGGACTCGGTCCAGATCGCGTCGTCGTTGCCGCGCACGAACACGTCAAGCCGGTTGGCGCCCGAGGTGGAGACGACCGGAGCGGACCCGGGAGCGACGCCGGGCGGCGGTGCTCCGAACTCGTTGGCCCAGTCCGTCCACCGCGGGGCCGCGTTGACACAGCTGTTCGTGGCATTGCTCCACAGTGATTGCACGGCGAAGGTGCTCCCGGAGGCGGTGATGTCCCTCAGGCCGTACCAGGCGCACTTGTCGCCGATCTCGTAGCCGGCGCCGTCGAGCCACGCGTTGATCAGCGGGTCGGTGATCGTCTCGGCGAGTTCGTGGCCTTCGACGATGCTCACGCCGTCCAGCACGCCGGCAGAACCCGGATTAACCGAGTTCTCCCCGCAATCGTGTCCGGCGTCGGTGATGTACGGCAGCGCCGTGTACGTCACGTCGGTGTTGGACAACACGCTGTGGTACGCACAGTAGCCCTTGGTGCCGCTGTCGAAACCGGCCGGGTTGTGTCCAGTCGGCATCGCGACGATGACCTGCGAGTTGAACGAGTAGGGCACGTTCATCGCCCGGATCGCACTGAACGCCTCGTGCTGGATCTGCGCGTCGGTGGGCTGGACCGGCACGGGCGTGGGATCCGACCACGCGCCGGCGAACAGATTGACCGGCGAGCCTCCGCTGTACTGGCCCACCGTGTTCAGCCACGGCGTGCCGCCGATGCGGGAGAGGAAGGCGGTCAGATAGCCCTGTTCACCGCTGGGGTCCGAGTTCCAGCCCCAGAAGACGACGTACACCCGGGGTGCCGACTGTACGACACCGCCGCCGTAGATCAGCGGCCCCGGGATCAGCGCAGTCGCCTTGGCCGACGCCTTGGCCGCGGACTTCGGACCGGCCGGCCGCATCCGGTGGGGCCGGGCGGTCTGCTGCATGACGGGCCGGTGCACTACCGCAGCCGTCGTCCGGTGTGATGCGGCGGGCGACGCCGCGGCCGCGGGCGACGCGCCGGCGAGACCGACAGCGGCCGCCAGGACCACGGCGAGTGCGCCGGCGCGCAACCGCATCGACGCGCGCAATCGCGTACGCCCCCGAGTACTCGCCCGTTGCCAATGTTCACGGAACACGATGTATCCCCCTAGTGCGCACGCCGGAAGAGCCCGCGTAGCGCAGATCGTCTGACGAATCCCCCTCAGTGCGAAGCCGGGCATATACGCACCCCGCGCACCGAGCACCCATTCCACGGCACGTCATGCCGCAGCACGCCGCGCACGTCGACAAGTTCCCTCCCCGCCGACGGCCCGGCAGTGAGTAAGAATACAGATTGAGTGCGGCCGGGCAAGCGAAGCCGAGCGGCAGATGTCTTACGAACCTGGGAACAAGGGTGTGGATATCAAGCAGCGGCCCGATGGTCTTTCACGGTTGCGCAATGCGATATGAGGTCGGGGCTGTGAACCCGTTGCGAGAACGCCTCTTCGCGCCGCGCGCGCGATGCCCGGCGAGCGGCACGGTGTCCGGTGAGGTTCCGGCCCCGATCGCGGGCGGACCGTCAGACCGGCCACGCCGCGGCGCGGGAACCCGCGCCGAGCCGGGCACGTTGCGCGGACCGGGCAGCGCGACAGGGACCGTCGTCTCACTCACTGCCCGTCCGATGTGTCGGCGAGCAGTCGCGCCGGTTCGGCGTGGCCGAGGTTCAGCGCGAAGACAAGTTCTAGTGCGGGTCGTTGCCGGTCCGGTGGCGCACGATCAACACCGGGCAGGAGGCGTTCTGGGCGCAGTGCTGGCTCACCGAGCCCAGCAGCATGCCGGCGAAGGCGCCGTGGCCGCGGCTTCCGACCACCAGCAGGTCCGCGCCCTGGCTGGCGTCTATCAGGACGATCGCCGCATTGCCCTCGATGACCCGCGTGGTCACGGGAACGTCGGGTTCGGCGCCGAGGGCCCGGGCGACGGTGTCGTCGAGGCCCTTTTGTGCCTCCGCCTCGAAGTCCAGCTCGGAGAAATCGGGGACCCAGCCGTATCCGCCCGGATACTGCCAGGCGCTGATCGCCTGCAGCCGGGCATCGGTCCGCTTCGCCTGGAGCGCCGCCCAGCGCAGCGCGTCGATACTGGATTCGGATCCGTCAACGCCGACCACTATGAGCGGCGCGCAGTCGGTGCCGGGCATCTCGTCTCCTTCGTCGATCTTCATCAGCCGTCGATCGCAGTCTTTCACCGTGGCCCGGGCCGGGGTAGGGACGGATGGCCCTTGATCATCCGAACCGGACGCCGACCCCGCAGGGCCGTTTTCAGCGTCTTGACCGCGGTCGCGTGCTGGAACGGGTCGTTCGGGACGATCGGCGGTGTGGGGACCTTTGTACCGGCCGCCGGGGCCGGTCGGCCCGTGGCCCCCCGCCCACCTGGGGTGGAGGCTGACCACAGGACCTCAACCGCCGCTGACGTAAAAGGACTACCATCATGCGCCGCAAGACCTTCGACCTGCTGGCCAGCCTCGGCGGCATCGTGCTCGTGGTCACGCTGCTGATCGCCGGCGCGTTGGCCACTTGGGGCTACAGCTTCGCCGACGACAACGTGCACAGCCAGCTCGCCCAGCAGCAGATCACCTTCCCGGCCAAGGGCAGCCCCGCGCTGGCCAGCAAGGAGATCGGCCCGTACCTCGACCAGTACGCCGGGCAGCAGCTGACCACCGGTCCGCAGGCCA
>NZ_JAGSXH010000195.1 GCF_018283645.1 Actinocrinis puniceicyclus | reverse complement strand
GTCTTCGGCCGCGGTCAGGGGCGCCAGGTCGCGGCGCAACTCGGCCAGCAGCCGCGGGCGGGCCGGGCCGGTGAGGTAGAAGTGGCCGCCGGTCAGCTCGCGGCGCAGCAGCGAACCGGTGGTGTGCTCGCGCCACGCGTCGATCTGCGCGGCGGTGGCTATCGGGTCGCCCGAGGCACCGAGCGCGGTGGCCGGGCAGCGCAGCGGCGGCCGCGGGGTCCAGCGGTAGCGGTCGCACACCGTCAGATCCGCCCGCAGGACCGGCAGCCGGTGCAGCAGGTAGGCCTCGCCGGTCACCTCGTCCGGCCCGAGGCCGCCGAGGTCCCGCACGAGCTGGCGCAGCTGCGGGTCGGCGAGCAGGTGGTCGGCCCGGTCGCCGTACATGTGCGGGGCCTTGCTGCCGGAGACGAACAGGTGCGCCGGTTCCGGCAGGCCGAGCGAGCGCAACCGGCAGGCGACCTCGTAGGCGACCAGCGCGCCCATGCTGTGGCCGAACAGCGCGTACCGGCCGGCGGCCAGGCCGCGCTCGGCGATCGCGGCGGCCAGGTCCTGCGCGAGCGGCCGCATCGACGTGTACGGCTCTTCCCGGCCGCGCAGCCCGCGGCCGGGCAGCAGCACCGGGACGACGTGTACGTCCGGGCCGAGTTCGCCGGCCCAGTCGCGGTAGATCGACGCGGTGCCGCCCGCGTAGGGCAGGCAGATCAGCGGAAGCCGGCCGTCCCGGGCGGCGCGCTGGTCCGGGAACCAGGCGTCGGCGCCCGAGGCGCGGGGACGCGGCCGGGCGGGGGGCCGGTCGGTCAGCAGGTGGGTCGACGGCATCAGCGGGCGGCTTTCTGTCGGTGACGGGCCGTCAGCGGGCCACGTGCAGGCGGCCTTCGGCCGAGTCGAGCCACCCGAGGGTCAGGCGCATGCCCTCCTCGAAGCTGATCTCGCTCTTGAACCCGAAGTCCTCGCGGGCGCGGTCGATGGCGTAGGACTGGTCGCGGTCGAGCAGCCGGACGGCGTGCCGGGTGAGCACGGGCCGGGAGCTGATGCGCAGCGCGCCGTAGAGCTTCTCGGAGACCGTGGCCACGCCGGTGGCCACCGCGCCGGGCAGGTTGACCGACGGGGGCTTGGCGCCCAGACCCTTGGCCAGCGCCTCGATGTACTCGCGCCAGGTGGTCAGCTCGGGGTCGCGCAGGTTGTACGCGCGGCCGACCGTGTCAGGGCTCATACAGGCGGCGATCATCGCCTCGGCGGCGTTGCCGACGTACAGCAGCCCGGCCGGCACCCGCCCGCCGGCGATGTAGACCATCTGCTTCTTGAGCAACAGGTTGGCGATCTCGATCACGAAGTCCTTGCTGCGCGGGCCGTAGACCGACACGGGGCGCACGATGGTCAGCGGCAGCCCGGCGCGTTCCGCGGCTTCACGCACCGCGCGCTCGCCCATGACCTTGCTGCGGTTGTAGGGCAGGCCGATGTCGCGCGGCTCGCGGCTCTCGTCACAGGGGATCGTCGGGTAGCCGTACACGTCCGTGGTGCTCATGTGCAGGAAACGCTCGACGGTTCCGGCCCGCGCGGCGGCGTCGACCAGGTTGACGCAGCCTTCGACGTTGACGGAGCGGAACTCCTCCCAAGCGCCCCAGTCGGCGGACTTGCCGGTGCAGTTGTAGACGTAACGCACGCCGTCGGCCGCGCGGCGCAGGCTCTCGGGGTCGTCCAGGGCGCCGGTGGCCAGTTCGACCGGCAGCCCGGCCAGGGCGGTGCAGTCGCTGCGCTCGCGAACCAGGGCACGTACCCGGTACCCGTGGTCGGCCAGGTGGCGTACCAGGTGGCCGCCGATGAAGCCGCTCGCGCCGGCGACAAGCACCTCGGCGGGGCGGCGGCCGGACGCGGCGCGCTCGGAGCGCACGCCGGGCTCGGCCGCGGACGCGGCGGATGTCGCGGAGCGCAGGTCGGCATCGGAGCCGGCATCGGAGCCGGCGTGCGGTGACGTCGGGCGCGCCGACGGAAGGTGGGCGGAGTGCTCGTCCATGGCCTGCCCCAGAAGGTCGAGGGAGTGTTCGAGGTCTGCTTCGGTGTGGTCGGTGTTGATGAAGAAGCGCAGCCGGCACTTGTCCCGGTCCACCGCGGGGTAGCCGATCGGCATCACGTTGACCCCGGCGGCGTGCAGGGTGTTGGAGATCGCCATGGCGCGCTCCCAGTCGCCCAGGATGATCGGGACGACCGCGGAGGCCCGGGAGACCCCGACGTCCATGCCGCGCGCGCGGGCGGCGCGGCGGAAGTGCTCGGCCAGCCGCTGGAGTTCGGCGACCCGGTGCGGCTCGTCGCGGATCACGCGCAGCGCTTCGAGCGCGGCGGCGGCGTTGGCCGGGGAGATGCCGGTGCTGAAGATGTACAGCGGGGTGGTGAACTTCAGGTACTGGATGATCTGCTCGTCGGCCGCGATGTAGCCGCCGAGGCTGCCCAGCGCCTTGCTCAGGGTGCCCATCCACAGGTCCACCTGGTCGCGCGGGACGCCGAAGTGCTCGCCGACTCCGCGTCCCGTGCGTCCGAGCACGCCGATGGAGTGCGCCTCGTCGATCATCAGCATGGCGTCGTGGCGCGCCTTGACCTCGATGAAGCGCGGCAGGTCGGGCAGGTCGCCGTCCTGGCTGTATGCGCCCTCGATCAGCACGACCGCGCGCCGGTGCTGGTCGCGCACGGCGCCCAGCATGCGGTCGAGCGCCTGCCAGTCGTTGTGCGGGAAGGGTCGGCGGCGCGCGCCGGACAGGATGCTGCCGCGCACCGAGCTGTCGTGGATCCAGGCGTCGTGCAGGATGAGGTCCTGCGGGCCGAACAGGTGCCCGACGGTGGCCACGTTGGTGGCGTGGCCGCCGGCGAACACGATCGCCGCGTCGGTGCCGAGGAATCCGGCGATCTCGCGGTCCAGTTCGTGGTGCAGCGGGGTCTCGCCGCACAGCAGCGGGGTGGCCGAGCAGGAGGTGCCGTAGCGCTCGATGGCGTCGAGGGCGGCCCGGCGCACCCGCGGATGCTGGGAGAGGCCGAGGTAGTTGAACGCGGAGAAGTTGATCATCGGCCGGCCCTCGACGCTGGCCACCGCGCCGTTGAAGCCGTCGTGGATGCGGCCGTAGGGGTTGGCGCCGCTGGATTCGGCCTGCCGCAGCCGCCCGCGCAGCTCGGCGTATTCGGCCCAGTCCTCGAACCGGCGCTCTCGCACGACCGGCGCGGCGGCGGGCTCGGGCAGCGGTTCGGGCCACTGCGCGGATGCGGATGCCGGAGCAGGTGCGGGGCCGGGTGCCGGAGCGGGGCCGGGTGCCGTAGCGAGCACGGGTACTGACGCGGGCGCCTGCCAGGTGCTCTGAGCAGCGCCGGACCCGTTGCCGCGCAGCAGGTCGATGAGCTGCCCGACGGTGGGATCCTGAGGCAGCGCCTCGCGCAGCTGGTCGAGCAGGTGCGGGTATCCGGTCGTGACGCGCCGCTGCAGTTCGGTCTTCATCAGCGAGTCGAAGCCCAGGTCCATGCCGAGCCTGGCGTGCGCCGGGATCTGGTCCGGCGGGAAGCCGCAGACCTGGGAGACGTGGCCGATCACCTGCCGGTGGACCGCGTCCGGGCGATTCGGATCAGAGCCCTGAAGCTCGGTGCGCGCGGGCCGGATGGCCGAGTGGCCGGCGGCTGGGTGCGCGACGTAGCCGTTCGAGACGTAGCCGTTCGATCCGTGCGTTGCCGGTGCGTGCGGCGTGGGCTGTGCGTACGAGGCGGACGCGGCGTGTGAGGCGGACGCGGCGTGTGAGGCGTACGAGTCGGACGCGGCCGCGTTCTGCTGCGCCGGGCCGGCTGCGTTCACGGCGCCGGCCTCGGCGCGCAGGGGCGGGCTGAACCAGTACCGCTGCGGTTCCAGCACGGTGCGCGGCACGGAGACGCGGCGCGGCCGGTTCCCGTGGTCGAGCGCGGCCCAGTCGACGCTCCCGCCGACGCAGTGCAGTTGCCCGAGGGAGCGCAGCAGCACCTCGGCGTCGGCGGTGCCGCGGCGCAGCGAGGCCAGCCACAGCGCGGTCCCGGCGCCGGTGGCGGCAATGTCGGCGGCGTCGGATTGGGCGGCGTCGGCGCGCACGATCGCGCGGCCGAGGCTGAGCAGCGTGGGGTGCGGGCCCACCTCCACGAAGGCGGTGGCGCCAAGGCTTCGCAGGGTTCTGAACCCGTCGGCGAACCGCACCGTGCCGAGCATGTGCTCGACCCAGTAGTCCGCGTCTACGGTGCCTGCGGGGCGCCCGGTGGCGTCGGATATCCAGGCGATCCGGGGTTCGGCGAACCGGATCCGGCGCGCGGCATCGCGCAGCGGGGCCGCCGCCCCGGCCATCAGCTTGGAGTGGAACGCGTGCGAGACGGTCAGCGGCTTGACCGTGACGGACCGGGCCTCCAGCGCCTCGCGCACGGCCTGGATCTCGGTTTCCAGGCCGGAGAGCACCAACTGCTCGTCGGTGTTGACCGCGGCGATGGAAACCGAGGCGAAGTCCGCGGCCGCGGACTGGATGGTGCCCGCGTCGCCCGCGCAGGCGATCATCGCGCCGTCGCCGGGCTGCGCGTCCATGTGCTCGCCGCGAGCCGCCGCGAGGGTGAGCGCGTCCTCGAAGGACAGGGCGCCCGCGACGCAGGCCGCGCCCAGCGCGCCGATGCTGTGCCCGAGCACCGCGACGGGCCGCACACCGAGCGAGATCCACAGCTCGGCCAGCGCGATCTGGAAGGCGACCAGCGCGGGCTGGCAGTACCTCGTGCGCCGCAACTGCTCCCCGCCGTCCGCGTCGAACAGCAGATCGTGCAGGGAGCGGCCCAGTTGCGGCCGCAGGACCCGGTCGGCGCGGTCGATCGTGCCGGCGAAGCCGCGGTGCGCGCGGTACAGCGCCTCACCCATGCCGGCGTGCTGGCTGCCCTGCCCGCTGAAGAGGAACGCGACCGCGGGCGCGGCCTGTGCGCCGAAGTGTCCGCGCAGCAGGTTCGGGTGCGTCTCGCCGCGGCCGAGGGCGTCGAGGACGTCGTCGAGTTCTGTCGTGGAGTCGGCCAGCAGCACCGCGCGGTGGCCAAGGGCGGCGCGGCCGGTGTTCGCCGTGTGGCAGAGCTCGTCGATGCGGATGTCCGGGTGCGCGGCCAGATGGGTGCGGTAGCGCTGGGAGAGCGTGGTCAGCGCGGTCGGGGTGTGCGCCGAAAGGCACAGCGCGTGCGTGCCGCGCTCGGCAGGCCGCGCGGGTGCGGCGGCCGGGGGCGCCGCGGACAGCACGAGGTGCACGTTCGCGCCGCCGAAGCCGAAGGAGCTGACCGCGGCGCAGGCCGGGCCGCCCGCGGGCCTGGGCAGCGGCTGCCGGCGCACCGGCACCGTCAGGGTGTTGCCATCCATGGCCAGATGCCGGTTGGGGGTGCGGAAGTTCGCCTGCGGCGGCACCTCGCCGTGGTGCAGCACGAGCGCGGCCTTGATGAGTCCCGCGGCGCCCGCGGCGGCCTCCAGGTGGCCGATGTTGGCCTTGGCCGAGCCGACCAGGCACGGCACGTCGGCGCGGCCGCCGCCGTAGACCTGTGCCAGCGCCTCCCACTCGATCGGGTCGCCGAGGCTGGTGCCGGTGCCGTGCGCTTCCACATACGCGACGCGGTCCGCGCGCAGCCCGGCCTGCGCGAGTGCGCGTTCGATGACGGCGCGCTGCGCGGTGCTCTTCGGCGCGGTCAGGCCGTTGGCGCGGCCGCCGTGACTCTGGTGCGAACCGTTGATCGTGGCGTAGACGCGGTCGCCGTCGGCGATCGCCGCGGACAGTGGTTTGAGACACACGAGCGCGGCGCCTTCCCCGCGCGCATAACCGGCGGCCGAGTCGTCGAAGGTGCGGCAGCGGCCGTCCGCGGCGAGCATCTGCGCCCGGGAGAACGCGACGGACAGGCCCGGGGTGATCAGCAGGTTGACACCGCCGGCGAGCGCCACGGAGCACTCCCCCGCGCGCAGGCTCTGGCAGGCCAGGTGCACCGCCGCCAGCGAGGAGGAGCAGGCCGTGTCCACGGCGATGCTCGGGCCGCGCAGGTCGAGCAGGTAGGAGAGCCGGTTGGCGGCGATGGAGTGCGCGTTGCCGGTGGCGGTGTGGATGTCCACCGCGTCGAGGTGCGGCATTTGCAGCTCGGAGTAGTCGTGGCTGCTGATGCCGACGAACACGCCGGTGTCCGAGCCGGCCAGCGCGCTCGGGGCGAGCGCGGCGTCGTCGAGGGTGTGCCAGGCGGTCTCCAGCAGCAGCCGCTGCTGCGGGTCCATGCGCTCGGCCTCGCGGGCGGAGATGCCGAAGAACCTGGCGTCGAACTGATCGACCCCGTCGATGAAACCGCCGTGCCGCGGCAGGTCGACCTCGCCGGCGGCGCCGGCCACGTGCGCCGGCCAGCGCTCGGCGGGCACCTCGGTGATCGCGTCGCGGCCGTCGAGCAGCAGCTGCCAGTACGCCTGCGGGTCGGGAGCGCCGGGCAGCCGGCAGCCGATGCCGACGACGGCGATGGGTTCGGTCGCCCGTTCGGTCGAGCGGTCGGACGCGGCCGGGCGGTCGGCGGCCGGGCGGTCGGCGACGTCGCGACGGGTGTGGCTCTCGCGGGCCGCGGCCTGCGGGGCGCGGGCCAGTTCCCGGGCCAGGTCGCGCGGCGTGGGGTGGTTGAACGCGGCCGTGGGCGGGATGCTGCGGCCGAGCCACGTCCCGAGCTCGTCCAGGATGGCCACCGCGGTACGCGAGTCGATGCCGAGAGCCGACAGCGGGCGGGTCGGGTCCAGCGCGGCGGCGGGCAGGCCGAGCCGGTCGGCGGCGCGCGCGATGAGCCAGTGCTCGATC
>NZ_JAGSXH010000194.1 GCF_018283645.1 Actinocrinis puniceicyclus | reverse complement strand
CCACCCCCGTCATCTCCAACACCACCGGCCAACCCCTCACCCCCCACCAACTCAACCCCACCTACTGGACCCAACACCTCACCAACACCGTCCACTACCACCACACCATCACCCACCTCCACACCCACAACACCACCACCTACCTCGAACTCGGACCCGACGACACGCTTTGCGCGATGGCGTCGATGTGCATCGCCGACGAAGCCGGAACGCACGCATTCATCCCGACGATGCAGCGCAGACGCCCCGAGGTCTCGGCCTTGCTCGGCGCATTCGGCCACCTCCACGTCCGCGGAATCGCAGTGGACTGGTCCGCGCAGCACCCGGACGCCGACCCGCACTGCACCGATCTGCCGACGTACGCCTTCCAGGAGAAGAGTTACTGGCTGCACGCTCCCCGACTCGTCGCAGGGCCCGAAACAGGCGCGGACGCCGCCGACGCCGACGACGTCGCAGAGAGCGAAGAAGACTGCGAGCCGGACAGCGAGTTCCTGCGCAGCCTCGCCGAGGCCACCGTCCCGGAAGGCGAAAAGCTCGTGCTGCGGTTGGTCCTGGAGCACGCCGCCCAAGTACTCGGCCACGAATCGGCCGAGGAGATGGACCCCGAGTCCAGCTTCCTCGAACTCGGATTCTCCTCCTTCACCGCGCTGGAGCTGAACAACCGGATCGTCGCCCGAACCGGGTTCCAGATCCCGGCCGCCGCGGTCTTCGACCACCCCACGCCGCTGGCGCTCGCACGCTACCTGCGCGCCGAGCTCGCCCAGTCCGAACCGACCGCGCTGGAACCGGCCGGCTGACCACGGGCCGACGCACGAGCCGACCCGGGACACCCCGGCCCCCGTCGATCACAGACCTCTGAAACACCGCGCGACCACGCAGGTACCGACCACGCGCGGGCCGACGACGCACATCCAAGGAGCCGCACATGAACGACACGGTCATCATCGCCGGAGCGAGCACCACCGGCTTGATGCTCGCCTGTGAACTGGGCCTGAGGGGGGTGCGCGCCATCGTCCTGGAAGCGGCGGCGGGCCCGCGCCGCGACACCCCGGCGGCCGCCATCAACACCACCTCGGTCGAACTGCTCGAACAGCGCGGCCTCATGGAAGGCATGTACGAGGACTCCCTGCCGATCGGGGTCGCACACTACGCGCTGCTGTGGCTGGACGCCTCCGTGATGAACGGCAGGAACAACGTCCTGCTCAACCAGGCACGGCTCAACCGGGAACTGCTGGAACGGGCCGGGGAACTCGGCGTCGACGTGCGCTTCGGACACCGCGTCACCGCGTTGAGGCAGAGCGAGGACGAAGTCACCGTCACGGTCACGGTCGAAGCGGACGGGACGCCGGTCGAGGTCGCCGGCGGATACCTCGTGGGCTGCGACGGCGCGGACAGCGCGGTGCGGTCGCTGGCCGGAATCGACTTCCCCGGCGAGGATTCGCCGTTCTACGGAATCTACGGCGACCTCACCGTGAGCATCGGCGAGCTCGAACCGGGCCTGCTCGGCGCGTTCCACTACCCCGACGGCGGGGTCTTCATGGGGGCCCCGCTCGGTCCGGACACGCTGCGCGTGGTCACCGCCGAGTGGGCCGCGACCCCGCCGGCCGGCGAGGTCACCGCGCAGGAGGCGTTCGACCACATCAAGCGCCTGACGGGCTTCGAGCTGACCGGCGCGCAAGCCGACTGGCTGGCTCGCTACCCCGACACGGTCCGCAACGCCGCTCAGTACCGCGACGGCCGCGTCTTCCTCGCCGGGGACGCCGCGCACATGTTCTTCCCGCTGGGCGGCCAGCGGATGAACACCTGCATGCAGGACGCCGTGAACCTCGGCTGGAAGCTCGCGGCCGCCATCGAGGGCTGGGCCCCGGCCGGCCTGCTGGACACCTACCACGGCGAGCGCCACCCGGTGGGCGCGCGGGCGTGCCGCAACCTCGCCGCGCAGACCGCGCTGATGCCGATGACCGGCGGGATCGGCGAACTGCGCGAGATGCTGACCGAACTGATCACCAAGGACCAGGTCAACCGATACCTGCTGGACTTCGTCACCGGCCTGGACGTCCGCTACCCGATGCCGGCGCGGGAGACCGGGCAGGAGGCCGACGCGCCGCCGCACGGCGAACCGCACGCCCTGCTCGGCGCGCGCCTCGGCCCGCTGGCGATCAAGACCGACGAAGGCGAGAGCAACGCCCTGATCCCGCTGCGTGGCGGTCACGGCGTCCTGTTCGACTTCTCCGGCGCGACACAGCGGCTGCCCGACGTGAGCGGCTGGTCCGACCGGGTCGACGTGGTGGCGGCGCAGCCGCTGGAGCCCATCGACGCCGCCGCGGTGCTGGTGCGGCCCGACGGCCACGCGGCCTGGGTCGACGCCACCGGCGGGGACGCCGCCGGCCTGCTGGCCGCGCTGCGGGCGTGGTTCGGCGCGTCCACGGCGTGAGCGCGGCGCGGACACGGGTTGAGTCGTGGCGTCCGGGAGCCGGTCGCCGCCACCGCAGGGCGGGACGGCGCGTCCCGCCCGTGACGCACGACGCTGAAAAGGAGGTTCCACGATGACCGAGTTCAACGGCGTTGCGGCCGCCGAGGCGACGATCCTGGCGGTGCTGGAGGGCGGGCCGGGCGACCTGCCGCAGTCGGTGCGCACCGGCCGCGTTCCGGCGCACGAGAAGAAGATCAAGGTAGCGCACTACGGCGGGTACGAGCACTTCGTGCGGATCGCGGACCCGGATCCGGCTGAGAGTCCGAACCCGGCCGCCGCGGTCCCGGTGGTCTTCCGCTGGACCGCCCGCACCAAGATGGCCGAATGAGGGCCCTGGCGCTTTAGGCCGTGCCAGGCGGCACGCAAGCCGCCGCGGAAACACTGATTGCACGTCGAGACAAGGGAGGTCACTGATGAGTGTGCAAGGCCAGTGGAAACTGCTCGTGAACACGCCGATGGGCGACCAGCGCTTCACCGCCGTCCTGCACGACGAGGACGGCATCGTCACCGGCACGATGACGAACGACGCCAACGGGCTGACCGCGGAGGTCTTCGACGGCCACAGCTCCGGAGACGCGCTCGAGTTCAAGATGAACCTCAAGCAGATGAGGATGACGCTGGCCTTCGCCGTGTCCGTCGCGGGCGACGAACTCGAGGGCAAGGTCAAGGCGGGCATGTTCGGGAAGTTCAAGGTGCGCGGCGAGCGGGCGGCGGCCTAGCCAATCCGTCCGCAGCACGCAGCACGGCAGCACGCAGCACGGCAGCACGCAGCACGGCAGCACGCAGCACGCGGCACCCAATACGCAGGGGGCGGCGCCCGGTGCGCGGCGACGGCCTCGCGAAGGCGCCGATCTCCCACGCCACCCGACGCCACCCCGGTTTTCCGCCCGGCCGCGCACGAGATTCCCAGGGCCGGACCGGGGCGAGTAGGGGTTCGACCGGCACACAGACATCAGTACGCTCCGAATCAGCGCATTGCGCGTTAATGACGAAACGGCTGATGCCTGAATCAGGGATGACAAATGCTTGCAGCGGAAAGGAAAGCGACCGCGGACAACGCACGACGCGATGAACCGGATCCCGCCGCGCGCCAGAGCCCGCAGGGCGCGCTCGACTACGAGGTCCTCGGGCCCCTGCGCGTCACCGGCCCGGCCGGCACTTCATCAGTGACCTCGCGCAAGGCCGAGACGCTGCTCGGGCTGCTGCTCATCCGCGCCGAACAACTGGTCACCACGGACCAGCTGATCGGTGAGCTGTGGGGGGACTTCCCTCCGGGCAGAGCCATCGCCAGCGTGCACGTGTACATCTCCCAGCTGCGCAAGTTGCTGCGTCAGGCGGGCACCGCCGGCGATCCGATCCTCACCAGGCCCACCGGATACCTCCTGCGGATCGACGGCGACCGCCTCGACGTGCACGCATTCGCACACCAGTCGCGTCTCGGCCGCGCCTGCGCGAAGGAACACCGCTATGAACAGGCCGCGACCAGCTTCAACTCCGCGCTCGCGCTGTGGCGCGGCCCGCTGCTCGGGGGCACCCCCGGCGGGCCGGTCATCAGCGGCTACGCCACCTGGCTCGACGAGACCAGAGCCGAGTGCCTCGAACGCCTCATCGACGCGGAACTGGTTCTCGGCCGGCACCGCGAGGCGGTCGGACGGCTCTACTCGCTCGCCGCCGAGTACCCGACCCGCGAGGCGTTTCACAGACAACTGATGCTCGCGTTGTACCGCTGCGGCCGGCAGGCCGACGCGCTGAAGGCATTCCAGACGGTGCGCTCCACGCTCCACGACGAGCTGGGCCTCGAACCAGGGATCGAACTACAGCGGATCCAGCTGGCCATACTCAAGGCCGATCCGCTGTTGCACGAACCGATGGCCACCTGCTGAAGCCGCCCCGCCGAACACCGTCGCATCCTGATACGCCCGTGCGCGGGCGCCCCGCCGATGCGGTGTCCACCTGCGGCTTCTCCTCCCCGGCCGTCCAACCGCGACGGATTGACGGCGACATCCGGGTGCAACTATCTTTTGGTAGTGTCTCCCACTTGGTAGCTACTGACGAAAGATATCGGATGTCATCATGACGCAGAATGCGCAAGCCGACGTCGCATCCGCCTCGCGGCAGCCGGACGGCTCCGCCGGCAGGTGGTGGGCGATGGCCGCGATCTCCGTGAGCGTGCTGGTCGTCGGGCTCGACCTGACCGTGCTCAGCCTGGCGCTGCCCACGATCGCCGCCAGGCTGCACGCGGGCACCGGCGACCTGCAGTGGATCACCGACTCCTACAGCCTGGTGATCGCCGCGCTGATCCTGCCCGCCGGGCTGCTCGGCGACCGGTACGGGCGCAAGAGGATGCTGCTCGCCGCGCTGGCGATCTTCGTCGCCAGCTCCGTGTGGTGCGCCTACTCGACCAGCACCGGGGAACTGATCGCCGCACGGGCCGCGCTCGGCATCGGCGCCGCCGCCGTCTTCCCGATGGCGCTGTCGGTGATCCCGGTGATGTTCGGCGAGCATGAGCGGCAGAAGGCGCTGACGCTGATGGCCGGCGCGGTCTTCGTCAGCTACCCGATCGGGCCGATCCTCGGCGGCTTCCTGCTCAACCACTTCTGGTGGGGTTCGGTCTTCCTGATCAACGTCCCGATCGTGGCGATCGCGCTGGCCGCCGTCACGTTCCTGCTGCCCGAGTCGCGGGCGGACAAGCGCCCCAGCCTGGACGTGGCGGGCATCGCGATCTCCAGCGCGGGGCTGGCCGCACTCACCTTCGGGTTCATCAGGTCCGGTCAGAACGGCTGGTCCGACACCGCCGCGGTGACGACGATGGCGGCCGGCGCGGTGGTGCTCGCGCTGTTCGTGGCCTGGGAGCGGCTGGTCGCGCGCCGCACCGGCGGCCAGTCGCTGGTGGACCTGCCGCTGTTCGGCATCGCCGGCTTCCGTTGGGGCACGATCCTGATGACGCTGGTCTCCTTCGCCATGTTCGGCCTCATGTTCGCCGCGCCGCTGTACTTCCAGGAGGTGCGCGCAGCGACCCCGCTCGGCAGCGGGATCCGGCTGCTGCCGATGATCGGCGGCATGGTGGTCGGCATGGTGGCGGGCAGCCGCCTCAGCGACGCACCCAAGGGCCCGGACGGCAGGCCGGGCCGGCCGAAGGTCAGCGCGAGGGCGGCCACGGGGACCGGTTTCGCGGCGATGGCCGTCGGCCTGGCGATGGGCGCTCTCACCGGGATCGGGTCCTCGACCGGCTACGCCGCCGCCTGGATCGCGGTGACCGGCTTCGGCCTGGGCCTGGCGATGCCGCCCGCGATGAACGCCGCGGTCGGCCCGCTCTCCGAGGAGCGCAGCGGCGCCGGCTCCGCACTGATCTCCGCGGTGCGCCAGGTCGGCGCGACGATCGGAGTCGCCGTGCTCGGTACAGTGATCAGTAACGGTTACCGCAGCCGGCTCTCGCTGACCGGGCTGCCCGAGCAGGTCGCCTCCGCAGCACGCGGCGGCGTCTCCGGCGGTGTCGCGGTGGCACACAAGCTGAACTCGGCGACGCTGCTGGGCGAGGTGCGAACGGCGTTCATCCACGGCATGGATGTCATGCTGTGGACGTGCGCCGGGATCGCCGTCGCCGGCGCACTCATGGCGCTGGCCTTCCTGCCGCGGCGCGCCGGGCTCGACACGGCCGCCGAAACGCCGCAGGATGCGCCGCGGGAGCCGGCCGACCCGGGCGCACCGGCGTCCTCGGCGAGAAGGACGATCTGACAGGACGTGACGGGATGCAACAGGATCGCCTGCGGGAACGCAAGAAGGCGCGGACGCGCGCCGCGATCAGGGACAACGCGCTGCGGCTGTTTCGCGAGCAGGGCTACCACGCCACGACCGTGGAACAGATCGCCGCGGCCGCCGAGGTCTCGCCGTCCACGTTCTTCCGCTACTTCCCGACCAAGGAGGACGTGGTCCTCGGGGACGACTTCGACGAGCGGATGTTCGGCGCGTTCGAGCGGCAGCCACCGGACCTGACGCCGGTCGCCGCGATCCGGGCCGCGATCCGTGAGGCCATCGCGGCGTACGACCCCCAGGAATGGGCGCGGTTCCGCGAGATGTCGGCGTTCGCGATGTCCGTGTCCGAGGTGCGCGCCCGCAGCCTGGACGAACTGGCCCGCACGATCGACGCGATGGCCGAGGCGGTGGCGAAGCGTACCGGCCGGGCGTCGGGCGACCTGGCCGTGCGGGCCTACGCCGGCGCCGTGTTGGGCGTCGTGCTCTCGGTCCTGACACCCGATCTGGGCGACGCCGCCGTGGACGACCAGCTGTATCAGCGCATCGACGAAGCTCTCGCGCTGCTGGAGTCCGGTCTGCCGCTGTGACGGCGAGCGCGGTGGCCGGGTGACGGCGGGAAACCGGCGTCACCCGGCCACCGGTCGGGGGCGACACGGGGGCGACACGGGGGCGA
>NZ_JAGSXH010000193.1 GCF_018283645.1 Actinocrinis puniceicyclus | reverse complement strand
GGGGACGGCCGGCCGGGCGCGCGCCCGAGGGCGATCGGGAGTCCGCGGCGGGAGCCGGCGGCGCCGGTGAGCGCCCGTTCCGGCGGGCGCTGGTGGTCAGCCTGCTCAACCCGAAGGCGATCCTGTTCTTCCTGGCGTTCTTCACCCAGTTCGTCGACCCGGCCTATCCGCATCCGGTGGTGCCGTTCGCGGTGCTGGCGGTCGTCATCCAGGCGTTCTCCGTGCTGTATCTGAGCACCCTGATCCTCGGTGGGGACCGGCTGGCCGCGGCGTTGCGCCGCCGCCGGCGCCTGGCGGCCGGGATGACCGGCGGAGTGGGCACCCTGTTCCTCGGCTTCGCGGCGAAACTGGCCACCGCCACGCTGCACTGACCCCGCCGCAGCGACAAGGACCGCCGTTAAACCCGCGCACAGTCAGCACCGAAGCCCGCCGACCGGCCCGGCGCGCCCCCGATGCCTCCGCCGCGCCGCAGCGCGCGCCCTGGGAAAGCACGTACATTACAAGTCTGCGCGACCCATGCGACGGAGGGGACGAACGTGCCTGGGCAGTCCGTGACGGTCCCGTACAGTGCCGCGGCAGAACCCGCGCCCGCGTGGCATCTGCCGCTTCCCACGCAGGTGACCGCGGTGCGGCACGGGCAGTCGACCGCGAACGCGGCGTTCGCGGAGGCGGCGCTGACCGGGGCGCTGAGCGTGCCGATCACCGATCGGGACGCCGATCTGCCGCTCACGCACCTGGGCGCGGCGCAGGCCGCCGCGGTCGGGCGGCGCCTGGCCTGCGACCCGCCGCAGGTGGTGTTCTGCTCGCCGTATCTGCGCACCCGCCAGACGCTGGCGGGGATCGCCGGCGCGCTGGCGGACACCGGGGCGCCGGCGCCGGTGCTGCGCTTCGACGAGCGGCTGCGCGACCGGGAGACCGGGGCGTGGGAGATGCTCACCACGGCCGCGCTGCGGCGCAGGTACCCCGAGGAGATGGCGCGGCGCGACCATGTCGGGCCGTTCTACTTCCGGCCTCCGGGCGGGGAGAACTTCCCGGACGTGGCGCTGCGGGTGCGCTCCCTGCTGCGCGACGCGCTGCCGGCGGCCGCGGGGCGGCATCTGCTGATCGTGGCGCACGACGCGGTGGTGCTGATGCTGCGGATGATCTTCGACGGGTTGGACGAGCCGGCGTTGAACCGGATCGTGGACGCGGGCGGCGCGATCGGCAACTGCACGGTGACGCGGTGGACCGCGGACGGCGCGCGGCTGCGGCTGGCGGATTACAACGACGCGGTGCACCTGCGGCACCTGGCGGCGGTCTCCGGGTAGGCGGACGCGGTCAGACGCGGTCAGACGCGGTTGGGCGCGGTCAGACGCGGGTGCGCCGGGCGATGTAGTCGCGGGTCTCCTGCGGCAGCGCGTCACCGGCGGCCAGCAGTTCGCCGAGCAGGTGCGGTTCCCGGGTGGCCGCGCGGAAGAACAGCCCGAGGGTCACCTGGTGGCCGGGGCGGTGCTCGATGGTGACCGGGTCGCCGGCGCGCACCGGCCCGGGCTCGACGACCCGCAGGTACGCGCCGGTGGCGCCGTGTTCGGTGAAGCGCTTGACCCAGTGCGCCTCGTCCATCTTCTGCGCGAACACCTCGCAGGGGATGCGCGGGGAGGTCACCTGCAGCAGGGTGCGCCCGCCCACGCGCCAGCGCTCGCCGACGAGTGCGCCGGTCAGATCAAGGCCCGCGGTGGTCAGGTTCTCCCCGAACATCCCGGCGGGCAGCTCGCGGCCCAGTTCCCGCTCCCACCAGTCCAGGTCCTCGCGCGCGTAGGCGTAGACGGCCTGGTCGTCGCCGCCGTGGTTTCTCAGGTCGCATACCGCGTCGCCGGCCAGGCCGCTGCCGCCGACCCCTTTGGGGCCGGGTGCGCTCACCTGCACCGGGTGGGCGACCGGCAGCTTGCCGATGCCGGTGGACTGCTGTTTGACGTCGGTGTGCCGCGGCGAGGCGGCGAGGTTGACGGACAGCAGCCGGCCATGGGGCGGGGGCGGGAGGTCCACGATGGGCAAGCCTAGAGGCCGCGCGCGGGCCTGTCGCGGCGTTTTCGGGCGCGCCCGCCCCGCACCGGGTTCCTCCCTGTCGAAGTCAGTCGGGGTCGGCGGCCGCGTCGAGCTGGGCGGCCAGGGCGTGCGCGAGCAGGGTGTTGCGCGCGGGGCCGGGGTTCTCCAGGGCCTGGCGCAGCGCGCGCGGCTGGCCGACCAGCACGACGGTGCGGCGGGCGCGGGTGACCAGGGTGTAGAGCAGCGAGCGGGTCAGCAGCGCCGGGGCGTCGAGGGTGAGCGGCGCCACGACGTGCGGAAACTCGCTGCCCTGTGCCTTGTGGACGCTGACGGCGTAGGCGTGGATGAGCTCGTCGAGCTGCGCGAAGTCGTAGTCGACCTGTTCCCCGTCGTCGGTGAGCACCGCGAGCGCGCCGTCCTTCAGGTCGAGGTCGACCACGGTGCCGAGGGTGCCGTTGAACACGCCGGCCGCGCCTTTGGCGTAGTCGTTGCGGGCGGCCATGACCCGGTCGCCGACGCGGAAGACCCTGGAGCCGGACCAGTACTCCGGTTCGTTGTCCTGGCGCGGGTTGCGCCGATCCTGCAGCAGCCGGCCCAGTTCCAGGGTGCCCGCGGCGCCGCGGCGGGTCGGGCACAGCACCTGGACGTCGGCGGGGTCCGCGCCGAGTTTCGCGGGCAGGCGCTCGGTGGCGATCTGCACGACCGTGCGGGCGATCTGCGCGGGGTCGTCCATCTCGGCGAACCAGAAGTCGGCGCGGCGCAGTTCGGGCGGTTGCCCGGCGCGGATGCGGTGGGCGTTGGCGGTGATGGTGGAGTCCTGGGCCTGCCGGAAGACGTGCGTGAGCTCGGTGCGGGGCACCGCGGGCACGCGCAGCACGTCGGCGAGCACGCAGCCGGGCCCGACGGAGGGCAGTTGGTCGATGTCGCCGACCAGCAGCAGGTGCGTGCCCGGAGGGATGGCGGCGGCCAGGCGGGCGGCCAGGTGCACGTCCAGCATGGACGCCTCGTCGATGACGATCAGGTGCACCATCGTGGTGCGCGGGCCGAACAGCGCCTCCTCGCCGTCCTCGCCGGCCGTGGGGTCGGCGGCCAGCCGGTGCACGGTGACCGCGCGCGCCCCGGTCAGCTCGCTCAGGCGCCGCGCGGCCTTGCCGGTGGGGGCGGCCAGCGTGACGCTGCCCCCGCCCGCGCGCACCAGCTCGACGATCTCGCGCACGGTGTGGGACTTCCCGCAGCCGGGCCCGCCGGTGATCACGCTGACCGGGTGGGTCAGCGCCATGCGCACCGCCTCGCGCTGCCCGGGGTGCAGGCCGTCGCCGAACTGTCCGGCGGCCACCCGGCGGCGCACCGGTTCGGGCAGATCGGAGGGGGCCGCGGCCAGCAGCGCGAGCGCGCGGGCGAGCTTGTTCTCGGCGCGGCGCAGCGCGCGCGGCGCCAGCAGCGGCTCGCCGGTGGCGGGGTGCTGCTCGGCGCTCAGCGGCGCCCCGCGCCCCACGGTCAGGCGCTCGGCGGCCTCACGCAGCAGCGCGGGATCCTGCTCGGTCAGCGCGGCGGCCTCCAGCACGGCCTGCTCGGCGGGCAGGTGGCAGTGCCCGGCGCGGCGGGCGCGTACGGCGCACACCTCCCAGACCGCGGCCTCCAGGCGGGCGGGGTCGTCCAGGGCGCCGCCGGCCTGCAGCGCGATACGGTCGGCGGCGGCGAACGCCAGGCCGTCGACCTCGCCGACCATGCTGTAGGGCTCGCGCGCGACGGTCTTGAGGCTCTCGTGGCCGAAGACCCGGTGGATCGGCTCGGCCAGCAGCGGGGACAGGCCGTACCCCCGCAGCAGCGACATCAGCTCCTTGATTGTCTTCTGGGCCTGCCAGGACTCGGTGATGCGCCGGGTGCGCCGCTCGCCGATGCCGTAGACCTCGCTCAGGCGGCCCGGGACGCGGTCGATGATCTCCAGGGTGTCCTCGCCGAAGCGCTCGGTGATCGCCTGGGCCAGCAGCGGGCCGACGCCGCGCACCAGCCCGGAGCCGAGATAGCGGCGGATGGCGGGCACGCCGGCCGGGGGGCGGCGCTCGCACTCCTCGACGGCGAACTGGGCGCCGTGGCGGCGGTGCTCGCCCCAGCGGCCGGTCAGCCGCAGGCCCTCGCCGGGGCGGGCGCCGGCCAGCTGGGCGCCGACGGCGGTCAGCGCGGCGCCGTCGGGGGTGGCGGCGCGCAGCGCGGTGTAGCCGTCTTCGCGCACGAACAGCACGAACTCGACGGCGCACTCGAGCGTGGTCAGCGGTGCGCGCACGGTCATGGGGGCACGCTATCGCGGGCCTCTGACAGGCGAGCCCGACCGCGGCGCCGGTCGGCCCAGCGGGGGTCAGTCGATGCGCACCGGGCCGTGCGCGGTGCGGAAGTCGACCGCCACCAGCCCGCTCTCGTCGGCGCGCTGCGCCGGCCCGGTCGGTTCGAGCCAGTCGACGTGCACGTGCGGCAGCGGGTCGGCCTCGGGCGTGCCCAGCCAGTCGAGGATCGCGGCGCGCCGTCCGGCGATCTGCAGCCGCTCGATGCCCACCGTGCCGTCCGCGTCGGCCGAGGGGTGCTCGCCGCGGGGGCAGTCCCACTCGACCAGGTAGGGGATCTGCGGGTCCCGCAGCAGGTCCAGCAGCCCGATCTGCCGCCACTGCAGCAGCGTGCCGTCCGGGCGGCGCCGGTGGCCCTCCGCCGCGGCGCGTCCGAGGCGCTGCTCGAAGGGCGCCAGGTCGTCGACGGCCACGACCCAGCCGAGCCAGCCGCCGCCCAGCGCGGCGCGGCGGCGCACGGCCCGCCCGAACGGCATGGTGTCGGTGGAGGGGTGCTCCAGCGGCGCGACGATCTCCACGTAGCAGCCGCCGTCCAGAGGCAGCACCGCGTTGCGCGTGCCGTAGCGCGGGTGCACCCCGCCGTCGCGGAACGCCGCGCCGAGCAGCGAGCCGAGCCGGCTGAGCGTGGAGGGGAACGCGTCGGCCCGGCAGGCGTAGGAGACGTGGTCTAGTCGCACGAGCGGGCATGTACCCGCATTGGGGCCGGCTCATGACTCGGCGGGCCCGTCCGGCGCACCGGCGCGGCGGCATAGGGTGGGCGCGAGGATCAAAGCGGGTTGCTGACGTGGCGTCGGCGCACGGCGCCGGGAGGAGAGAAGAGCGATGAGCGCACCGCACATCGGCTACGCGGCGATGCTGGAGCAGTTCGGGCCGCTGGAGGTGACCGAGTACAGCGCCGCCGCCGAGGCGGCCGGGTTCACCGGGGTGATGGCGGCCGACCACTTCCAGCCGTGGGTGCCGGCGCAGGGCAGCGCGCCGTTCGTGTGGAACGTGCTGACCGCGATCGGGGCGCGCACGCGCGGGGACCTGGGGCCGGGGGTGACCTGCCCGTCGTTCAAGATGCACCCGGCGATCGTGGCGCAGGCCTCGGCGACGCTGGCCGCGATGTACCCGGGGCGGCACTGGCTGGGCCTGGGCGCCGGGGAGGCGCTCAACGAGCACATCGTGGGCGGGTACTGGCCGGAGGCGGCCGAGCGCAGCGCGAGGATGTGGGAGGCGCTGGAGATCATCAAGAAGCTGTTCGCCAGCGGCCTGGAGCAGCGCGACGTGAAGCACTCGGGCAGGTACTTCACGCTGGAGTCCGCGCGGCTGTGGACGATGCCCGAGGCGGCGCCGGAGATCTACATCGCGACGGCGGGGCCGCTGAACGCGAAGCGCACCGGCAAGCTCGCCGACGGCATCATCACCCCGGGCGCGGCTCCCGCGAAGATCGAGACGGTGCTGGGCAAGTTCGCCGAGGGCGCGCGCGAGGCCGGCAAGGACCCGCAGGCGATGCCCAAGATCCTGCAGCTGCACCTGTCCTGGGCCGAGAGCGACGAGCAGGCGCTGGCCAACGCGATGTCCGAGTGGCCCAACGGCGGGATGAAGTTCGACAAGGGCGATGTGCGCTCGCCGTTCCAATTCGAGCAGATGGCCAAGCTGGTGCGGCCGGAGGACTTCGAGGGCCGGATGGTGATCAGCGCCGACCCGGACGTGCACCGCGCCGAGGTGCAGCGTTACCTGGACCTCGGGTTCGACCGGATCTACCTGCACAACGTGGGGCGCAACCAGCGCGAGTGGATCGAGGTCTTCGGCCGCGAGGTGCTGCCGAAGCTGCAGCGCTGACGCTGAGCGGGCCGCGCCGGGCGGCCGCGCCCGGTGCGCTCATCGGCACTGGCGGTTAATGGACCCTCCGGGTGAATCGGCGCGGATGCTGTCCTTCCGGGCGTAACCCGGCCGGACGGTCCTCGTTGCCCTGGTCGAAGGGGAGCTGATGCGGTGTCCTCGGGCAGCGCGCTCCCGTCCCGTCTAGAGCAACAAGAGGTCTTACATGCAAGGGTTTGCCAAGCGGGGGCTGGCGCTGGTCGCCGCCACGTCCGGCCTGGTCCTGGGGACGGCGGGCTTCGCCTCCGCGGACGCGACGGCGAGCGGTACGGCGACGAACTCGGGCGGTGTCGCCTCGGGCAACGTGACCGACACCGCGCTGTCCGCTCCGGTCAACTTCTGCGGCAACCAGGTGGGCATGATCACGGCCTACGACTCGGTGGCGCCGCAGCTGTGTGCCAATGGCACCGGGAACAACGCCAGTGCCCAGGGTTCGTCCGCCGACTCCGGCGGCATCCTGTCCGGAAACGTCGCGGACACGGCGCTGTCGGCGCCGGTGAATCTGTGCGGAAACCAGGTCGACGTGATCGGCCTGAGCAACGCTGTGCTGGGTTCGAGCTGCGTCAACGGCTGACAAACGCGCCCGGCCCGTGACGCCGGGCGCGGCGTGCCGCGCGGCTCGACTCGACTGGGGGGCCGTGCCGGCGAGCACCACCAGTGGCCCCGCCGCCCTCGCTGAGCTGTCTCGTATA
>NZ_JAGSXH010000192.1 GCF_018283645.1 Actinocrinis puniceicyclus | reverse complement strand
GTGCGAGGGGGCGGCGGGATGTGCGGGCTGCCCGGCCTGGCTCTGCGTGATCGGCCGGGTCGGCATGGCGTCGGGAGCCAGCGGGCCGCCGGAACGGCCGACGTCGATCAGGACGAGCGCGGTCCCCGCGATCGCCGCCAGCAGCACCGAGACGAGGATGGTGGTCGGCAGCCGCGACGGTTTCCTGCCGCCGCCGCTGTGCCGGGGCGAGGATTCGTGATCCGTCGTGCCGCTGCCGCTGCCGCTGCCGCTGCCGCTCGCCGGGCTCACGTCGGCTGCTGCGCCGGCGGCGAGGTCCGTGGCCGGCCGCGTCTCGATCGTGGTCGTGCCGCGCAGTTCGGGCGCTGACACCGACGGGGTGACGATGACCGGACCGCTCGCGGGGGGTGGCGGTCCGGGTTGCGCAGGCTGTATGGCCTGCGCGGCTTTCGCGGGGAACGGTGGCGGTGCGGGCTGCGGGGGAGCGCAGGGGGAGACGGTCAACGGCGCTGCGGTGAGCGCGGCTCTCAGTGCACTGACGTCGATCGGCCGGGTCAGGTCGTGCGGTCCGGCGGGCACCAGGGCGGTGGACTGGTCGGTGGCCTCGACCTGTGCGTCGAGCGCGCGCCGGAACGCGGAAGCCTGGCCGGGCGGCTGTCCGCCGGACGCGGGCGCCGCAGGCTCGGCGCCGGGTAGCTGGGGAGCGTCCACTGGTCCTCATACCTGGGGCGGTTGCTGAAGGCACACCGAAGGTCGCCCGGGACGCTATCGCATCCCGGTCACATTCCGTAAGCCGTCCGGGTTCTCACACTGATAACAAGACGGCCACCGGGAGCGCGGCCCCAGGGGACCTGATCCGGCGTACGCCCGAGGCACGCGGGCGCGGTGGTAACCTGGATCCGTGCACGTAGTACGCCTGCTCCTTACCGGGCCGCGCTGAGAGCGGAAGAGTCCCGATTCCGGGCTCCTCAGCGTGGCGACCCCTCCTGCGCGAGGGGTTTTCGCATTTTCGAGCTCCGCAACGGACCACGAAAGCGAGCCGGCAGTACCGGACAGACACCCCGAGGGGACCTCATGAGCGAGAGCACCAGGCCGCCCGCTTCGGACGAGCCCGCATTCCGTTACACGGCGGCGATGGCGGGCGAGATCGAGGCGCGCTGGCAGGCGTACTGGGCACGACACGGCACTTTCGAGACGCCGAACCCGTCCGGCCCGCTGGCCACGGACACCCCCGTGCCCGGCGAGAAGTACTACGTGCTCGACATGTTCCCGTACCCGTCGGGCTCCGGACTGCACGTCGGCCACCCGCTGGGGTTCATCGCCACCGACGTGTTCGGGCGCTACCAGCGGATGCTGGGCCGCAACGTGCTGCACGCCATGGGCTTCGACGCCTTCGGCCTGCCCGCGGAGCAGTACGCGGTGCAGACCGGCACCCATCCGCGGGTCACCACGGAGAAGAACATCGAGCGGTACCGCGCGCAGATCAGCCGTATCGGCCTGGCGCACGACAAGCGTCGCGGCGTCGCGACCACCGATGTGGGCTTCTACCGCTGGACCCAGTGGATCTTCCTGCAGATCTTCAACTCCTGGTACGACGGGGAGGCGCGCCGGGCCCGGCCGATCGGCGAACTGGTCGCGCAGTTCGAGGCGGGTACCCGGCAGACGCCGGACGGCCGCGCCTGGTCGCGGCTGACCGCGGCGGAGCGCGCCGACGTGATCGACGGGTACCGGCTGGCGTACATCTCCGAGGCACCGGTCAACTGGTGCCCCGGGCTGGGCACCGTGCTGGCCAACGAGGAGGTCACGGCCGACGGCCGCTCCGAGCGCGGCAACTACCCGGTGTTCAAGCGCAGTCTGCGCCAGTGGATGATGCGGATCACCGCCTACGCGGACCGGCTGCTGGAGGATCTGGACCGGCTGGACTGGCCCGAGCCGATCAAGCTGATGCAGCGCAACTGGATCGGCCGTTCCGAGGGCGCGCGGGTACGGTTCGCCATCGACGCCGCGGACGACGGCCGGTCGCCGGGCGAGATCGAGGTCTTCACCACCCGCCCGGACACGCTGTTCGGCGCGACCTACATGGTGCTGGCCCCCGAGCACCCGCTGGTCGACCAGATCGTGCCGGCCGCGTGGCCCGCCGGCACCCGGGAGGTGTGGCGCGGCCCCGAACGGCACAGCACGCCGGGCGAGGCGGTCGCCGCGTACCGGGCGCAGGCCGCGGCCAAGACCGAGGTCGAGCGGCAGAGCGAGGGCCGGCAGAAGACCGGCGTGTTCACCGGCGCCTACGCGGTCAATCCGGTCGACGGCGAGCGGGTCCCGGTCTTCGTGGCGGACTATGTGCTGTGGGGCTACGGCACCGGCGCGATCATGGCTGTGCCCGCGCACGACCAGCGCGACTTCGAGTTCGCCCGGGCCTTCGACCTGCCGATGCGGATCGTGGTCTCGCCCGGCGCGGGCCGCCCGGCGGACGTCGACGAGTGGGTCGAGGCGTTCGATTCGTACGACGCTCAGGCCGTGAACTCGGCCAACGCCGAGGTCTCGCTGGACGGCCTGGTGGTCGTCGAGGCGAAGAAGCGGATCATCGCGTGGCTGGAGGAGAAGGGCACCGGCACCGGCACCATCACCTACCGGCTGCGCGACTGGCTGTTCTCCCGGCAGCGTTACTGGGGCGAGCCGTTCCCGATCGTGTACGACGTCGAAGACCCGACGCACGCGATCGCGCTGCCCGACCGCATGCTGCCGCTGGAACTGCCGGAGATCGCCGACTACGCGCCGCAGGCTTTCGACCCGGACGACGCGACCTGCGAGCCGGCTCCGCCGCTGGCGCGCGCGAACGACTGGGTCGAGGTGGAGTTGGACCTGGGCGACGGCCGGGGTGTGCGCCGGTACCGCCGGGAGACGAACACGATGCCGCAGTGGGCCGGCTCCTGCTGGTACCCGCTGCGCTACCTGGACCCGACGAACGAGGAGCGGTTCGTCGGCGAGCAGGTCGAGCGGTACTGGATGGGGCCGCGGGACGCCGAGGACGTCGGCGGCGTCGACCTGTACGTCGGCGGCGCGGAGCACGCGGTGCTGCACCTGCTGTACTCGCGGTTCTGGCACAAGGTGCTGTACGACCTGGGTCACGTCTCGTCGGCCGAGCCGTTCCGCAAGCTGTTCAACCAGGGCTACATCCAGGCGTATGCGTACACTGACGAGCGCGGCGTATACGTGCCCGCCGAGCAGGTCGAGGAAGTGGACGGGGTCTACTACTTCGAGGGCGGGAAGGTCAATCGCGAGTACGGCAAGATGGGCAAGTCGCTGAAGAACTCGGTCACGCCGGACGAGTTCTGCGACAACTACGGCGCGGACACGCTGCGCGTCTACGAGATGTCGATGGGTCCGCTGGAGGTCTCCCGGCCGTGGGAGACCAAGGCGGTGGCCGGCTCGTTCCGCTTCCTGCAGCGGGTGTGGCGCAACATCGTGGACGAGGAGAGCGGCCGGGTGCGCGTCGGCGACGCCGAGCCGGACCTGGAGACGCTGCGGGCGCTGCACGTGGCGATCGCGGGCACCCGCGAGGACCTGAACAACCTGCGGTTCAACACGGCCATCGCGAAGCTGATCGTGCTGAACAACCATCTGACGAAGCTGCCCGTGGTGCCGAGGTCGGTCGCCGAGGCGCTGGTGGTGATGGTCGCGCCGATCGCGCCGCACATGGCCGAGGAACTGTGGGCCAAGCTGGGTCACGAGGGGACGGTGGCGTACACGCCGTTCCCGGTGGCCGACCCGCAGTACCTGGTCGCGGACGAGGTCACGTGTGTGGTCCAGGTGGCCGGCAAGCTGCGCGACAAGCTGCAGGTGCCGCCGGACATCAGCGAGGACGCGCTGCGCGAGCTGGCGCTGGCGTCGGAGGGCGTGCAGCGGGCGCTGGACGGACGCGGTGTGCGGACCGTGATCGTGCGGGCGCCGAAGCTGGTGAACGTGGTCCCGGCGTAGCAGCCCTCTGCGCGACGCCCTGAACCGGATGCGGAGGCCGTCCGGTTCAGGGCGCTCCGCGTTCGAGGTCCGGTCCGAGGGCCGATCCAAAGTCCGGTCCGGGGTTTTCCACAAGCTGTGCGGTTTCGCCGGCGCGCTGGGCGGCGAACGCTAGAGTCACCGAGGTGACGCACGCGAACTTCAGCCTGACCGGCCCCGCCCTGGCGGTCGGCATCGTCGTGTACGGGTTCTTCGCTGCGGGCAGCGCGGCGCTGGCGGTCATCGACGCGCGCACGAAGCTGCTGCCGAACCGGATCGTCTTCCCGCTCTACGGCGCCGGTTTGGCGGGGTTCGGCCTGATCGTGGCGATCCTGCACGACGGCGCGGCGGTGCGGCACCTCGTCACGGCCGTCGTCGCGATGGCGGTGCTGTACGGGCTCTTCTATCTGCTCGCGATGTTCGGGCCGATGGGGTACGGGGACGTGAAGCTGGCGGGTGTGCTCGGGCTCTACCTCGGTTGGCTGGGTGTCGCGGTCGTGTTCGCGGGCGTGTTGCTGGGAACGCTCGCGGCGGCCCTCGTCGCGGTCGGGATCGTGGCGGTGCGCGCCGTGCGGCGCCGGCCCTGGCGCGGGCTGGAGATCCCGTACGGGCCGTATCTCCTGGCCGGCGCCTGGGCCGCGATCCTGCTCGACTTCCGGGCGTGACGCCCGCCGGACCGGATCAGGCCACGGGTGTCACTGCCGGACTCCGATCTGGCCAGGCGTCACTGCCCGACGATCGTCTGGATCTCCTGGACGGTCACCGGGTGCTGGAGTCCCGGGATCGCGTCCGGCTTCGGCCAGGTGCCGCCGCCGGTACCGTCCCAGTTGATACTCCAGTCGACCGTCACCGAGGGTTTGTAGGTCTGGCCCTGCGCCGTCGTCGAGTGCAGGTACGTCACTCCGCACGGGGGCGGCCCGGTCTGGCCGGTGCTGTAGGGCTCTCCGACGAATCCGTCCGCGGTCGGCTTGCAGCCGGCGTCGTAGACGACCGCGTCGGCCGCGTTGTTCGGCGTGCCGGGGTCGATCGTGAAACTCTGCGCCGTCGCGGTGACCGTCGCGCACGCTTGAGGTGCACCGGACAGGTCGATCGCGCAGGCTTTGAGCTTCTGCGGTGCGTAAGGGCCGGTGCCCGTGTTGCGGTCTCCGGCCCACACCCACATCGGCAGGTTCACCGTCTGGCCGTTCTGCGGGCTGGACTGGAAGTCGGAGCCGGGCAACTGCATGATCGAAGCCGCGTACTCGGCCACCTCTTCCCGGGTGACGACCGGTTCCGCGAGGTTCGCCGGCGCGGGAGCCCCGGTGGCGACCCAGGTCCAGGGCTTGCCGTCAGCGTTCATCGAGTGCATCTCGCAGTCGAGGAACTGGGGGGTGTCCATCATCGCCTCGTTGAACACGATGCCCCACCACTCGCCGCCGGGGCTCGCGCCGACATTCCAGTTCGAATACGGCGGTCCGCTGGTCGAGGTGTACCCGGCCGGCTGCGTCTGGCCCTTGCCTTCGTAGTACGCCAGCAGGTCGTTCCAGGTGAAGTCCGCCGAACCGCCACCTGTGTCGTAGTACGAATACGCGAAGTCCTTCAGCTGCTGGGGCGTGAAGATCGGCTGCCACCAGCAGGCCGGCGGTGTCCAGGACAAGTCGCCGGTCATCGAGGCGGCCCCCGGGCAGTAGGTGCCCACGAACACGTGCACGGCCTGGTCGAAGGTGATGCGCTGGCCGCCGATCGTCGGCGGGGTGATCACCGTGCCGCCGGACGAAGTCGACGAGCAGCCACTGCTCGCGGCGGACGCCGGGCTCGCCGCGACCGGCCCGGCCATGAACGCGCCGAGCATCGCGAAAGAGATCACCGTGCGATTCAGTCGACCACGCATTGCGAGGCTCCCGGCTTGGTGAAGATGAGACTCAGTACCCAGCCGCCGGAAGCGCGCTTGGTGAACGTGCCCTGCCACAGGGTGTAATTGCCCCGGCCGGCGGTGTTCGTATCGTGCCGACCGCTACCGACCTTCAGCGGATACGCCTGACTGGAATCCTCGCAAGCGCTGTACGCGGCCTGCGATCCGTCGGCGGACATCGTCACCGTGCGCTTGTACACGCGGTCCGTGCCGGTCAGCCGCTCGCCGCGCGACTTCCACGTCGACACGGACTGCGACAGTCCGGCATAGGCGTTGCCGGTCGTCCACTGTCTGAAGTTGGCGTCCTTCGTGTTGCCGGTGCTGATCGCCTCGACGAAGCCGTAGAACTGGTACGCGGCGTCGAGCAGTACGGAGTCCTTCGCCGCGTTCCCCGTGCTGTCCGCCTCGACCACCAGATGCAGATCCGAGGGGATGGCGAACTTGGGTGCATCGGCGGGCAACACGGCCACGGCGGGTGCACTGCTCGTCTGTGGCGCCGCGCTGCCTGCCGCCGGCAGGGCTGCCGGGGGCTGGGAGGCGGAGGCCGCGCAGCCCGCCACGGTCACGGCGGCGAGCGCTGCGGCGGCGAGCACCCCCGCGGCGGCGCGGGAGGCGGACCGGGCGGTGGCGTTGCGACGCGGCGTACGACGGAGCATGGGTTCCCGTCCCCAGGGCCGGCCCGGAGTCTGACCCCCCCGGAATCTGACCGGAGCGCTCAGCTGACTGCTCGTCGGCCCGTGGCGCGATGTTGACAACTCGGCTACGGATCGTACCGGGCGGGGTACTCTGCCGGTAGCCGCAGAAGCCGGATTTAACCGAATCTTACTCGATCTGACGGGCAGTCACCCGGCGGGTGGAGCCGAACAGGAGAAACGTTCCGGCATCTTCACCGCGGGTCTGTTCGGTACCGTCACCGCGTGGGTACTATCAGCTTCCGATCCGGGTAGGGAGCCTGCACAGCTGAACTGAGTCTCCATCACAACTCCAACCCTGACTTCGCATCAGACGCCGACTTCGAACCGCGTCCGTGCGTATCCTGACGAACCGAGTGGCCGGGGGGCCTGAAACCTTGATGAGCAACGACAACGGCGCGATGCCGGGCGCCGGGGGGTGGAAACCCGCCGCGACGAGCATCGCCGGACGGCCCGCCCC
>NZ_JAGSXH010000191.1 GCF_018283645.1 Actinocrinis puniceicyclus | reverse complement strand
ATCAGACCTGGACGCACAACTCCTCCAACGAGCTGACCGTGAACGTGGGCGGCAGCACCCTGTGTCTGGACGCGAACGGCAAGGGCACGACCGCGGGCACGAAGGTGATCGTCTACTCCTGCAACGGCCAGACCAACCAGCAGTGGAACCTCAACTCCAACGGCACCGTCACCGGTGTGCAGTCAGGGCTCTGCCTGGACGTGACCGGAGCCTCCACGGCGAACGGCGCCCTGGTCGAACTGTGGACCTGCAACGGCGGCAGCAACCAGCAATGGACCCTCGGCTGAGTTGATCCCTCCCCGCTGGCGCTCGGCCCGCCGCCCCGGTGAGCCGAGCGCCAGCGTTCGCCGCGTCACGCGCTGCTCTGCCACTCGATCGATGAATGCGCATCGCCCGGCTGCGGCCGGACGGGTGAATCAGGGCCGCGCCTCGCCATCGGCGGCTGTGCCAGGATGAGCCGCATGCCTTCAGATCTGGAAACCTCTGCCGGGCACGGGCGTCAGGCCATGGCGAACGATTACGACGGTTTCGCCGAGGCGTACGCGGCCGAGACCGAGTCGAACCTCATCAACGGCTACTACACCCGGCCGGCGGTCCTGGATCTGGCCGGTGACGTGGCCGGGCGGCGGATCCTCGACGTCGGCTGCGGCGCAGGTCCCCTGCTCGAGTCGTTGCGGGAGCGGGGCGCCGTGGTGACCGGAATCGACCCCAGTATCAAGATGCTGGAACTGGCCCGGCGACGGCTCGGCGAGGGCGCGGCCCTGCTCCGGGCCGGTCTGGGCACCGGTCCGCTGCCATTCCCCGACGGCGCCTTCGACGACGCGATCGCCTGCCTGGTCCTGCACTACCTGGAGGATTGGAAGGGGCCGCTCGGCGAACTGCGGCGCGTGCTGACCCCCGGCGGCCGGCTCATCGTGGCCGTCAACCACCCCTTCGTCTACAAGGTGCTGTATCCCGATGCCGACTACTTCGCGATCCGCGAGTACTCGGAGGAGTACACCTTCAGCGGCCAGCGCGGCACGCTGACCTACTGGCACCGGCCGCTGCACGCGTTGACCAGCGAGTTCACCGCCGCCGGCTTCCGGATGACCGTCATCAGCGAACCGCCTGCCGCGCCTGGCGCGCGTGAGCACTTCCCCGAGGTCTTCGCGAAGAAGCCCTCGGGGGAGTTCCTGTGCTTCCTGTTCCTCGTCCTGGAGGCCGCCTGAGCGCTGGGCGCGCGAGGCGGTTGATCCGTCCGCCGCGCTTGGGCTGCGGTCCGTTTCCGGCTAGCCCGTCCGGGTACCGGCTCGCAGGACACTCCGCCCGGGCTGGGCGATCCTGAAGGAGGCGGACGGGCACTCGCGGCGCACCGCCGTGCCCGAGCCGTCGCCACGGCCCGCGCGTCAGAGTTCTCACTTCCCGGTCCGGTCGGCCGGAAGCGGTGGCACGCCGAGGCACGCAACCGGCGGCGGCCCGTAACAGAGAGGGTCCGCATATGTGCCGCTGGCTGGCATACACCGGTTCGCCGGTCGTCCTCACGGCCGTTCTCTACACTCCTGTGCACTCGCTGATCGACCAGAGTCTTCACGCCAAGCTGGGAGCCGAGACGACCAACGGCGACGGGTTCGGCATCGGCTGGTACGACGAGCGCCCGACCCCCGGGGTGTTCCGCAGCACCGAACCGGCCTGGAACGACGCCAACCTGCGCGAGGTCGCCTCCCACGTCGCCTCGCCGCTGTTCTTCGCCCACGTGCGCGCCGCGATCGGGTCGGCGGTCCAGCAGACCAACTGCCACCCGTTCCGCCACGACCGCCGGCTGTGGATGCACAACGGGTTCATCGACGGCTACGCCCGGGTCAAGCGCGAACTCGCGATGGCCGTCGATCCCGCGCTGTACCCGCAGATCGCGGGCCAGACCGACAGCGAGATCCTGTTCTACCTCGCGTTGACCTTCGGGCTCGAAACCGATCCCGTCGGGGCCGTCGCGCGCGCCGTCGGCCTGGTCGAGGCGACCGGGCGGGCGCACGGCGTCGCCTTCCCGTTCCAGGGCACGATCGCGACCAGCGACGGAGCGTCGCTGTGGGCTTTCCGCTACTCCAGCGAGGGCAGGACACGTTCGATGTTCTTGACGCGCGACATCCCGACGCTGCGCGAGATGTACCCGGACCGGGAGATCCTGCACGCGGCCAGCGACGACGCGCGGATGGTGGTCTCCGAACCGATCGGCGATCTGCCCGGCGCGTGGCTGGAGGTCCCCGAGTCGACGGTGGCCGTCGTGAGCAGGGGGCGCGAGGAACTGCGGCCGTTCACGCCGACGGGAGCGAACACCCGCTGAAGCGAGAGCGCGGCGGCGGACGCGTCGGCGACGACGCGCGGGGCGCACCCGCCGCACCCGCCTACTCGGGCCACGTCACGTCGAGGAAGTCACCCCGGTCCTCGATCCGGGTGCCGAAGGGGGCGCAGGCGCCGTCCAGCCGGAATCTGATCCGCGCGTACTCGAAGGGGTCGGCCAGCCTGGTCCGGCACCCGTCCACCGCGATCGGGATCGCCCGGGTGCGTACCGGCCGGTGGCCTTCGAAGGTCACCAGCCACAGCAGCCCGAGATCATTGCGCAGTATCGGGTCCACCCGGTAGTCGTCGATGAAATCACCCAGGTCGAACAGGACCCGGCGGGTGAAGCCGTGGAAGACGTGAGCGCAGTGCCCGATCACCAGGTCCGCGCCCGCGTCGACCAGCGCGGCCGCCGCGTGCCGCACGTGCCGCACCGGCCGGTCCACCATGTTCGGCCCCCAGTGCACGGTGACCAACGTCAGGTCCGTGTGCTCGCGCAACTCCCGCACGCCGTCCGTGAGCCAGGCCGGCACGGCGTCCTTCAGGTCCGCGAACGCGACGCCCGGTTCGTGCCCACGCGCGGCGAACTGTTCCGGGTGGTCGGTCGCGGCCATCACGCCGATCCGCAGCCCCCGCCGTTCGAACACGGTCGCGGCGCGCGCCTGCGTCTCGTCCGCTCCCGCGCCCACCGCGCGTATACCCGCCTCGGTCAGCGCCGCCCGGGTGTCGAGCAGCGCCTCGGGGCCGAAATCGAGGGCGTGGTCGTTGGCCAGACAGGCGCCGTCCACACCGAGCCCGGCGAGCACCTTGGCGGCGAGCGGCGGCGCCCTGAAGAAGAACGGCTTGCCGGGAATCCGCGTGTACGGCGCGCCGCCCTCGGAGATGCAGCACTCCAGGTTCACCAGGAACAGGTCGGCCTCGGCGACCGCGTGCTCTATCTCAGGTGCGAACAACGCGCCGGTACCGTGACGTGACAGGTGCTCGGCCACGCCGCGCCCGAGCATCGTGTCGCCCGCGAGGGCCACCGTGATCGCCATCAGGCCACCACCTCGACAACTGGATCCGCCTACCGTGAGTCTGCCCCGGCCCGGCGGCCACCGGCAGGGCCGCAAGACCCGCCTCGCGCGGCCCCGCCCGCCTCGCGCCGCCCGCCTCACCACGCCTCGCCTCACCTCGCGTCCCGCACGCGATTGAGCCGCGGCTGCGATCAGTCGGATCCGCAGCTCGTATTGGACAGTGGCGGGGCGCCGGGGCAGGGTGGACGAGCAGGCAGACCGTCCGCCGCGCGCAGAAGGAGAGTCGCATGGGCTACACCGCCGCACCGGAGCGCTACGACGGCGCCGCGTTTCGCCGCTGCGGACGTTCCGGGCTCGATCTGCCGGCCGTCTCGCTCGGCCTGTGGCACAACTTCGGCGACACCCAGCCACTGGAATCGCAGCGCGCCATCCTGCGCCGAGCCTTCGACCGCGGGGTGACCCACTTCGACCTGGCCAACAACTACGGCCCGCCCTACGGCGGCGCCGAGCTCAACTTCGGCACCCTGTTCGCGCAGGACCTGCGCCCGTACCGGGACGAGCTGGTCATATCCACCAAGGCGGGCTACGACATGTGGCCGGGGCCGTACGGCCAGGGCGGCGGCTCGCGCAAGTACCTGCTGGCGAGCCTGGACCAGTCGCTCGCCCGGATGGGCCTGGACTACGTCGACGTCTTCTACAGCCACCGGTTCGACCCGAGCACACCGCTCGAAGAGACGATGGGCGCGCTGGACGCGGCGGTACGGTCCGGGAAGGCGCTGTACGCCGGGATCTCCTCCTACAGCCCGCAGCGCACCCGGCAGGCGGCGGCGATCCTCGCCTCGATGGGCACACCGCTGCTGATCCATCAGCCCTCGTATTCGATGCTCAACCGCTGGATCGAGCACGGCCTGCTGGACGCGCTCGAGGAACTCGGCGTCGGATGCATCGCGTTCTCACCGCTCGCGCAGGGCATGCTCACCGACAAGTACCTCGGCGGCGTCCCCGCCGGATCCCGCGCGGCGCGCGAGTCCTCCCTCTCGGCTGAACTGCTCAGCGAGCGCAACCTCGAACACGTGCGCGCGCTCAACGCGATCGCCGCCGAGCGCGGGCAGTCGCTCGCGCAGATGGCGCTCGCCTGGGCGCTGCGCGACCGGAGGGTGACCTCGGTCCTGATCGGCGCGAGCAGCGTCGGCCAGCTCGACGACAGCCTCGGCGCGCTGGAGCGGCTGGAGTTCGACGACGACGAGCTGGCCCGGATCGACAAGCACGCCGTGGAGTCCGGGGTCAACCTGTGGGCGGCCTCCAGCGAGGAGTGACCGGCGGCGGGGACGGACCGGCTCGGGCCGGCTCGGGCCGGTTCAGGCCGGCTCGGACCGGTTCAGGCGAAGCGGCACAGGGCCCCGATGCCCTGCGCCGGCGCGCCCGCGCGACCCGGGGTGAGCACCCTTACATCCGCGTCGGCCAGCAGCGCGCTGCGGATCGCCGCGTCGGTCAAAGGCGCTTGGAAGGACCACGGCCACGCGGCAGTCAGGGGGCCCGGCTGGGCGGCGAGGTCGCCCGCGCCGGGACCGATCCACAGCGTCCGGCGGTCGCCGGGATCATCGGTCACCAGCAGCGTGCTCACCCGGCCTTCGGCCAGCGCGTCGGCGGTCGCCTGCGTCCCGTCCACGGCCGTTCCGGCCCGCCCGAGTCCCTCGGCCACGGCCGCGATCATCCGGCCCGTCTCCGCGTCGACGGCCTCGCGTACCGCGCGCGCAACGTGTTCCTGCTGGTAACGGCGCTCGCCGCGGGTGCCGGGGACGTGGGTGATCCGCACCTGGCGCCGCACGCGGGTCGGCAGGTAACGCTCCAGGAACTGCACGGCCCGCACGTCGCCCGCGATCAGCAGCAGCGACGCGCCGCTACGGTCGAGCTCGTCCGCTATCGCCTCGGCGACGTGCGCCCCGTTGTGCTGCCAGGAATCCTCGGCGCGGTGCTGGTAACGCATTTGAGCCGTGCCGCCGGGCGCGTTGCGTTCGATCTCGTCATCCGGGCCGTGGATCGTGCGCATCAAAGGCGTCTGCCGCCCTGCGGGCTGGCTGAAGAGGTCCGCACCGGCGCGATCCACCAGCGCCAGCAGGTGAGCGGGCCGTTCCTGGAACCAGCGCAGCACCGGCAGCACCCGGGGCACGGGCGCGTACACCGCCATCTCGGGCGTGTCGGCCCCGGCGAGGTGGAACGAGGCCAGCAGCCGGCCGCCGGCGAGGAAGAACGCCTCGACGCCCGGCTCCTCGGTCAGGCTCGCCAACTGCATCCGCGCGAGCTGCAGGGTTTCGGGATCCAGCCCCTGCTGCGCCAGCGACGCGGCCAGACCCCGCCGGCGCAATCGCAACTCTCCCTCGGCGCCCTGGCCCGTGCGCGCGTAGATGGACGCGACCGGCCCGGTGGCCAGCAAAGGCGCGCGTACCGGATCGGCTACTGTTCGGCTGATCGTCCGCATGGCTGCTCCTGAAGTCGGCGCCGGCGGCCCGAGCCGCGACGCTCCGCAACGCGCGTGCGGCTTGGGCCGCCCGCGTCGTACGGCTGGCCCTGCAACTCGTTTCCATGCTGGTACGTTCCTCGGCGTACTTCCAGGGCCGGAAGGCCCGGGCAGAACGCGACGCGGTACCGGCGCCACTTGTCAGGCACGGCCCGGGCGCCCCCGGCGCGGGCCGCCGGCCTCCCGCTAATCGCCTTCCGCGCAGATCGCCTCGACGAAATGGCCGACCTGCTCGTCGGACAGGTGCCTGGCCAGGTCCGCCTCGCTGACGACACCCACCAGGCGGTGCCCCTCGAGCACCGGCAGCCGCCGGATGCGGTGCTGCTCCATGATGCGCAACACCTGGTCGACTTCGGTGTCCGCGGCGACGAACACCGGCGTGCCCTGAGCCAGTTCGCCGGCAGTCATGCGGCGCGGGTCACCGCCCATGGCGACGCACTTGAGCACGATGTCCCGGTCCGTGATGATCCCGTGCAACCGGTCGTCCGTGCCGCAGATCGGCAGGAACCCGACGTCCAGCTCGCGCATCCGCCTCGCGGCGGCTTCGAGCGTCTCGCTCTCCTGTACGCAGGTGGCTCCCCGGTGCATGATGTCGCCCGCATTCGTCATCGTCGCCTCCTAGATCGCCGCCGTGGCTCGGACGGGCCGCGGTAGTAGGCAGTCTTGAACGCACCGCCGAGGCCGGTAGGGCCGAAAGACCCGGCCGCGGCCCCGCCGCGTACCAAGGAGCCGGTCGAACGGTTGCTGGAGGTGCGCAGCGCCTCATCGCCTGCACGACGCGGTGCGGGTGCGGGTGCGGGTGCGGTAGCGCGAGCGACGGTGGCGCGGCGGTCTGAACCGCCGCGCCACCGTCGTGTGCCGTGCCGCTTGACCAAGTGCACTCGGGTTCAGCTGGTGCTACAGGACACTGATGGCCATGTCCATTGGCCGTTCGTGGAGATCGTGACGCCGAAGTTGTTGCCGCTGCCGTTGGGTTTGGCGACCATCACGTACTGGCTGGGCCAGCTGGCGCTGACGTTCCAGGTGTTGTAGACCACCGCGGGGGCGACGAGGTTCATCGTCACGGTCCAGGTGTTGGAGCCGCTGACCGAGACGTTGAGGTTGTACCAGTTGTTGCCGACCGTGCCGGCCGACAGCGTCGCGGTGCAGCCGCCGGTGCCGCCACCGCCGCCTCCCGTACCA
>NZ_JAGSXH010000190.1 GCF_018283645.1 Actinocrinis puniceicyclus | reverse complement strand
AGCGGCATACCGCAGCACTCTGGGATGAACAGACACAAATCCTCCTGATGCGTCGCGATGTCATGTTGATGCGGCACAACCACGGACACATCGGATGTCTTTGTAGCGCAGTCACCGCAAGCCCGTCCAGACGCACAGCGAGATCGCAGTGGAGTCAAGTGATAGGATGACCAGCCACAGGCAGGGCCCTTGCTTCATCGCGCGGGTGTGAAAGTTTCTTGATTCACCGAGGCGGCCACGCACGCTTGCAGCACCGAAGCGTCGTAGAACACGCAGACAGACGGCGTCCGCCTGATGAGTGCGGCCGCACACCACGCCGCAGACGGCCGGGCCGCCCTTGAGCTTTCCGATCCGCCTTGGCAGCATGCCAGCCGATGCGGCACAACATGGACGCAACATCCCATCACTATCGGACCGAGCGCACGGATCGGCGCTCACTGTTGACGGGAACATCAACGTTCACCGATCGCGCGCACAGATGTGTGGGTCTCGCCGCGCCTACATCGCCGAATAGTCGCCTGATGAGCGCCACCCGCCGCCCTGCCTGCCACGACGCTCAGCCCATCCGGCTCCCTCCCGCTTCCCCCGCACACCGGCCTCCGGTAACGATTGCATGACGCAGAATCGTGATATAACTTAATGCGGGCGCGAACATATAAGACGGGGGTCGTGAGGTTCGTGGACATTCAGCCTGCCCGGCGTGGACAGCCATGAGTGCTGTGGTGCAGGGCTCCCGATCGACGCCCACGGCCTCGCCGGCCGGCTTCACCGGGCGGAACCGGCTGCTGACCGCGGTACTCGTGGACACGCTCGGGTCGGGCGCGTTCCTCCCGCTGTCGTTCCTGTACCTGTCCGAGACCACCCACATCCCGCTGGGCCGGCTCGGCCTGACGATCACGCTGGCCGGCCTGATCGGCTTGCCGGCCATGCCGCTGACCGGCCACGTGGTGGACCGTGTCGGCGCCAAGCCCGTCATGGTGGCGCAGACCATCGTGTCCGCGGCCGGCTTCTCGCTGTACTTCCACGTCTCCGGGTTGCCCGTGTTGATCGCCGGTGTCGCCGTGGTGACCTTGTCCGACCGGATGTACTGGGCGACCTGGCCGGTGTTCATCAGCGAGCAGGTCGGCACGCAGGAGCTCGACCGCTGGTATTCCCTGATCAACGCCGCCAGGAGCGCGAGCCTGGCGGCCGGCGGCGCTCTCGGCGCGGCCCTGCTCGCCGCCGGGGGTACTTCCGGTCTGCGGGTCACGCTCGCGCTGAACATCGCGTCGTCGCTCGTCGCCGGCGCGCTGTTCGTCTCGGTGCGCGGGACGGCCGGACCCGCCGCCACGCCGCGCCGACACGCCGTACATCCGGCCGGCGGACGCTCCGGCTGGCGGACGCTGAGCCGCGACGGGCGCTACCTCGTTCTGACGCTGAGCAACACGCTGCTGACCTACGCGTGGCTGATCCCGTCACTGATCCTTCCGCTCTACGTGGTGCGCTACACGGTGCTGGCCGCCTGGGTCGCGGCGGTCGCGCTCACGGTCAAACTCGCACTCGCCGCCGTGCTGCAGCCGATCGTCGCCAGAGGACTGACGGGATTGCGCCGGACGACGACGGCGTTCGTCGGTGCTTCGGCCTTCCTGGTGGCGGTGATCCTGCTCGCCCTCGCGTCATCGGTGTCGACCACCGCGGCAGCGTCGGCCCTCATCCTCGCCGGGGTCGTCTTCCTCGCGGTGGGAGAGACGGCCGCCGGTCCGGCCGAAACCAGTCTCGCCGTCGCCGCCGCACCCGCGCTCTGGCGGGGCAGGTACGTGTCGGTGTTCCAACTGTCCTGGTCCGTCTCCGCCATCACCGGACCCGCGTTGGTCGGTTTCCTGCTCGGCGTCTCGGCCACCGCGGTGTGGGATGTCTTCGGCGCACTGGTGGTCGCCGCCGGCGTCGTGCTGCTCCCGCTCGGACGGCGGCTCCCGGCCGCGATCAACAGCAAGACCCCCGCCACCGTGCCGGGCCCCGCGCCGGCCGACGCGTCGTGATCAACGGAAGGACTTCGCAGACATGAGGTCACACAGACCAGCCGACTCCGCGTCGCTCGCCCGCGCCGTGGCGGACGCGGTCGTCCTCAAGGCGGACGACGGCGCGCAGGCGGCCAATCCGTATTACTGGCACCGCGCGCAGGACCAGCTGGCGGCGGTGCTGGGCGAGATCACGGCGTATGGCGACGCGGACCTGTCGGCGGCCACCGCCGGATTGCTCGCCGATCCGCGCAGCGTGGCGGCATGGCAGCGGGTCTGCGATCTCGTCGCGGCCTTGGACGACGGGCCGGGCGGCAAGACCGAGGGCATTGCCCTGGCGGCGTGGGATGTCGTCGCGAAGTCCCGGCTCGGCTACCACGTCGGCGACGAGTACGACCCGGGCACGCCGGCCGACGAGGGCTGGCGGTCCTGGCCGGCGGCCGTACCAACCCGGACCTCGTACGCAGAACCGCTCGCGCACATCGTCATCCCGTTCCGGGACCGCACCGAACACGCCGTACGGGCGCGCAATCTCGCCGCGTGCCTTGCGTCGCTGGGCGACCAGACCCAGGACCGCTCGCTCTATCGGGTCACGGTGGTGGAGTCGGACGACGCGCCCCGCTGGCAGGAGCTGATCGAGCTGCACGCGGACGAGTACCTGTTCGCGCGCAAGCCGGACTCGTTCAGCAAGTGCTGGTCGGTGAACGCCGGCGTGGTCAACACCAGCCGGCCGGCGCCGCTCGTGTGCATCCTGGACGCCGACGCGCTCGTGGACGCGGACTTCGTGCGGCGCAACACCGACAGATTCCTGCGCGAGGGCACCGGGGCCCTGTTGCCTTTCCGGAATCTCTTCTACCTGGACGCACCGGCGTCCGCGCGGGCGATCGCCGACCGGTGCTCGGCCCGGCTGCCGGATGCCGACCCGCGCGGACTGCGGGGATTCCTGGTACACCGCGCTCCCGGGGTCTGCATGTGGCTGCGCCGCGATGTGTTCGACGCGGTCGGCGGCATGGACGAACGGTTCGAGGGCTGGGGCCGGGAGGACATCGACTTCGTTCTTCGGGTGCAGCTGGCCACCGCCTTCGACATCTACGACGACCGGATGCTGCACCTGCACCACCCGTCCTCGGCCCAGTTGGACAACGGCCACACCGTCAACGCGCACATTCCGCTGCTCTCATGGGTCCCGGACGGACCGATCGGCCGACTCGACCGGTACCGGGACCGCTGACACGCGACCGGAAGACGGGCGTCCACGAGGGAGAACGTCATTGCCGTCCACCAATCTGCTCGCCAGTTGCACGCTTCCCACGATGTACGGGGACTTCGCCATGCACGTGTTCGGCGATGCCGAGGGCCAGGAGGAGGTCGTCGCCCTGGTGCACGGCACCGCGGGTGACACACGTCCGCTGGTCCGGCTGCACAGCGCGTGCTTCACCGGCGACATCCTGGGGTCCCTGCGTTGCGACTGCGGGCCGCAGCTGACCGCCGCGCTTCAGTTGATGGCCAAGGAACCCCACGGCATCCTGCTCTACCTGACGCGACACGAGGGCCGGGGCATCGGACTGGCCAACAAGGTCAAGGCGTACGAGCTGCAGGAGCGGGGGCTGGACACGGTCGCCGCGAACGTTCAGCTCGGACTGCCGGCCGACGCGCGGGACTACACACCAGCCGTTCGCACGCTGCTCCAGCTCGGCGTGCGGGACGTGCGGCTGGCGACCAACAACCCGCAGAAGATCAAGGCTCTGGCCGCGGGCGGGCTGACCGTGGAACGTGTGCCGCACGGCGGTTTCGTCAATCCGCACAACACGGATTACCTCAGGGTCAAGGACATCCTGATGGGGCACCTGGACGCTGCGGGCACGTCCGTAGGCGACCGCGAGCGTGCGGAATGACGTCCACCCCGGTCGCGGTCCTGGGATTCCAGTGCGCGCGCCCCGGCGCGGGTGCGGAACTGACCCGGCTCAACGTAGAACTCGGCATGGCCCTGTCCATACCGGACCTGATGCGGTATCAGGTGCTGGTGCGCGAGGGCGACGATTGCGCACTCTGCGTGTACTGGCTGTGGCGCGATATCGCCCATCGTGACGCGGTCTGGGCCGATCCGCCGGCGGCCCTGTCCGGCTTCTGGGCGGCCGCTCGCCCGCTGTGGCGCGCAGATCCGGATGTGCGGCGCTTCCAGTGGAAGCCGGCGCAGGACCGCGACCTGTGCCCCGCCGGCTCGGGAGTCGTGCTGGACGCGGCCGCCGAGGCCGACGGGGAGCAACTGATCAGCATCGACGGCGGGGCGGCGCTGTCCTGTCGCGCCGCCGCAGGGCGGTTCAACCCCAGGCGGTGGACGGCCGTCTGGCAGAAACCCTCGAACCAGGAAAGGCACGGGCAATGAGTCTTCCCGACAAGTTCATCGTCAACCTCTGCCCCACCGGGATGGTGCCGCGGCGGGCCAAGGTGCCGAACGTCCCGATTACGCCGGCCGAGATCGCCAAGGACGTGCGCCGCTGTTACGAGGCCGGCGCAGGCATGGTGCACCTGCACGCGCGCGACGACGACGAGGAGCCGACCTGGCGCGCGGAGCGCTTCACCGAGATCGTGGATCAGGTGGTCTCGCTCACCCCGGACATCGTGGTGGTCGTGACGACCAGCGGCCGGAACTGGTCGGAGCTGGAGAAGCGCGCCGCGTCGCTGACCGTGGACAGCGCGGCGCGGCCGGAGATGGCGTCGCTGACGCTGGGCTCGATGAACTTCGCGTCGGGTCCGTCGGTCAACTCGCCGGAGACGATCGCCGGGCTCGCGGCGGCGATGCAGGAGCGCGGCATCGTGCCGGAGCTGGAGATCTTCGACGTCGGCATGGCCAACTACGCGAACTACCTGATCTCGCGGGGTGTACTCAAGCCGCCGTACTATTTCAACATCCTGTTCGGCTCGATCGGCACCGCCGAGGTGAGCGCGGCGAACGCCGCCGCGATGCTGGCATCGCTGCCGCAGCCGTCGACGTGGGCGTTCGCCGGCATCGGCCGCTTCCAGCTCGCCGCGAACACGCTGGCGCTCAGCCTCGGCGGGCATGTCAGGGTCGGCTTGGAGGACAACCCGTACTTCGACTGGTCATCGAAGAACGCCACCACCAACGCGCGTCTGGTCGAGCGGATCGTGCGCATCGCACGCGAGATGGGTCGGGAGCCGGCGACGCCTCAGGAGACCCGGGAGATCATCGGCCTGCGCCAGATGGTGCGGTCGTGACCGCATCGGCGGCCGGTACGCGGCTCGCGCACCGCTGGCACACCGCACGCGACTACGACACGTTGGCCCGGCGCATCCAGTTCCGCAACGCGGAGCTGGTCGCCGGCCTGCATCCGCAGCCGCACGAGGTCGCCGGCGCGTACGAGATCGGCTGCGGCACCGGGGCCTTGACCGAGGCGCTGGTGCGGCGGCTGCCCGTCGCCGAGATCGATGCGGTGGACATATCCGCGGACATGCTCGCGGTCGCCGCCGGCAAGCCGTGGCCGCAGCGCGTCCGCTTCAGCCAGGGCGCGTTCCCCGATGTGCCGCGGGAACGGCGATACGACGCGGTGTTCTCCAACGCTGCGCTGCACTGGATGCACCCGCGCTACCCGGAGGTCTTCGCGGCGATCAACGAGTTGCTGGCCGACGGCGGTCTGGTGTGCGCCGCGACCGCGGGCCGCACGCCGGCCACCGAGAGGTTCGCCGAGACGTGCCGTGCCGCGCTGGCCCCGCTCTCGGGGCTTTGCGAGCCGGACGAGTTCGAGGCGCGCCGGTTGACCCTCGACGAGGCCGCCGAACTGTCCCGCGCCGCCGGATTCACCATCGACGACGCTTTTGTGCTGGAGCGCACGGTTCTGGTGACCACGGACACCTATGCACGCTGGTGGGTGGCCAGCGGCGGGCCGTGGACGGCGACCCAGGTTCCGGCCGAGACGTCGGTGGACGCGCTGACCACGGCGCTGGGCGGTGTCGGCCGCGAGGTGGAGCTGGTTCACGCCAGCGTGTTCCTGCGGCTGCGCAAGCAAGGTCCGGTGGAACGTGCGTGACGTGCTGCGCGACCGCCAGCAGTGGGGCATGGAGGCCATGGCCTCCACCGGCAGCTCGGCGGCGACGCTCGCGGCGCTCGACATCCTGCGGGAAGGCGGCACCGCCTTCGACGCGGCCATCGCGGCCTCCGCCGTGCTGACGGTGGCGGTGCCCATGGCGTCCGGGGCCGCCGGAGACTGCGCCGCCGTGTTCCACGAGGCCGGATCCGCCCAGGCGTGGTCGCTGACCGGCCTGGGCCGCGCGCCCTCGCGTGCCACAGCGGAGGGTTTCAGAGCGCGGGGCAGGTCGACGGTGCCGACGTTCGGCATCGAGTCGGCGACGACGCCGGGTCTGCTGGGCGCATGGTGCGCGCTTCACGAACGGCACGGCACGATGCCGTGGCCGCGTCTGCTCGCGCCGGCCATCGCGCTCGCCGAGCGGGGAACCGTGGTGACCGCGCAGACGGCCCGGTGGATCCGGGAAAATATCAGCATCCTGGTTCAGCCGGAGTTCTCGGGTCTGTACGCGCCGTATGCCGCGGCCGGCGCCGTCGGATCGCGGCTGCCGCAACCGGGTCTGGCCACGCTCTATCGGCTCCTCGCGTCCTCGGTGGACGCGTTGGAGGCACGGCTCGACACGAGCGTTCGGCAGCTGAGCGACCGGCTCGGGGGCTTCTTCGCCGAGGGCGATTGCACCGTGCGCTGCGGCGAGATCGTGCCCGCTGTCGCCGCGCAGGTCGGCGGGTTGGATGTCGCCACCAATCCCGCCCCGACGCAGGGCGTGCTCCTGCTGCAGAACCTGGTGCTCTACGAGCGCCTGGCGGGCCGGGTGGGCGCGGATTCCGCGACGGGCGTGCACCTGATGTCAGAGATCGTGCATCAGACCTATGCCTGGCGGATCGAGAACCTGGGCGATCCGGCCTGCGCGCCGGTGCCCGACCCGCTCGCGCAGTCGCAGCTGCGGGACCTGAGCGAGCGCGTCGATCCCGGCAAGCGCAGCGCGACCAGGTACGCCGGGCACTACAGCGACGGGGACACCACGCATTTCGCGATCGTCGACCGCGCCGGCAACAGCATCAGCTGGACGCAGAGCCTGGGGCTGGGGTTCGG
>NZ_JAGSXH010000018.1 GCF_018283645.1 Actinocrinis puniceicyclus | reverse complement strand
CCACCAACCTCGCCGCGGTCACCGGCAGCGACAACGTCGGCTGCGCCACCGCCGCCCCCTACCCGTACATGGGCAAGACCCTGGCGACCAACCCCCCCGTCCTACGAGCGCAAGTCCACGACCCCGACGGCGGCCACGTGCAGGCCACGTTCCAGTACTGGATCGACGGAACCAGCACCACCCACACCGGGCTGTCCACCGACACCCTGGCCAACGGCGCCACCGCCACCTACACCCTGCCCTCCTCCTTCGTCAGTTCCCTGACCGACGGCCAAACCGTGGACTGGAAGGCGCAAGACAGCGACGGCGGCCCGCAAAGCCCGTGGTCAGCCACCTGCCACTTCACCGCCGAGCCCACCGGCCCCGACGCCCCCGCCATCGCGAACAACACCGACTACCCCGACACCAGCGCCGGCGGCGGCGTCGGCAAGAACGCCGGCACCCCCAGCACCTTCACCTTCAACGGCGCCACCAACGGCGCCCCGGCCACCAGCTTCGTCTACGCCCTCGACCAGCAGCCGCCCCCCTCAAACCCGCCGGCAGGTGATATCGCGCTGCCCACCGGCACCGCCGCCTCCACACCCGCCGACCGCTGGAAGCTGACCGAAGGCACCGGCATCACCGGCGCGGACTCCGCAGGAACCAACCCCGTCACAATGACCAGCGCCACCTGGGCCACCGACCCGCTACGCGGACACGTACTGGCCACCAACGGCACCACCGGCTACGCCTCAACCAGCGGCCCCGTACTGACGACCACCAACAGCTACAGCGTCTCCGCCTGGGCCTACCTGACCTCCACCGCCAACTACTCCACCTTCCTCTCCCAGGCCGGCGCCAACATGTCCGCGTTCTACCTGCAGTACAACCTCGCCGCCAACGCCTGGAACTTCACCGTACAGTCCGCCGACGTACACGGCGCCACCCAATACGCCGTACACGCCAGCGGCGCCCCACAACTGAACACCTGGACCCACCTGGTCGGCGTCTACGACGCCACCGCCAAGACCGCAGCCTTCTACGTCAACGGCGCCCTGATCGGCACCACCGCCGTCGCCGCCACCTTCAACGCCCCCGGCCCCCTGGTCATCAATGCCGTGAAAACCACCGGCGGCACCCTGTCCAACCAGGTCCCCGGCGAAGTCAGCGACGTGCAAACCTACACACGCGCCCTGACCGCCACCGAGATCAACGCCATGTACGCCACCGCCAACGTCACCATCACCCCCCAGTCCAACGGCCCGCACACGCTGTGGGTCTACGCCCGCGACGCCGCCGGCGACAGCAACATCGGCTGGACCTCCTACCCCTTCACCGCTGCAGGACACGCTAGCCACCTCTGCACCAGCTTCACCGCCTGCCTGAACAACACCGCCATCAGCCCCGACAACAACCCGGCCCAGGGCAACGCCGACGGTTGGGGCAACAGTCTCTCGGCCACCGACCTGACCAACGCCGGCTGGAAACCCGGACAGAGCGTCACCATCGACGGCGCCACCTTCACCCTCCCAACCTTCGACACCGGCGCGCACGACAACATCCTGGCCGCCAACCAAACCATCCCGGTCACCGGCACCGGCAATGCCCTAAGCCTCCTGGTCACCGCCACCAGCGCCAACGCGGCCATCACCGCCACCGACCCGAACTACAACGCCGCGCCCTACGCACCCCCCGGCACCGCCATCGCCGACAACTGGTGCGATCTCGGCACCAACACCCAGGCCCCCTGCCCAGCCACCTTCGGCGCCATCAACTACACCAGCGACAGCTCCACCTACGACCTGACCGTCCCCGACTGGGTCACCGGCCCAGCCTCGATCGCCGCCGTCACCCTGCCGCACCGCAACTCCCCCGGCGGGCAGCAAACCACCCCCGCGAAGATCTACATGTTCACCGTGCCGCTCAACACCGGCAAAACCATCCAGTCGATCACCCTGCCCGACCTCGCGTCCAGCGCCAGCAGCACAGCACCGCAACTGCACGTCTTCGGCATCGCAGTACGCAACATCACCACCGCCACCACCGAGATCAACACCACCGTCAACCCCAACACCAGCACCACCGCGACCCTGCCCGCCGGCACCAACTGGACCGGCGCCTGGGCCAACCCCACCGAAGGCCAGTACAACTTCCAGGGCTCCAACTTCAGCAACCAGACCTTCCGCATCGCCCTGAAGCCCTCGGTCTCCGGCAGCACCGTGCGCATCAAACTCGACAACGCCCTAGGCACCACCCCCCTGACGATCGGCCACGCCACCGTCGCGCTCGACACCACCAGCGGCGGCCTGCCCACCGCCATACCGTCAGGCGCCTTCACCCAGCTGACCTTCGGCAGCCAACCCGGCACCAGCATCCCCGCCGGCGCCATGGCCTACGCCGACCCGCCCGCCTCCTTCCCCGTCACCGCGAACCAGTGGCTGCTGGTCTCCTTCACCCTCACCAACTCCGTGCCCTACCTCGTCCAGCACTCCTGGGCCAACACAGCCTACGAATACCTCTCCGCCACCGGTACCGGTGACAAGACCACCGACACCAGCGGCACACCCTTCACCGGCACAGGCACGTACCAGGGCTGGTTCACCGACGTCCTAACCGACCTGGACGTCGCCACCACCGGCGACGCCACCCAGGCGGTCCTGGGCGACGGCCTGATCGACGCCTGGCAGCCCAACACCTCACCCATCGGCTCCACCAGCATCCGCCTGTCCGACGACCTGGCCGCCGCCGAACCCACCACCCCGCTGCCCTACGGCACCATCGCCGAAGGCATCGAATCCAACCAGATCATGACCGACAACCCCGAAACCTACTCCGGCGGCGCCGCCGGCGGCCCCTCCGCACTTTCCCGCATCGACCGCGACATCCTCGACCACCCCGAGATCAACACCGTCCTGGTCTACGAAGGACTCGACGACGTCCTGAACGCGGCCACCGAGTCCAACCTGTTCACCAACGGCTACACCGCCCTGAACAACGAACTGACCGCCTTCGGCATCACCCCCGTCTACGTCCTGCTTACCCCTTGCGACGGCTACGCCGGCGACGGCGCTGCCACCAACGACCCGTGCACCGCCACCGCCGACCAGACCCGCCTCGCCGTCAACAAAGACCTCACCGACTACCCGTACTACATCGACGCCCCCGGCAACCTCGGCGTCCCGGACACCGGCAACGGCGAAACCAAACTCGACCCCAACGCCCAAGTCAGCGACCACGTCAACCTCTCCATCGCCGGCTACGCAGCCCTCGCCAACGCCTACCTCATCCCCCAGGACACCTGGCCCCTGACCGACGGCGCCAACGGCGCCACCTTCCTGTCCACCGCGCAAGACAAAGCCGCGCAAGGCACAGCGGCACACGACCCCTACCTCGGCACCATGAACAACCCAGGCCAGAACCCGATCAACCTGAGCGGCACCAACGGAACCAACTACACCTGGAACACCGACACCGCCCGCATCAGCACATCAGACCCCGACGGAACCGTCCTGAGCCTCGACGGCACCGCCGGATACGGCACCAGCAGCGGACCCGTGATCAACACGGCCGCGAGCTTCACCGTCTCCGCCTGGGCCAAACTCTCCTCCACCACCCACAACGCCGTCCTCGCCGCGCAGGACGGCACCAACGAAAGCGGCTTCTACCTCGGTTACGGCACCGGCAACGGCGGCGAATGGAAGCTGTACTTCATGACCGCCGACACCACCAACCCCACCTGGCAGCCGCAAGCCGCCGCCACCGGCGCCACCACCAACTGGACCCACCTGGTCGGCGTCTACAACGCCGCCACCAAAACCGCCCAGCTCTACGTCAACGGCACCCTCGCCGCAACCGCCACCGGCATCACCACCTGGAACGCCACCGGCGCCCTCACCCTCGGCAGAGACCTCTACAACGGCAACCCCGCCGACTACTTCCCCGGAGAAATCAGCAACGTCCAAGACTGGGACTACGCCCTAAGCGCACCCCAGATCACCGCCCTCCACGACCAGATCCAGTAACCCCACAGGGCATCTGCCCGTGCCCAGGCCGCACAACCGGCCTGGGCACGGGCGCCCAGGGACATGCGCGACTTTCAGCGTGCCGACACGACAGGCACCAGCCCATTCTGAACAAAGAAGCTTGATTGAGAACTCCACAGCGCCGGTGCAGCCGGAGCAGCAGCTGGTGCAGCACCGAAGAAGCATCTCTGGTCCGGAATCGGGCATAGCGGACGCTTATGCGGGTCCAGATTCTGGCAAATCATGACATAGATGTACGACACCCGACTGGTAATGCACATGAACGGCCTGATTCTCCAAGTCGATATCGTCCCAGGCCAGCCCCAGCGCCTCACAGCGGCGCAGCCACAGACTCAGGTGACACCGGATATGGACTTGATCAGGCGCGCGTGACACGTGTGCAGATCAAAGCCTGACACTTTGACGTTTTTGACGCGGAGATCCTCTGTCGCACCGCCGGAGACTCTCCGTCTTGTGGCAGCTGCTGCACCACGTGCTGTTTCGGACGCGAAGACAGTCGGTAACCGTGAACCGGTTACCGGCCTTGAGCTGTGCTAACAGCGGCGGGCTGACAGGGTTTGAACCTGCGACCCGTTGACCCTCCAGGGTCGCGTCTACGAACTCTGTGACCAGGGCGTTGCCAGATATGCCTGAGTCTTGATGGTCGCTGCGGACTGCGCGTGTTTGCTGCCGTCCGCCGCCGTTGGTGTCAGCCGTTGGTGTCGCTCGACGAGGCACGCTCGGCCAGGGCTCGTACTGCGAAGGCTACCGCAGCGATGGCGGCGCCAGCCGATAGGACAAACGCAGCCGTTTGACCGCCTCCAGTCCAGCCACGCATCCGGGACGCACTGCTGACGGTGAGCATGACGCCCAGGCAAACGATCATTGCCAGTCCTGGGCGACGTCGGCGGTCACTTGGGTGTCGTCGGCGCAGTACGTAGAACCACAGGCTTTCAAGCAAGCACGCGAGGCCGACAACCAGGCCGAACCAGTCCGTCAACAAATGGAACACGATCAGCCATGATCGCGCCTCGCGCGGACTGAGACAAGACCTGACCCACAACACCTGTCCACAAGAGCCTGATGCTGGCCTGGTGTTTGAGCCTGAGCCGCTGACCTGCGATCTAGCGGCTACGATGTTGATCCCGTGCGGGTGCAGGACGAAGTACATCGTCCCCTTGGGGCGGATGGCACCTTCGGCCGAGACGTAGCAGCCCATCAGGACCTTGTTGTCCAGGGGCGAAGTTCACCCTCCCAGAGATAGCCACCGCCCCCGACGGAGGTCTCCGCGCACCTGGTGCGGCACGTCGCCGGGTCCGCGACTGCGCGTGGTTTAGGCTTCGCACAGCGGGCGATCAGCCCCCCACGGCCCCCGATAGGCTGGGAGCATGTCACTGGAGAAGCCGTCCCTGGAGGCGCTGGTTCTGCGGCGCGCAGAAGAGGGAAGCGTCCTGCCGCGCCAGCAAACGGGGGCGTCACCGCAGCGGCTGTTGACGACGCTGCTGGGAGAGTACTGGCTGGACAGCACGGCGGCCGTGCCGATGAGCGGGCTGATCGGGTTGCTGGCCGAGTTCGGCATCAGCGAGACGAGCGCGCGAGCGACGGCCAACAGGCTGGTCAAGCGAGGCATCCTGGCGGCCGAGAAGTCCGGACGGCAGTCGTATCTGCGGCTGAGCGACATCGGCCGGGAGGACAGCCGGCAGAAGAACGCCAGCATCATCCGGTTCGGTGCGCGGTCCCAGGACTGGGACGGCATCTGGACCGTCGCGGCCTTCAGCGTGCCCGAGCAGGAGCGCCACGTGCGCCACCGGGTGCGCAGCTATCTGCGGTGGCTGGGGTTCGCCCCGCTGTTCGACGGGTTGTGGGTGTCCGCACACGCGGATCCTGGAACGCTTGAGCCGATCCTGCGGGCAGCCGGGGTCGGGAACCTGAGCGTGCTGAGAGCTTCGGAGGCCGGCGGCCACTCCCCGCTCAGAGCCTGGGACCTGGACGACGTCGCCGCGTCGTACCGGAAATTCCTCTCCACCCACAAGGAATCGCTGGCGCAGATGAACGCCGGGACGGTCAGCCCGAGCGACGCGCTGGTCATCCGCACCAAGGTCTTCGACGCCTGGCGCGTCTTCCCCGGGCTCGATCCGGGCCTGCCGGACGAACTCCTGCCCGCCGACTGGCCGCGGGCGCAGGCCCGTCAGGTCTTCACCGAGCTTTACGACGGGCTGGCCCCGCTCGCGGCACTGCGGTTCCGGCAGATCATCGCCGTCCACGACGACAGCCTGGCCGAGCTGACCGAGCAGCGCACCACGGAGGTCTGGGCGGGCTTCTGACACGCTGCTGACACAATCGGTGCGGCTCCGGACGAACCGCCCGCATCGGGGCGAGAGGAATCCGGACGCGCATAGCGGTCAGGGCGTCGTCACGGTGGAAGCCGCAGGCCAATCCATGGACTGGAAGCGTGCCTGCGCGGCGGCGTCCTCGTCGTGCGGGGCCATGATCTGCTTGACTCGCGTCTCGGCCAGCGGGCCAAGGGCGTTGTACGCCTGGGTGAACAGCGAGCGGGCCTCGTTGCGCGGCCAGCCGGCCGGCATGTGATCGCTGGGCAGGCCGGGGTCGATGCCGGGGAACCGCCGATAGGTGTCCATCAGACGGGTGCGGGCGATCAGCGCCTGCTGCGGCGTGATCCGACCGGCCAGCGACTTTTCCAGCAGCGGGAGCGTCTCGTCGATGAAGGAGGCGTACACCTCGGCCACGGCATCCAGATCCCAGGCGGCCAGCGGTGACCGGTCGGCCGCCAGGTCGGTGGTGCCGCGCAGGACCGTCGCCGTATAGATGTTGAGCTCCTCCAGCACGGTCTGCGCGTCGGCGGCGGTCGCGGACGCGGACACCCACACCGCGTCGTAGAGGGGCGCGAAGCCGAACCAGCGCAGCCGTGAGCGCAGCAGATGCCTGCTGTCGCGCCGGTCTTCGGGCACGGAGAAGGCGACGACGGTCCACAGGCCGTCCCAGTCGTGGTCCAGGCCGAAGGCGGCGATGCGCAGGCCCCCCTCGCGGATGCGCTCGGCCGCGTGGTCGTCAAGGCGGTAGAAGGTCTGGCGTCCCACCTTGCGGATCTCGACGACGCCGCGTCGCAGCAGCCTGTTCATCGCCGCGCGGGCGCTGGGCGTGCTGATGCCGAACTCGGACAGCAGGTCGATGAGCCCGGCCGAGGACAGGTGCCGGTCGAGGCTGAGCCAGTAGTCGCCCAGCAGAGTCACCAGCAGGTGCTGGGGGGACGGGCCGTCCTGCATACGCGGCATCGCCTGTCGGGCGGAGTCCCGGGCCGAAGCCGAGCGAGCTCGCGAGTTCAAGAGATCCTCCAACTGATCACACATTCGATGCCGGACGTCACCGAGCCTGCTCGTATCTTCGAGATCGTTTCCGAGAATGTCAACGTCAGCCGCGACTCCGCCTCTGTTCCCTACGCCACGGGAAGGGAACATTGCGTTGCACTTCTATTGACACTCGTTACGCACATGGATAACTTCGCCCCACCTCGTGGTCCCCATCACAGTTGCTGAGGAGCGCAATGTTCCGCTTCATCCCCGCCTCCGGGCGCCGCCCAGGAGTCACCCGTCCACATCTGGCGATCGCGGCCGCAGTATGCGCCCTGGCGCTGGCAGGCTGCTCCGGCGGCGGGACCGGTTCGCAGACGAGTTCCCAGCTCTCTGTCCAGTTCCCCGGGCCGCCGATAAGCCTGGACCCGGCCAAGGCCGGCAACGGTGGATCCGCGATGTTCGTGTCACTGGCGTACGACCCGTTGATCTTCCTGAGCGGCAGTGGCGACCTGGCACCGGACCTGGCCACCAAGTGGGGCTTCACCGACCACGCCAACGAGGTCTTCGAGCTGACGCTGCGCTCCGGTGTGACGTTCTCCGACGGTTCGGGGCTGGACGCCACTGCGGCCGCCGCCTCCATGAACTACTTCCTGCACGCCGGCGGCGGCCTGGTCGGCAACGTCGGCCCTGTCGCGAAGATCGAGGCCGTCTCGCCCGCCACGGTGCGCATCACGTACAAGGCGCCCACCCCGGAGGCGGCGTTGACGCTCACCCAGTACAACGGGATGGGCAACCTCATCGGGCCCAAGGGCCTCGCCAACCCCCAGTCGCTGCTGACCTCGAGCGACGGCACCGGACAGTTCATCTACGACGGCGCCGGCTCGGTCGCGGACAACCGGTACGTGTACAAGAAGAATCCGCACTACTTCCAGCCCTCTGCACAGCACTTCGACTCCGCGGTCGTGCGCGTCATCAACAACCCGAACGCCGTACTGTCCGCGGCCCAGACCGGCCAGGTCCAGTTCGCCTCCGGCAGTGCCAACACCGCCGCGGCCGCGAAGCAGGCGGGGTTGAAGGTCGAGACCGCGCCGTTCTTCAACTGGTCGCTCAATCTGGTCGACCGCCAGGGCGCCGTCAGCCCGGCCCTCGCCGACGTACGGGTACGGCAGGCGATCGCTCTGGCCTTCGACCGCCCCGCGATAGCCAAGGCGATGGCCGGCTCCTACGCCTCCGGCAGCGATCAAGTGCTGCTCCCGGGAACCGACGGCTACGACAGCAACATCGGTTACGGCTACGACGTGGCGAAGGCGAAATCCCTGCTCGCGCAGGCCGGTTTCCCCAACGGATTCAAGCTCACGATCTTGACGGAATCCCTGCTCGACGTCAACAACACCTACTCCCAGGCCATCGTCGACGCGCTGGGGAACATCGGCATCGACGCCACGTTGCATGTGCAGACCACGGGCATCGCCCAGTTCGTTGGGGACGCCCTGTCGAAGAAGTACGCCGCGATCATCTTCCCCACCGCGGGCACCACCATGTCCCAGCTGGACTCCCAGATCACGCACGGCCTGTTCAACCCCTTCGGCTCCGCCGACGGCCAGCTAGACTCGATCATGCAGCAGGCCGCGACGGCGGACTCCGCCCAGGCCCGCACGGCGCAGTACCAGCAGGCCTCGCGGCGGCTGCAGGAGCTCGCCTGGACCGTGCCGATCTTCGCCACCCAGAGCGTCTACTACACGGCCGCCGGGCTGCAGAACTTCCAGGCGTCCGTGCTCAACCCCAACCCCATGCCGGTGGGCCCCACCGCCGACCTCTCCTGGCGACTGAAGTGACTCTCGCAGCCATACGGCACGCAGGGAAAGGAGGTGACACGCCGTGGGGCGGCTGATATTTCATCGCGCCGCGATGTCGATCCCCCTGCTGCTGATCGTCTCCCTGATCATCTTCGGCCTCGAGGCCATCGTCCCGGGCGACGCCGCCAGCACCATCCTCGGGCAGAACGCGACGCCGCAGAGCGTGGCGGCGCTGCGCGGCCAGCTCGGACTGAACGACCCGTGGGTCGTGCGCTTCGGCCACTGGCTGGGCGGCGCCCTCCACGGAGACCTGGGAACGTCGATCATCAGTGGCGTGGACGTGACGTCCAGCCTGAACGGCCGACTCGCCGTCACCCTGTCGCTGCTGGTGCCGACCATACTGCTGAGCGCCGTCGCGGGAGTCGCCCTCGGCTTCGCCAGCGCGGTGCGCGGCGGCGCGCTCGGCCGCTTCATCGACGTGGTGTCCCTGTTCGGCTTCGCGCTGCCCAGCTTCTGGGTCGCCCTGATCCTGGTCGGCTTCTTCGCCGTGCATCTCAACCTGCTGCCGGCCACCGGCTACCAGGACCTCGCGGCATCCCCCGCGGGATGGCTGAAGTCGATCATCCTTCCCGTGCTGGCGCTGAGCCTGCAGGGCATCACCTACGTCGCCAAGCAGACCCGCGACACCGTGATGGAGGTGCTGGAGACCGACTACGTGAAGTTCCTGCGCGCCAACGGCGTCCCCGAGCGGTCAGTGCGGTACCGGCACGTGCTGCGCAACGCCGCCATCCCCGTGGTGACCTCGCTGGGACTGGTCTCGGTCGGCATGCTCAGCGGGGCGGTGTTCATCGAGAACGTCTTCGTCCTGCCCGGCCTCGGCTCCCTCGCCACCCAGGCCACGCTCGACCACGACATACCCGTGATCCTCGGCGTGGGCGTCTTCTTCACCCTCTGCGTAATCGCCATCAATCTCCTGATCGACTTCGCCTACGGCCTGCTCAACCCGAAGGTTCGCGTCTCATGACCACGGCAACCGACGTCCCCGTCAGAAGGCGCGGCGTGCTGCGCGCGGTGCTGGCCACCGCGCGCGGCCGGATCACCGCCGGCTTCCTGCTGCTGCTGTTCGCCTGCTGTCTGCTCGCCCCCGTCATCGCGCCGGCCGACCCGCTCCACCAGAACCTGCAGGAGATCCTGCGGACCCCCTCCGGCGCCCACTGGCTGGGCACCGACAGTCTCGGGCGAGATGTGTTGAGCCGGCTGCTGTACGGCGGCCGGTCGTCCATCGTCGGCATCCTGGAAGGCGTGGCCGCGCAGCTGGTGGTCGCCGTGCCGCTCGGCGTCGCCACCGGCTACCTGGGCGGCAGGTTCGACCGGTTCGTCATGCGGCTCGCCGACATCGTGATGTCGGTGCCGGTCATCGTGATCCTGCTGGCGATCCTCGCCATCTTCGACCACTCCATCGCGGCCGCCATGATCACCCTCGGCGTGCTCGGCGCCTCGGGCATGATGCGCATCATCCGCGGCACCGCGATGACGGTCCGGCAGGAACTCTACGTCTCCGCCGCCGAGTTGCTCGGGCTCAGCCGCACCCAGATCATCTTCCGGCACATCCTGCCCCGCTGCCGCGGTGTCATCATCGTGCAGACCTCGCTGTTCGCCGCGCTCGCCATCGGCATCCAGACCGGTCTGACCTTCCTCGGGCTCGGCCCGCCGCCGCCCGCCGCCACCTGGGGCGGCATGGTCAACGAGGCGGCGACGACGCTGAGCACGCAGCCGTGGCTGCTCGCCCCGTCGGGCGGCCTGATCGCCCTGACCGTGCTCGCCCTCGGTGTCCTGGGCGACACCGTGCGGGACGTCACCGCGCAGAACCACACCTCTTCCGGCGGCCTGCGCGTCAAGCCCGCCAGGCGGCGCCCCGACGTCGCCCAGGCCCCCGTTCCCGAGGGGACCGCCCTGCTTTCGGTGCGGGACCTCAGCGTCTCCTTCCTCACCCCGCGCGGCGAGGTGGAGGTGCTCACCGGCGTCGGTTTCGATCTGGACGCCGGGCAGACCCTCGGGCTCGTCGGCGAATCGGGCAGCGGCAAGTCGGTCACCGCGCGGGCGGTGCTCGGTCTGCTGGAGGCCAACGGCGCCGTCACCGGCGGTTCGGTGATCTTCGACGGCCGGGACCTGACCCGGGCGACCCGCAGGCAGTTGGCCGCCCTGCGCGGCACCAGGATCGCCCTCATCTCGCAGGAACCCATGGTCGCTCTCGACCCCTCCTTCCGGATCGGGTCGCAGCTGTCGGAGATCGTGCGGTCCCACGCCAGGCTCTCCCGCGAGGCGGCGCGGCGCCGGGTGCTCGAACTCATGGAGATGGTCGAGCTGCCCGACCCCGAGGAGATGGCGAAGCGCTACCCGTTCCAGATCTCCGGCGGCATGGCTCAACGCGTCGCCATCGCGGCCGCCCTGGCCGGCTCTCCCGACCTGCTGATCGCCGACGAACCCACGACCGCCCTCGACGTCACCGTGCAGGCGGATGTCCTGGCTCTGCTGCGCCGCCTCCAGCGCGAGACCGGCATGGCCGTCCTGCTCGTCACCCACGACTGGGGCGTTGTCGCCGACATCTGCACCCACGTGGCAGTCATGTACGCCGGCCAGGTCGTCGAACAGGCCCCCGTCGAGCAGGTCTTCGGCGCTCCCGCCCACCCGTACACCGCCGCGCTCATGGCATCCAGCCCGGAGAAAGCCCCGCGGCGCACCCCGATCGATGCCATCGCCGGGGCCGTGCCGCCGCCGGGAGCCCATCCCGACGGCTGCCGGTTCCGCGACCGGTGCGCGCTGTCCGCGGCCGAGTGCGCGGACGACGACATCCCGCTGGTCCGACTGAACGAGGAACGTGTCAGCCGATGTATCCGCACCGAACTCCTCCAGGCGCAGCCGTGAAGGGCACCGCGACGGCCGAAGAGGCGGCCGAACTCACCGTCAGCGACCTCGTCGTGGACTATCCGATCGGCCGGCGCCGGCACCGCCGGGCCGTGGACGGAGTGAGTCTCAGCGTCCCCGCCGGCCGCGCGGTCGGCCTGGTCGGCGAGTCCGGGTCGGGCAAGTCGAGCGTCGCCAAGGCCGTTCTCGGCATGGCCCCGCTCAGCGCCGGCCGGATCACGTACGGCACGACGGTGCTCAACGACCTGCGCGGCCCCGCCCGGCCGCAGGACATCCAGGTCGTCTTCCAGGACCCGTACAGCTCCCTGGACCCGACCAAGACCATCGGCTACACCCTGCAGGAGCCGTTGCGCGCGCACTGCGCCCGCACCGGCCGCTCCCTGTCGGCGGCCGCCCGCGACGAGCTGGTACGGGCCATGCTGGCCAAGGTCGGCCTGCCCGCCGGGACGGCGGAACGCTACCCGGCCCAGTTCTCCGGGGGGCAGCGCCAGCGCATCTCCATCGCCCGCGCCCTCATCCTCCAGCCGCGGCTGCTGATCTGCGACGAAGCCGTCAGCGCGCTCGACCTGTCGATCCAGGCGCAGATCCTCAATCTGCTTCTGGAGCTCCACCTCGAGCTCGGCCTTTCCCTGCTGTTCATCACCCACGACCTGTCGGTCGTCAACCACGTCGCCGAGGATCTCGTCGTCATGTTCCGCGGCCGGGTCATGGAGAGCGGGTCCGCCGAACTCGTCTACCGGCAGCCGCAGCACCCTTACACGCGGCAACTGGTCATGTCGGCACCGATGCAGGACCTTGAGGCCCAGCGGGCCCGCCGTGAGCGGCGCGAGGCACTGGCCCTGCCGCCGGCCCGGCAGGCCCCGCTGGGTGAGGCCTGCCCCTTCGCGCACCGCTGCCCCTTCGCCGTCGACCGGTGCCGCAGTGAGCGGCCGCTGCTGCGCAGCGCGCCGCTGGGAGGTCAGGTGGCCTGCCACCTGGCCGGCGAACTGCCGCCCTGGTCCGACGAGCACACCCAGCCCCGCGAGGCGACCGGGAGCACCACGTCATGCCCCTGAGGCTCCTGCGCGAACTGGAAGCCACCGCGGCCTCGCAGCCGCTGGGTACCAGCCATCTGCCCGTGGACGGCGTCGGGGTCGACCTCGGGCCGCTGGGGTATCAGGAGCGCGAGTTCCTTGCCGCCGGGACGGCGGGGCGATACCGCCACCGCGGCGGCATCCTGGAACAGATCGGCGAGCAGCCGTACGTCACCCGCGTGCTGGTGCGGAGTCCGGCCGCCGAGCGCTTCAACGGCGTCGTGCTCGCCGAACCGCTGCACCCCGACTACGACACTGCGCTCACCTGGCAGACGGCACACCCCTGGATCACCGGCACCGGCGCCGCCTGGGTCGGCATCACCCAGGACCACCGGATGGCCGCCACGATGCAGGAGGCCTACGACCCGCAGCGCTACGGCGAGCTGTCGATCCCCGACGCGGGCCTTCGTTGGGACATCGTCGGCGGGATACTCACCGCGCTGCGCACCCGCGGCCGCAGCCCCCTCGGGGGCCTCGCCGACCGAGTGCGGTACACGTACCTGTCGGGCTGGTCGAACACCGGCAGCTTCTGCCGGGTGTTCCTCATGGACGGCTTCCACGAACGGCACCGCCTGCCGGACGGGGCACCCGCCGTGGACGGCTATCTCATCGGCATCTCCTCCGGGGCCGCCGGCGCCGCCGGCTACCTGCCGCTGGGTGAGGACAGCCCGGTGCTGCCGGACGACGACCCGCGGCGCATCATCGGCCCGGCCGACGTACCGGTCTTCGAGGTGCTCAGCGAGCTGGAGAGCGAGACGCACGGCCCTTCCTTGCGCGCGGACAGCGACGCCCCCGGCGACCGCTACCGCCTCTATCAGGTCGCCGGCACCTCCCACGACAACCCGCAGCTGTGGCGGGTGCTGACCAACCGCGCCCAGTTCGCCAACCGCGGCCACGACGTGCCGGTCCGGCGTATCAACGAGCAGCTCAGCGACGCCCGCATGGACGCCGTGGCACGTGCCGCGTATGCCTTGCTGCACCGCTGGGTGGCCACCGGCACCCCGCCGCCGCGCGCCGAGCGCTTCGCCTTCGCCGACCCTGCGGGAGATGGAGAGGCCCGGGAACTGGCGCGCGACAGGCGGGGCAACGTACTGGGCGGGGTCCGCACCCCCTGGGTCGAGGCCCCGGTGGCGGTCTACCGCCCGCACAGCACTCCGGTGCCCGGGTACTGCCTCCCCTCCCCCTGGGCGCCCATGGGCACCGCGGAGCTGGTCGCCTGGTTGATCGGGCACGCGGACCCGTTGCCGTCAGAGGAACTGTGCGCGCTCTACCCCACGCGGCGGGACTACCTGGATCGGTACGAGGCCGCCTGCGCGCGGCTCACCGGCCAGGGTCTGCTCCTCGAACGCGACGCGCAACTGCTGCTGGACGCCGCACGTGCCCGCGCGCTCCCGCACCTGGCTGACGCGCCCGCGCCGTCGCCGCACGACCCGCACGACCCGCACGACAGGACCGCCGGCACTGCGGCGGTCCAGCAGAGAGGAACCCGCTCGTGACCATCCTGGCCCTCGACGGCGCCGATGTCTGGTTCGAACAGCACGGCACCGGCGGTGACATCGTCATCTCCAGCGCCTCCGGCTTCGGGCCGTATCCGGCGATCCTCGCCGAGGACCCGTACGGCTGCACGGTCATCACCGTGCAGGCGCGCGGCTTCGGGCGTTCGACGCATCTGGCCACCGCGCCGGCCGCCGGCTGGCTCGACCAGTGGGGCGCCGACGTCCTCGCCGTCGCCGACCACCTCGGCATCGAGACCTTCGTCTACACCGGCGTATCGCACGGCGGCGGCATCGGCTGGCACCTCGCCCGCAACCATCCCGAGCGACTGCGGGCCCTGATCAGCGTCGTCGGCACGCCGCACGACCGATCCGGAGACACATCGTCGTCGGCGGGCCGCAGGCGGGTGGTCGAAGGACGCCGCGATCCCGCCGTGCTCAGGGAGCAGTTGGCCGTGATCGGCGGCAGGACCGAGGGCGAGCAGCGGCTCAGGACACGGGAGGAGACCCTGCGCAGGCTGGTGGAACACCACCTCGGCTACAGCGAGGAGGAGGCCTTGGTGAACCAGGGGATGCCCTTCCCGCAGGCCACCGACAACGAGGAGCTCGCGAAGATCCTCGCCACGATCGAGCTGCCCGTGCTGTCCCTGGCCGGCCTGCGCGATGGTGTCATCTCACCGCAGTCGGCGCTGCGCGCCGCGACCGCGGTCCGGCACAGCAAGACCGTGCTGTTCGAGGACGAGGGCCACTTCATGGCGGAGGAGCGCCCGCGTCGGCTGGCCCGCGAGGTGAAGGTCTTCCTCGACGAACTGGCCGACTACGAGGCCAACGGGGGTCAGTGGCGATGACGAGGCTTCTCGCCGTGGGCGACATCATCCTCGACGAGCCGGACCCCGACTCGTTCTTCGAGCCCTGCCGTCCGATCCTGCTGGGCGGCGAAACCGTCATCGGCCACGTGGAGGTGCCGCACTCGACCACCACGGTGCAGACCAGCACGGACGTCCCGGCGCCGCCCGCCGACCCGGCGGCTCTCGGCGCCCTGGCCCGCGCGGGTTTCTCCGCGGTGACCCTGGCCGGCAACCACATCGCGGACGCAGGTCCCGACGGCGTACTCGACACCGTGCGGCACGCCCGTGCGCACGGACTGGCCACCGCCGGGGCGGGCGCATCCATCACGGAGGCCAGGACGCCTGCCGTGGTCCGCGCGGGGACCCGCACGGTGGCGGTGCTCAGCTACAACTGCGTCGGCCCGCGCGAGAGCTGGGCGACCTCGGCGAAGCCCGGCTGCGCCTATGTCCACGTGCTGACCCACTACGAGCTGGACCACGCGAGCCCGGGCGGCCCGCCCAACATCTACACCTTCGCAGAACCCGACAGCCTCGACGCGATGCGCCGGGACGTCGAGGCCGCCCGCGAACAGGCGGACATCGTGGTCGTCGGACTCCACAAGGGAATCGGGCACACCCCGGCCGTGATCGCCATGTACGAGCGCCCCGTGGCGCAGGCCGCGATCGACGCCGGCGCACACGCGGTCTTCGGGCACCACGCCCACATCATGCGCGGCATTGAGATCTACCGCGGCCGGCCCATCTATCACGGTCTGGGCAACTTCGTGACGGTCACCCGCGTCCTGACCCCCAACGCCGACGACAACAGTCCGGAACGCCGGGCATGGGCGCTGCGCCGGGTCAAGCTCTACGGTTTCGCCCCGGACCCGGACATGCCGTACTACCCCTTCCACCCGGAGTCCAGGAACGCGGCCATCGCCTGCGTCGAGGTCGGCGACGACGGGCGGGTGCATGCCGGGCTGCTGCCGTGCCGCATCGACGACCGGGGCCGGCCCGTGCCCGTGGCCAGGACCTCGGGCGGCGAGGAAGTCCTCGCCTACATCCGTGACATCAGCCGCAGGGCCGGCCTGCACACCCGCTTCGACTGGAGCGGCGAGGACACAGTGACCATCACGCAGGGAGATCAGCGGTGACCGACGTGCACACCGACCGTACGCCGAACCGCCCGCTGGCGGGCACCGTGGTGCTCGACCTGACCACCGCGCTGTCCGGGCCCTACGCCACGCTCCTGCTCGGTGGGCTGGGCGCCACCGTCGTGAAGGTGGAGAACCCCGCGACCGGCGGCGACAGTGCGCGCTACAACTCGCCCTACTACGGGCAGGACGGGCTGAGCACCGCACGTTCCGCCGACACCGACATGTCGGTGTCGATGATGGGCCGCGGACGCAACAAGAAGAGCATCACCATCAACCTCAAGGACGCGCGGGGCCGCGAGACCTTCCTGCGGCTGGCCCGCAACGTCGACATCGTCGTGGAGAACTACGCGGCGGGCACCGCGGACCGCCTCGGCGTCGGCTACCGCGACGTGCGCGCCGTCAACCCGTCCGTGATCTACACGTCGATCAGCGGATTCGGCGCCGACGGCGGCACGGGCAAGGCGATGGACTCGATCATTCAGGCGATGAGCGGGGTGATGTACACGGCCGGAGAGCCGGGGACGGACCCGGTGCGCTTCGGCCTTCCGGTCGGTGACCTGCTGGCACCGCTCTTCGCGGTCATCGGCACCCTGGCCGCCAAGATCCAGCGTGATCGGGACGGCGCGGGCCAGCACGTGGACGTCTCCATGCTCGGCGCGCTGACCTCACTGCTGTCCACAGAGCCCTTCGACGCCCTCGAGCAGGTCGGGATGCCGCTGCGGACGGGCAACGCGCTTCCGCGCCTGGCCCCGTTCGGCATCTTCCCCGCCGAGGACGGGCAGATCGCGCTGTGCGGACCGACCGACACCTTCGCCCGCGGCGTCTTCCGGGCCATGGGCCGCCCCGACCTGATCGACGACGAACGATTCGCCACCCGCGACCAGCGCGTGCGTCATGCGACCGAACTGCACGAAATGGTCGGGGCCTGGACGCGGGGCCGGCCGCGCGCCGAAGCCGTCTCGACCCTGATCGGGCAGGGAGTGCCCGCGGCCGAGGTGCTGGAACCGGCGAACGCGCTGCGCAACCCCGAGGTGCTGCGCCGCGAGGAGGTCGTCGAACTCGACCACCCCCAGCACGGTGCCACCGGCCTGATGGGACCGGGCGTGCCGATCCGCTTCTCCTACTGCGACGTCCGCCTGGACCAGCCCGCACCCCACCTCGGGGAGCACACGCAGGAGGTGCTCGCGAGGATCGGCGGGCTGTCGGCGCAGGAGATAGCCGAACTGCGCGAGGCCGGGGTGGTCTGATGGAATCCCCCGAACCACGCCAGGCGGCCACCGATCTGCGGGCCGCCCACGACGACCGTGGGCTGCACGCCCTGCGCCGCGCGGCGCAGGGCCGGCCGGTCGTCGGCTACATCGGCTGCGACACTCCGGTGGAACTGATCGCGGCCGCCGGCGCACTGCCCGTACGGCTGGCCGGACGCGCGGGACGCGACACCACGCTCGCGCGGACCTATCTCGACGGCTGCGTCGACCCGCAGGCGGTGAACATCCTCGCGGCAATCCTCACGCCCCAGGAGCACGACGCCGTGCCCGACCAGACACCCGCGCCCGACCAGACACCCGCGCCCGACCTGATCGTCATCACACACGACTGCGACGCCTCACTCCAACTGTTCTACACACTCAGGGAGTTGCGCCGGATCGGGGCGCAGACCTTCCCGCCGGTTCACTTCGTCGATCTGCTTTACCTGCCGGGGGAGCCCACCCGACGCCACAACCTCGGCCGGATCCGCCGCTTCGCCGACCAGTTGGCGGCCTGGCGCGGACGCGCCATCGACGCGGCCGAACTGGCGGAGGCGGTCGCCGACCACGACGCCGCCCGCGCCGCGCGCACCGAACTGCGGCGGCGGCGCCGCGCCGGCGCGCTCTCGGGGAGCGAGGCGCTGCGCTGGTATGCCGCCGGCACGGCCATGCCGGCCAGAGAGTACGCCGACACCCTCACCGCCGCGCTGGCCGGTGACACCGCACGGCCCGCGGGCCGTGCGGTGTTCGTCTCCGGAAGCAGCCATGACACCGCCGACGTCTACGACGCGCTCGAAGGCGACGGCTGGCTGGTGGTGGGCGAGGACCACGACTGGGGCGACGGCGGCGACCAGCCGCCCATCGGCGAGCCGACCCTGGAGGCCCTCACGGACCATTACACGCGTGCGGTGCTGCCGACGGTGGCCCGTCCCCCGCATCGGATGGCGGACGCCATCCGCGATGCGGTCGGCGGCAGCGGCGCGCACTACGTCCTCACGTACTGCCGCCAGTACGACGACGCCCACCGGTGGGGGTACCCGGCGCAGGCGGCAGCCGCAGGGGTGCCTGCCGCGCTGCTGCGCGACCAGCCCTACGCCGGCATCGACCTGCCCGACCTGAGCAGCCAACTCCTTTCGCAGGAAGCGCGGATGGCACGATGAGCGACCGTACACTCTCGCGCCCGCGCCTCGGCGCCGCGGGTGACGCGCTGCGTCATCAACGCGAGTGGTTCGCGACCCTGCGTGGCCAGGCGGCGCAGGGACGCCCGTTCGCGCTCGTCAACGCCGACGTCCCCCAGGAACTGCTGCGTGCCATGGACGTGCCGTACGTAGTCAACCAGTGGTGGTCGTCCATCATCTCCGCGAAGCGGATGTCGGGCCGGTACCTGGAGGCGCTGCGCGAGCGTGGGCTGCCCGACGACGTCGAGCAGTACAGTGCTCTGCCCCTTGCCGAGGCGCTCTCCCCACGCGGCGACGACGCGCCCTGGGGCGGGCTGCCGCTGCCGTCGGTCGTCATTGCCGACTGCTCGGGCGACAGCCTGCGGCGCATGTTCCAGCTGTGGGAGAGCGAACTGGGCGTTGCGTTCCTCCCGTTGGAAAGCGCGGCGGCGGAGATCGTGCCGGCGAACTGGTGGGAGCTGATGCGCCACGACTGGGAGACGGCCATCGGTTCCCCCCGCATCGATCTGCTGCAGCTGGAACTGCAGGGGCTCGTCCCACGGCTGGAACAGCTCACCGGGGCCCGCTTCAGCCCGGAACGCCTCGCGCGCATCATGGCGTTGTCCAACGAGCAGGCCGAGTGGAACCGCAGGACCCGGGACCTGCTCGCTTCCGCCCCGCGGTGCCCTGTCCCTGTGAACGACGTCATCCCCGCGGTGATGATCCCGCAATGGCACCGGGGCACGCCGTGGGCGACCGCGGCGGCCGAATCCCTTTACCGGGAGGTCAGTTCGCTCGTGGCCGAGGGGCGGGCGGTTGTGCCGCGTGAGCGGCGCCGACTGATGTGGATCGGGCGCGGTCTGTGGTTCGACATGGACTTCTACCGTTCCTTCGAGCAGTCGCACGGGGCCGTGTTCGTCTGGTCCATGTACCTCGCCCTCGCGGCCGACGCCTACGCCCGCTACGGGGACGATCCGCTGCGCGCGCTGGCAGCCAGGTTCTGCGCCTTCCGGGACCAGATGTACACGCCGCCGTGGTCTGTGGAGTGGTACACGAAGGAGGCCCGCACGCACCGGGTCGACGGCGTGGTCCACTTGATCAGTCCCGACAGCCGGGCCAGTTGGTTCACCACGCACGCCCTGCGCAAGGCGGGCATACCGGTGTTGGAGATCCGGGCGGACAACGCCGATGGCCGTTCGCTCGACCCGGCGGCCCTGCACGACCAGGTCGCGCGCTGGATCGAGTCGCTCCCCGATCACACGTGAGGCGGGCACCGCCGGTCGGTGCCGGGTGTGGACGATGGCTCCCCTGGAGAGATCACCGGCGCCCCCACGTCGTCGCTTGTTTGTCAGGGAACGATATGGCGTCGCCGATCAGCCCTGCAAACATTCGCCCGATCTGCCGCCGCCCGGCAGCGCACACCTGGCGTCGTATACGTGGGACCGCCCGAACAAACGCAGGGTGCTGCGGCTCCAGGTTCGGAGCCGCAGCACCCCGGGTATCGCGGTGTCCATCGAATCGGAACGATGGACGGGATGAGCCGGCGCCTTTCCCCGACCGCGATGACCGGGTTGGCATCTGCGAGATCAGCGTGCCGCTACGGGCGACTCGTGCCGACGCGTGTCCAGCGCACTAGCGTGACTATAGTTAGCGTAGTTGTATTCAAGCTAGCTGGAGACCAAGGTGACGACCAAGCCCGCGGACGTCTTCGGCCGGGACGAGGAGTGGGCCGATCTGGCCGAGTTCGCCGCGTCGCCGCTGCCCGGCCTGCGCATCGCAATCGTCTACGGGCGCAGGCGCCAGGGGAAGTCCTTCCTGCTGCGCAGGCTGGCCGAGGCGTCCGGCGGTATCTACCACCTGGCCACGGAGCAGGTCGAGAGCATCTCGCTGGCTCGCTTCGCGGACTCGCTCGCCTCCTGGTACGGCGTGTCGGCCGGCGCGTTCGGCTTCGACGGGTGGGAGTCGGCGCTGGGCACGGCGGCGGAACTCATGGCCGCGCGCGCCGTGAATGCGTCGGCGGATGTCGCGCCACCCCTGCTGGTGATCGACGAGTTCCCGTATCTCGCGCACGAGAGCCCCGGGCTGGCATCGATCGTCCAGGGCCTCTACGACCGGATCGGTCCGGGGGCGGGCGGCGCGGCGCCTCTCCGACTCGTCCTGTGCGGCTCCGCGATCTCGGTGATGTCGGGGCTGCTCTCGGGAACGAAGGCGCTGCGCGGCCGGGGCGCGCTCGAGCTGCGGATCAATCCGTTCGGATACCGGGATGCCCGTGCCTACTGGGGAATCAATGACCTGTGGGCGGCCTTCCGGCACAACGCGCTCATCGGCGGCACACCGGGGTACCGGGAGTTGACGCCCGACCCCCGCTTTCCCGAAACCCCGGAGGATGCCGGGGCGTGGCTTGCGCGCAACGTGCTGCGCCCGAGTGTGCCTTTGTTCAGCGAGGCCGAACGGGTGGTGCATGAGGATCCGCGCATTCGTGACTCGGCCGCGTACGGCTCGATCTTGGCGGCGGTGGCGGCCGGGGAAAGTTCGCCGGCGAAGATCGGCGGCCTGCTCGGTCGGCCGGCCACCTCGCTCAACCACCAGCTGGGCATGCTCGAAGCGGCCGGGTTCATCGAGCGGCGTCAGGATCTGCTGCTCGAGCGGCGGCCGGTGATCACCATCACGGATCCGATCGTGCGTCTGCACCATCTGGTCATCGAGCCGTACCTCGGCGACCTGGAAGCCGGGCGGGCCCAGCGCGTATGGGCCGAGGTCAGGCACACGCTCGAGTCGAAGATCCTCGGTCCGCACTTCGAGGCGCTCTCGACCGAGTGGACGGCCCGCCACGCTCAGGACGAGGCGGGACTCGAGCTGGGGGCGGTCGGACAATCCGTCATCGCCTGCCGTGAGCACAGGACAAGCCACGAGATCGACGTGCTGGCCCTCGCACGCGGGGCCAGACCCCGCACCGCCGGTTCGCCGATCACCTTCATCGCCGAGGCCAAGTCCCGGGACCGCCGCCCCGGGTTGGCCGAGCTTCGCCGTCTCGAACACCTGCGCGACCTGCTGACCGCCGCGGGCCACGACGCGACCGGCGCGACGCTCGGACTGTTCAGCGTCAGCGGCTTCTCGCCGGAGCTCGTCGCCGAGGCCGCCCGGCCCGGGAGCCGGGTCATGCTTGCCGGGCTCGGGGAGATCTACGCGCGCGCGTAGATCGGCGGCGAGACGCTAAGGCGCAATGCAGCCGCTCCACCGGGTGCAGCCGCTCGACCCCCGACCAAGCCGCCGCAATTCGGCACGAAGTCCGGTACTGACAGCACTGACTCACGAACACGCCATGGCAAGGTCGGCGACGGCACCGTCAGTGCACTGCGAAGTCCGCCGAGGGTTGCTCGACCAGTTCCACGAGCACCCCGCCGGCGTCCTGGGGGAAGATGAAGTTGATCCTGGAACCGGCGGTGCCGCGCCGCGGTGTCTTGTGGATCAGCCGCACCCCGCGCGAACGCAACTTCTCGCAGGCGACGTCGAGATCCGCGACCCGGTACGCGATCTGCTGCAGCCCGGGGCCCTGACGGTCCAGGAAACGGGCGATCGTCGAGTGCGGGGACAGCGGCGCCAGCAGTTGCAGCCGGCCGGCCACCGGGTCGGGTCCGACCGACATCGTGGCCTCGCGCACACCCTCGTCCGCGTTCTCCTCGATCCGGATGCAGCGCATCCCGAACACTCGCTGATAAAAGTCGACGGCCTGGTCGAGGTCCGCGACCGCGACGCCGACGTGATCGATCCCGCGCAGGCCGATGTCCTCCAGATGCGCGGCGGGTGGGACGGGGTGCTCAGACATCCTCGCGGCTTCGCTCCCTGATCAGGGTTCGGCAACAGTTGTCCGGTGCGACGGCGGTTCGCCCGGGCACGGCTCGGGTGACGTCTCGGTCGCGGGATCCCGATTCTGCGCGCGAGGGCCCCAGGCCTTCGATAGCGGCTTGCCGCCGGCTCGTCCCCGCGGCGCGCCCGCAAGCATCAAACCTGAGATTTACGCTACCCGTTCATCCCTCGTTCTCAAACACATAACGTATACGTATTCTGATGAATTATTGGAACGCTCGAAAGGTTAACGACCGCGCCGCGCCCGGTCAAGAGCGGCTTCGAGCTGGCTGTTTGTCCGGTCGCAAGGCTCGCGCCGCGACGCGGTCGCGTTCCGCAGGGCAACGATTGCGCCAGGAGAGACGTAGACAGGCCCCTGACGCCGGTGATACAAGTCTTTCGGACGTCCTCGATCGATCGCTCTACCGCCGCACGGCCACATGGCTGCACGACCAGGCACGATCCGCAATCCACTCCCACGAATTCACGGCGAGCCGGTGCTCCGGCCGCCTCGTCCTGGGCGAAATCCGATCGACGCAACCGCCGAGCGGGTCGACGTGCCCTGACGCACCGATAGGCCCGACCTGCCGGAAGGAATCCGCGTGAGCGCTCCCCCACCGCAACTTCACAGAACCCTGGACGTCGCGCCGAGCGGAGCCGGTGTGGCCGGCGGCGCCACACGACGGGCGGACTGCGGCGGGCGGCACGACACACTCGTGGACCGCTTCCGTGAGGTCCTGCTGCAGCGGCCCGAGGAATGCGTCTACCGCTTTCTGCCCGACGGCGACGGACAACCGATCGCGCTGGCCAACGCGGCCCTGGACCTGCGCGCCCGCGCCATCGCCGCCGCCGCGCGCGAACGCGTCGGCGCCGGTGCACGAGTTCTGATCGTCTGCCCGCCCGGACTGGACTACGTGGCGTCCTTCTTCGCCTGCCTTTACGCAGGGCTGATCGCAGTGCCCGTGTATCCTCCGGACCCCTCGCTGCTGAAGCGCACGCTGCCACGGTTGATCGCCGTCATCGACGACGCGACACCCGCCCTGATCCTGGCGCCGCGGTCGATCGCCGCACAGGCCGCCGACTTCGCCACGCACGCCCCGACCCTCGAACGGATCACCTGGCTGGCCGTCGACGACATCGACGACGACGCCGCGGACAGCTGGCGGCAACCCGGTGTCACAGGCGAGGACATCGCCTTCCTTCAGTACACCTCGGGCTCCACCAGCGCGCCCAAGGGCGTGATGGTCAGCCACGGCAACCTCCTGCACAACCTCGCGGCGATCAACCGCCGGGCGTTCGACTTGGATCCGGCCGACCCGGGCGACGCGCACATGGTCACCTGGCTGCCGCCCTACCACGACATGGGCCTGATCGGCGGGCTGCTGGCCCCGGCCCACGACGGCTACCCGGTGACGTTCATGTCGCCCTTCTCGTTCCTCAAGCACCCGCTGCGCTGGCTGCGGGCCGTCTGCGAGCACAAGGCCACGTTCAGCGGCGGCCCGAACTTCGCCTACGAGCTGTGCGCCACGAGGATCAGCGAACGGGAGCGGGACGAACTCGACCTGAGCTCCTGGCGGGTGGCGTTCAGCGGGGCCGAACCGGTCCGCATGCACAGCATCGAGCGCTTCTCGCAGATGTTCACGGCGGCCGGATTCCGCCGCCGCGCGTTCTACCCCTGCTACGGGCTGGCCGAGGGCACCCTGGCCGTCACGCTCGGCGCCCCGGGATCCGGGCCGATCCCGCGGCGTCTCGAACCCGCGGCGCTCGGCCGGCACGTTGCCGTCGACGCGCCGGAAGGCCAGGACTCGCGCACCGTCGTGGGCTGCGGCCACGCGCTTGACGGCCAGAAGGTCCTCATCGTGGACCCCGTCACGCAAGTTGCCGCGCCCGAACGGCGGATCGGTGAGATCTGGGCGGCCGGGCCCAGCGTCGCGCAGGGGTACTGGCAGCGCCCCGAGCAGAGCGCCGAGGTCTTCGGCGCCTTCCTCGCGGACAGCGGCGCGGGACCGTTCCTGCGCACCGGCGACCTCGGTTTCCTCGACGGCGCCGAACTGTTCGTCACCGGTCGCCGCAAGGAACTGGTCATCATCGCCGGCAGCAACCACTATCCGCACGACATCGAGCAGTCGGTCGAGCGAGCCGACCCGGCGCTGCGCCCCAACTGCGGGGTGGCCGGCTCACGCGAAATCGACGGCGAGGAGCGGCTCCTCGTCGTGTACGAGGTCGGCGGCAGGCCGAGCGACCTGGCGCACATCATCGCGGCGATCCGCGCACGCATCGCGCAGGAACACGGACTGCAAGCCTACGAGGTGGCCTTGGTCAAGCGCGGCGTCGTGCCGAAGACCTCCAGCGGCAAGCTCCAGCGCGGTGCCTGCCTCGACGCGCTGCTCGACGGCAGCCTGCCCTGCCTGGCCAAGTGGAGCGCCCGCACCCCGACCGCCCAGGCGGACGACGAATCCCCGCCAGTGGTCACCGCCGCGCAGATCGAACAGCGGCTGTGCCGGGATCTGGCCGAGCGGCTGGGGCTGGCGCAGAACAAGGTCGACCCCGCCCGTCCCGTCGCCGAGTACGGGCTGGGCTCGGTGGACATGGTGGGCATCGTCGGCGACCTCGAAGAGTGGCTCGGGCGCAAGCTGCCGGCGACCCTGCTGTGGGAACAGCCGACGATCGAGGCCCTGGCCGAATACCTGGCCGCACCCTCGCCGTCTGCCGCGGCGCGGCAGACCCGGCCGTGAACCCGCCGGGCGCGGCGGCGCAGCCGGTCGCCGTCGTCGGCATCGGATGCCGCTTCCCGGGCGGCGCGCACGGCCCGCAGTCGTTCTGGAGGCTGTTGTGCGAGGGCCGCGACGCCGTGACGCAGGTGCCCGCCGACCGGTGGCGGCTCGAAGACGTCGCCGGCCTCGATGCCGCCCGCGGCCAGAGCGTCAGCCGTTGGGGCGGCTTCCTCAGCGGCGTCGACGCGTTCGACCCGCAGTTCTTCGGCATCTCACCACACGAGGCCGCGCGGATGGACCCGCAGCAGCGGGTGCTCACGGAGGTCGCGTGGGAGGCGCTTGAGGACGCCGGGCTGGTGGCGCAGCGGCTCTCCGGATCGATGACAGGGGTCTTCGTCGGTATCGCGAACAGCGATTACGCGCACCAGCAGGTCCAGGACCTCGGCCGGATCGACGCGTACACGGGCACGGGCAACGCCTTCAGCATCGCGGCCAACCGGCTGTCCTACCTGTTCGACCTGCGGGGGCCGAGCATGGCGATCGACACCGCCTGTTCCTCCTCGCTGGTCGCCGTGCATCAGGCCTGTGCGAGCCTGGCTCAGGGCGAGTGCTCGCTCGCGCTCGCCGCCGGCGTCAACCTGATCCTCTCCCCCGCGCTCGCGGTCAACTTCACCCGGGCCGGAGCGATGGCGGCCGACGGCAGGTGCAAGGCATTCGACGCGCGCGCCGACGGCTACGTACGGTCTGAAGGCGTCGGCGTGGTCGTTCTCAAGCCCCTGAGCCAGGCGTTGGAGGACCGCGACCGCATCTACGGCCTCATACTCGGCAGCGCCGTCAACCAGGACGGGCGCAGCAACGGCCTCATGGCCCCGAATCCACACGCTCAACAGGCCGTGCTGCGCGCCGCTTACTCCCGGGCTGGCGTGCGGCCGGACCAGGTGCAGTACGTCGAGGCGCACGGGACCGGCACCCTGCTCGGCGATCCCATCGAAGCCAAGGCGCTGGCCGCCGTCGTCTCGGCCGGCAAGGATGAATCAGACCCCTGTTTGATCGGCTCGGTGAAGACCAATCTCGGGCACATGGAGGCGGCGGCCGGGATCGGCGGGCTGATCAAGACCCTGCTGATGGTGCGACACCGGCAGGTGCCGCCGAGCCTGCACTACGAGCAGCCCAACCCGCACATCCCCTTCGATTCGCTCGGGCTGCGCGTGGTCGAGAGCCTGCGGCCGTGGCCCGGCGGAGCGTCGGGCGCGCTGGCCGGGGTGAGCTCTTTCGGCTTCGGCGGGACCAACGCGCACGTGGTGGTCGGGGAGGCACCGCTGCCCGCGGTGGCCGGGCAACCCGCCGGCGCGGCCGCGCACGTGTTCGCCCTGTCGGCTCGAAGCGGCGAGGCGCTGCGGGAACTGGCCGCGAAATACCTGGAGCACTTCGCCGAGCCGGACGAGAGCGCCGCGCACGCGGTCTCCTTCGCCACGACGGTGCGCCGGACGCACCACGAGCACCGCCTCGCCTGCGTCGGCTCGTCCACACGGCAGTTCGCCGAAGCGCTGCGGGCGTTCGAACAGGGCGAGCAGCACCCCGGGCTGAGCTGGGGCGAGCGGCAGGTGGGCCGGCGGCCGAAGGCCGCGTTCCTGTTCTCCGGGCAGGGCCCGAGGTGGTGGCCGCTCGGCGCGGACCTGTTCGACCGCGAGCCCGTCTTCCGCGAGGTCATCGACCACTGCGACGCGGTGCTGCGGCGGTACGACGACTGGTCGCTGATCGACGGCCTGCGCGCCGAGCCGGGCGCCTGCGCCCTGGCCGACCCGGGCGTCGGACAGCCGGCGCTGTGCGCGGTGCAGATGGCGCTGGCCGCGCTGTGGCGCTCGTGGGGCGTGGAACCGGAAACGGTCGCGGGTCACAGCGTTGGCGAGGTCGCGGCGGCGCAGGTGGCTGGGGCGTTGAGCCTGGAAAGCGCCCTGCGCGTGGCGCTGCACCGCGGCCGGGTCATCCGGGCGGCGGACGGTACGGGCCGGATGGCCGTGGTCGCGCTTTCCTTCGAGGAGGCGCGCGGCCTTCTGGAGCGAGGCAACGGCGCGCCGGTGTGGGTCGCGGCGGAAAACGGCCCGAACACCAGTGTGCTCACCGGCGAGGCGGCCGCGATCGAAGCGCTTGCCCGCGACCTGACGGCCGAGGGTGTCTTCTGCCGCGTCCTGGAATCGGTGCGGTTCGCCTCGCACAGCCCGCTGATGGAAGCGCCCGCGGACCGGTTGGGCGCCCTGCTGGCCGACCTGCGCCCGGATCCCGCGCGGCTGCCCATGCACTCGACCGTGACCGGGGCTCCCATCGCGGACACCCCACTGGACGGAAACTACTGGGCCGCGAACCTGCGCCGGCCGGTGCTCTTCGACCGAGTGGTCGCGGGCCTGGTCGAGTCAGGGCACGACGTCTTCGTGGAGATCTCCCCGCACCCGATGCTCGCCGACGCGGTCGCGGAACGGATGTCGCTGCTCTCGCCGCAGCAGGCGCAGGGCGCCGTCGTGGCCTCGCTCCACCGCGACCAGCCCGGACGGGCGTCGGTTCTCGCGCAACTCGGCCGGTTGTACAGCGCCGGCTACCCGGTGGACTGGGGCGCGGTGCGCGGCAGGACCGGCCCGATGGTGCAGCTGCCGAGCTATCCCTGGCAGCGGCGGCGTTACTGGCGCGACGACGAGTTCCCCGGCCGCCGTCGGGCAGCACACTCGGGCCACCCCATCCTCGAGACGTTCATGCAGTCCGCCACGCAGCCGAGTGCCTACCACTGGTGCGCACAGGTGGATCTCGAACAGTTCCCTTATCTGCGCGACCACGCGGTCGGCGGTACCGCGGTCCTGCCGGCGAGCCTGCTGCTGGACACGGCGCTGGCGGGCGCCCGGCAGATTCTCGGGGACAAGCAGGCGAGCGTGCACGACGTCTGCTTCACCGGCCTGACCGTGGTCCCGGAAAACGCCTCCCAAGCGACCATCCAGCTCGTGCTGCTGCCCGACGGCACCGACGGCGCCTCGTTCCGGTTCTACAATCGCCCGGCGGGACAGGGCGGCCCGGGCGGCGGCTGGAGCGAGGTGGCCCACGGAGTCATCCGTACCCTGAACCAGCCGGCAGCGCAGGACCAGGACCTCGGCGGGCTGCTGGCCAAGGCGCGGGAGCGCTGCGCGCGGCCGGCCGACAGCGCCGAGCACTACGCGGCGCTCTCCCGTGCCGGCCTGGAATACGGGCCCGCGTTCCAGGGTGTGCGCGCGCTGTGGCGCGGTGCGCACGAGGCCGTCGGGCAACTGCACGATCTGCCCGACCTGACCGCCGACACCGACGCGTACCTCGTGCACCCCGTCCTGCTGGACAGCTGCCTCCAGGTTCTCGCGGCGACGATCGATCCTGCGCAGCACGAAGCGGCCGGCTACCTGCCCGTGGATGTCGGCCGTTTCACGCTGTGGCAGGAGCGCGCCGTCCCGCGATGGGCGCACGCCGTGATCGGCGGCCCGAGTGCGGACGGCAGGCAGCTCACCGGTGGCCGGATCATCCTGTTCGACGAGGCCGGGCGGCCCGTGGGCGAGATCGACGGCATCACGGTGCGGCGCCTTGACAATGCCGGCACACGCGGCGCGGCCGAGGATTCCCTGCTCACGCTGCGCTGGCGAGAGCTGCCGCAGAGCGCGCCGGCCGCCGCACAGCAGCCGGCGGTCGGCGGCGAAGCCGGGTGGTGGCTCCTTCTGGCCGACCGGCGCGGCATGTGCAGCGATCTCAAGGGCCTGATCGAGGCGCGCGGCCAGGGCTGCGTGACCGTCGGCGCCGGAGCGGGTTACCGCAGGCTGGGCGAGGACCGGTACGAAGTCGATCCCGCTCGTCCCGAGGATTTCAAGGCTCTTATCGACCAGCTCGTGCGCGAACGCCCGTCCCGGTGTGCAGGCGTGGTGCACGCCTGGAGTGTAGACGCGTCCGTGGACGAGGACGACGCCACCGGCTCGCTACAGGAGTCGCAGGACCTCGGGCCCGTCTCCGCGCTGCATCTCGTGCAGGCGCTGGCGCACGACGCTCGGGAGGGCCTTCCACGGCTGTTCCTTGTCACCCGTGGGGCGCAGAGCCTGGCCGACGAAGCACCTGCCCCCGCCCAGTGCGCGCTGTGGGGCCTGGCGCGGGTGATCGGGCTGGAACACGCGGAGCTGCGCCCCAGGGCGGTCGACCTCGACCCCCGCAGTGCGGATCCGGCGCGCGACCTTCTCGACGAACTGCTGGCAGCCGACGAAGGTGACCAGGTCGCGCTGCGCGGCGGCGGCAGGTTCGCGCCCCGTCTCGAACCGTGGAGCACCGGGGACGGCGGGGCCGAATCGGACAGCGCGTGGCGCGAGCGGCCGTACGATCCGCGGCGCGACGCCAACCACCGCGTCCTTGCCACCCGTCCGGGCATCCTGGAGAGCCTGGCCCCGACGCCATGGCACCGCCTCGCCCCCGGCCCGGGGCAGGTCGAGATAGAAGTCGCCGCAGCCGGGCTCAACTTCAACGACGTCCTCAAGGCTCTGGGGAACTGTCCCGGAGTCCCGCCGGGATCCGTGCCGCTCGGCGGCGAGTGCGCCGGACGGGTCATCGCGGTGGGTGACGGCGTCACCCGCTTGCGGCCCGGGGATGCGGTCATGGCCGTAGCGCCCTCGAGCATGGCGGCCTACACGACGACCTCGGCGGACCTGGTCGCCCCCAGACCCGCGGGCCTGACCGACGAGCAGGCGGCGGCCGTCCCCGTCGCGTTCCTGACCGCCGTGTACGGCCTCGAATATCTGGCTCGGCTGCGCCGCGGAGAGACGTTGCTGGTGCATTCGGCGGCCGGCGGCGTCGGCCTGGCGGCGCTGCAGGTCGCCCGGCGCAACGGCGCCCGGGTCTTCGCCACGGCGGGCAGCGAGCAGAAGCGGGAACTGCTGCGCGAGATGGGTGCCGAGCACGTGATGGACTCGCGCTCGCTCGGCTTCGCCGCGGAGGTCACGCGGATCACCGGCGGGCGGGGCGTCGACGTGGTGCTCAACAGCCTCGCCGGGGAGGCGCTGACCCGCAGCCTGGCGCTGCTCGCTCCGAACGGGCGGTTCGTCGAGATCGGCAAGCAGGACGTCTACGCGGGCAACCCCGTCGGCCTCGGCCTGCTGAAGCACAACCGGTCGTTGTTCGCCGTCGACCTGGAGAGGTCGTTCGCCGAGCAGCCCGAGCTGATCGCCGAACTGTTCGAGCAGGTGCTGCGCGGTTTCGCCGGCGGCGACTTCACCCCACCGGTGGTGACGGCGTTCGACTACGGCGACGCGGAGGCCGCATTCACCCATATGGCCCAGGCCCGGCACATTGGCAAGATCGTGCTGCGGCCGCATCCTCCGCGCGCGCTGCACGTGCGGCCTGACAGCGCGCCCGTACGCAGCGACGCGACCTACCTGATCACCGGTGGTCTGGGCGCATTGGGCCTGCGGACCGCGCGCTACCTGGTCGACCAGGGCGCCCGCCATCTCGTGCTCACGGGTCGGCACGCGCCTTCGCCCGACGCGGCCGAAGCGGTGGAGAGCTTGCAGACGGAGGCGCGCGTCGTCGTCGAATGCGCCGACGTTTCGCTTCCCGACGCGGTCGAAGCCCTGCTGGCGAAGATCGAAGACTCGATGCCGCCGCTCGCCGGCGTGGTGCACGCGGCGGGCGTACTAGACGACGGCCTCCTGACCCAGCTCGACCGCGAGCGGTTCCGCACGGTGGCCGCGCCCAAGGCCGAGGGAGCCTGGAACCTGCACCGCGGCACCGTGCACCTCGATCTCGACTTCTTCGTGCTCTACTCCTCGGCGGCGGCGCTGCTCGGGTCGCCGGGTCAGGGCAATTACGCCGCTGCCAACGCATTCCTCGACGGGCTGGCGATGTACCGCCGCGCACGCGGGCTGCCGGCACTGAGCATCGCCTGGGGGCCGTGGGCGCAGGCCGGGCTCGCGGCACGCCCGGATCGCGGCGGCGCCCTTTCGGCGCGCGGCATCCTCAGCCTCGACCCGCGCGACGGAATCGCGGCGCTGGACCGGCTGCTGCGCAGCTGCGTGGCCCACGCGTGCGTGCTGCCCTTGGACCGCGCGAAACTGCGCGAGGCCGCCGACCACGCACTTGCGCCGGAACTGCTGGCGGGCCTGCTGGAACAACCGGGCAATCCAGCGGCGACGCCGGCGCAGAGCTCGCAGATCCACCGCAGCCTGCTCGCCGTCGAACCCGGCCGGCGGCGGCGCGACATCCTCACCCGGCACTGCCGGGAGCAGGCCGGTCGCGTACTCAAACTCGACCCCTCCGCGCTGGACCCGGCGGTGCCGCTGACAGAACTCGGCTTCGACTCGCTGATGTCGCTGGAGTTGCGCAAGCGGCTGGAATCCACGCTGGAGACAACGCTTCCGGCCACCGTCACCTGGCGCTTTCCGACGATCGACGCCCTGGTGCCGTTCCTGGCCGAGCGCATGCAGATCGCGCTGGAGGCCGAGGCGGAAACGGCCCCGCGACGGCCGCAGCCGCTCCCCGAACCGGACCCGCGGCCCGGGGACGCACTCGACGCCCTGCCGGACGGGGACATCGAAGCCCTGCCCGAGGGGGACATCGAGGCACTGCTGCTGGAAAAGATCACGCAGATCGACGAAGGGCGCTGGACATGACCTCGGCGGACGAGACGCACACGACCCCCACGCTGCGGCGCGCCTACCTGACGATCGATCGGATGCAGCGGCGGCTGGAGGAATACGCCCGGGCCGCGAGCGAGCCGGTCGCCGTCGTGGGTCTCGGCTGCCGCCTGCCGGGCGGCGTCGTGGACGGCGACTCGTACTGGCGGCTGCTGAGCACCGGCACGGACGCGATCACCGAGATCCCGGCCGACCGCTGGGACGCGGCAGCCCTGCACAGCCCGCAGCCCGCGCCGGGGAAGATGAGCACCCGCTGGGGTGGATTCCTCGACGGGCTGGACCGTTTCGACCACGAGTTCTTCGGCATCTCCCGGCGCGAGGCGCTGACGATGGACCCGCAGCAGCGCCTCGCGCTCGAGGTGGCCTGGGAGGCGCTGGAGAACGCCGGCTGGGCGCCGACCTCGCTGGCCGGCAGCCGCACCGGGGTGTTCATGGGTGTTTCGAGCTTCGACTACGCCACGGAGCACCTGCGCCATCCGCTCGACCTGACCGCGCACGCGAGCACCGGCTCGGCGCACAGCGTCGTGCCGGGCCGCATCTCCTACACCCTCGACCTGCACGGGCCGAGCTTGGCGATCGACACCGCGTGTTCCTCGGCGCTGGTCGCCGTGCTCCAGGCGTGCCAGAGCCTGCGGTCCGGCGAGTGCGAGGCCGCGCTCGCCGGCGGGGTCAACGTCGTGCTCTCCCCGCTGCCGAGCATCTCGTTCTCCCAGTTCGGCCGCATGGTGTCCACGGACGGGCGATGTAAGGCCTTCGACGCCTCCGCGAACGGCTACGTGCGCAGCGAGGGCTGCGGGATCGTCGCACTGAAGCTGCTGTCGCACGCGGTGCGCGACGAGGACCCGATCGTGGCCGTGGTGCGCGGCGGGGCCGTCAACCAGGACGGGCGCAGCGCCGGGGTGACCGCGCCCAACGGCAGCGCGCAGCGGGACGTGCTGCGGCGCGCTCTCAAGGCCTCCGGGCTCGAAGCGCACGACGTCGGCTACATCGAGGCACACGGCACCGGCACGCGCCTCGGCGATCCGATCGAGGTGGAGGCGCTCGCCGAGATATACGGTCGCCCGCAGGGCCCCGCGGTCTACCTCGGGTCGTCGAAGACGAACATCGGCCACCCGGAAGCGGCGGCGGGCATCGCCGGCCTGATCAAGGCTCTGCTGTGCGTGCAACGCGACGCCATCGCGCCGAACGTCCACTTCGAGCGGCTCAACCCGGACATCTCGTTCGCCGGGACGACGTTCGCCGTGCCGACGCGGCTGACGCCGTGGCCGCAGGGCGGTCGCGGCCGGGTCGCCGCGGTCAGCGCCTTCGGGTTCAGCGGCACCAATGCGCATCTGCTGGTCGAACAGGCACCCGCGCGCGAGCCCGCACCGTCGGACTCGCGCCGGCCGCGCTCGGTGCTGGCCCTTTCGGCCAAGAGCGACACCGCGCTGGCCGGGCTCGCGCGCCGCTACGCCGAGCGGATGGCCGCCGAGGACGAGGCGGATGTGGCCGACCTGTGCTTCTCGGCCAACACCGGCCGCAGCGCCTTCCGCCATCGGCTCGCCGTGGTCGGCGGCACGCGCGGCGAGTTGACGGACCGCCTCGCCCGGTTCGCCCGCGACGCGGCGGCGCCGGACGGCTCCGGCCAGGACGCGCCGGTCGACGGGCTGGTGACGGGGCAGGCGCGCGGCGGCGAGGTCGTCTTCCTGTTCACCGGTCAGGGTCCGCAGCGCCCTGGCATGGCACGCGCCCTGTACGAGGGCCAGCCGGTCTTCCGCGAGACGCTCGAGCACTGCGACCGGATCCTGCGGCCGATGCTGGAGAAGCCGTTGCTGGACGTGCTCTACCCTGCGGACCCGCGGTGCGAGCGGGTCAACGAGACCGGCTACGCCCAGCCGGCGTTGTTCGCGGTCGAATACGCCCTGGCGCAGATGTGGCGTTCCTGGGGCGTGGAACCGGTGGCGGTGCTCGGCCACAGCTTCGGGGAATACGTGGCCGCCTGTTTCGCGGGCGCGATGAGTCTGGAGGACGGCCTCGCACTGACCGTCGCCCGCTCGCGGCTCATGCAGACGCTGGCCGACACCGGTGCGATGGCGACGGTCTTCGCTCCTGAGGCCGCGGTCGCCGAGCAGATCGCGGGCGAGCCGGACGCGGTCAGCGTCGCCGCCGTCAACGGCCCCGCGAACACCACCATCTCCGGCGAGCGCCGCGCCGTGGCCGCGGCGTGCGCGCGGTTCGAGGCCGGCGGCGTGAAGACCAAGCTGTTGCGGATCACCACTTCGTCGCACTCCCCGCTGGTCGAGCCGATCCTCGCGCCGCTGCGCCAAGCCGCGCAGGCTGTGGCCTTCACCCCGCCGCGCGTCCCGCTCGTCTCCAACGTCACCGGGGATATGTGGGCGTGGGACCAGGCGCCGGACGCGGATTACTGGTGCCGGCACGCCCGGCAGCCGGTGCGCTTCGCGGCGGGCGTGTCCACGCTGCTGGACCTGGGGTACGACACCCTGCTGGAGGTCGGCCCGGCACCCACGCTCGTCGGCCTCGTCAGCGACGCGCTTCCCGCGGGCAGCCCGACGCTGCTGCTGCCGAGCCTGCGGCCGAAGCACGACGACTGGGACGTGTTGCTGACCTCGCTCGCGCAGTTGTACGTGCACGGCGCGCAGGTCGACTGGAAGGAGTTCGACCGGGGGTACCGGCGCCGCCGGGTCGCGGTCCCCACCTACGCGTTCGACCCGACAGCCTGCTGGCAGGAGCGCCGGGACCACGCCGCCGAGCGGGCGGACGACGAGCCCGGCGCGAGCGGTCCGGAGGATACCGGACACGGGCAAGGCGGCCAGTTCGACGACGGCGACCTGATGTACGAGCTCGCATGGCAACGAGTTGACGTATCGGAGGTGGCCGGGGCGAGCGAAGACGCGCCCGCACCGGAAACCGTTGCGCACACGTGGCTCGTGCTCGCCGACGGTACCGGCATCGGCGACGAGTTGGTCACTGCCCTGCGGCGCCGGGGGTCGCGATGCGTGCGCGTCGGCGCAGGCGCCTCCTACGTCCACGACTCCGATCACGACGTCGTTCTGCGCGCCGCGGATCCCGGTGATCTCCCGCGCCTCCTGAGCGAGCTGGACCTCGACGACGACGAGGAACTGCGGGTTGTCCACCTGTGGAGCCTGGACACGCAGGAGGACGAGAACACCTCCGTCGAGCGGCTGCTCGCCGACCAACAGCACGCGTGCATGAGCGCGGTGAGAGCCGTGCAAGCGCTCGCCGGACCCACGGCGGAACGGCGCAGCACTCGACTGTGGCTCGTCACCCGGGGCGCCGTCCAGCCCGCAGCCGTCCAGCCCGAAGCCGTTTCGACCGCAGCCGTTCCAACCGCAGCCGTTTCGACCGCACAGGCCGCGCCCGTGAGCGTCGGCCCCGCGACCCTCTGGGGCCTGGGCCGCTCGCTCCAGCAGGAACATCGGGGGATCTGGGGCGGGCTGATCGACCTCGATCCCGAGGGCGACGCCTGCGCCGCCGCCGGTCACCTGCTCGCCGCGCTCGACGGCGCGGGGGGCGAGGATCAACTGGCGGTGCGCGCCGGACGGCGTTACGCGGCGCGGCTGGTGCGCTGGCAGCCCGCCCGGTCCACGGTCCGGCGCGCCGTATGGCGCAAGGACGCCAGCTATCTGATCACGGGCGGCCTGGGCGGCGTAGGCCTGGCCGTCGCCCGCTCCCTTGTGCGCGCCGGGGCGCGGCACCTCGTGCTGGCCGGGCGCACTCCCCTGCCGCCGCGCAGCACCTGGGCCACGCTGGCCGCGGACGATCCGGCGGGCAGTCGAGTGGCGGCGGTGCGGGACCTGGAGGGCCTGGGCGCGAACGTCCTCGTCGAGAGCCTCGACGTCGCGGACGAGGAGGCGGTGCGCGCGTTTCTCGAGCGTTTCGCCGCCGAGGCCCGCCCACCGATCCGCGGCGTGGTGCACGCCGCCGGAGTCGGCGACGTCACCGCGCTGCTCGACCTGGAACCGGACGAACTGGAGCGGCACCTGCGGCCCAAGGCGGCGGGCGCCTGGGCACTGCACAGAGCCTTTAATGACTACAGCGCCTTCAGTGACAACAGCGCCTCGGCGGACGCCCCACTGGACTTCTTCGTGCTGTTCTCCTCCGCCAGTTCCGTGCTCAGCTCGCCGTTCGCGGCCGGCTACGCCGCGGCCAACGCCTTCCTCGACAATCTGGCGCGGCTGCGCCGCGCGCAGGGGAAACCGGGCCTGAGCATCAACTGGGGCATCTGGTCGCAGACAGGCATGGCGACGCACCGGGCGCGGGCCACACCCGGTCTCAGCGACGGCATGGCGAGCCTCTCCCCCGCCCAGGCCCTGCGCGTTCTGCATCGGCTGCTGCCGCAGGACGCGCCGCAACTCGCGGTCGTGCCGGTCGACTGGGCCGCGTGGGGCGGCAGATACCGGGAACTGTCGGGCTCCCGCGTCCTGTCGGCGCTGCTCGACACGCGCGTGCAGGCGCCCGGGGCGCGCGTCGCCGTTCGTCGCAGCCCACTGCCGAGCCGGGAAGAACTGCTCGGCCTGCCCGCGGCGGAACGCACCGCCTGCCTGACCGACAGGCTGCTGCAGTCCGTCGCCGCGACGCTGCGCGCGAGCAGCGTGGGACCGGAGCAGTCGCTTTTCGATCTGGGGCTGGACTCGCTGATGGCCGTGGAGCTCAGGAACGACATCGAGGCACACTTCGGGGTGACGCTGCCGATCGCGGTCTTCCTCGAAGGCGCGTCGGTGCGCAGCCTGGCGGGCCGGATCCTCGGGCAGCTCGAAACGATGGAGGGCTGCGGTCCGGCACGGGAACCGCAGCCGATCGAACGCGTCGAGCGTTTCGGGGACGTCGCGGCACGGCTGCTGGAGCAGTTGGAGCGGATGCCCGAGCAGCACGCTCCCGCGGCGGCGGGCCCGGAGGTCTGAGGTGTCGCAGCTCGAAGACCGGCTCGCGGCGCTGTCCCCCGAGAAACGGGTGCTGTTCGAAAAGCTCCTGCAGGAGGCCGGCGCCGCGCAGACGGCGTTCCCGCTCTCGGTGATGCAGCAGGGGATCTGGTTCTACGAACAGCTGCGGCCCGGCAACCCCGCTTACGTCGTGCCCGCCGCCGTGCGCCTGCGCGGGCAGCCCGACGCCGCGCTGCTGCGCCGCTGCGTCAACGAGGTCGTGCGCCGGCACGAGTCGCTGCGCACGACCTTCCGGATCCGTGACGGCAGCCCGCAGCAGCTCGTGGCGCGCGAGCTCGTGCTCGACCTGCCCGAGACCGACCTGCGCGGCGCGGACGGGCGGGCGTTCGCCGGTGACCTGGACGAGGCGATCGCCGCGCACGTAGGCGGCCCGTTCGACCTCGCCCGCGGGCCGCTGCTGCGCCTGGCCCTGCTGCGGACCGCGGCCGACGAGTACGTCCTGGCCGTCGCGATGCACCACCTGGTCTCCGACGGCTGGTCCGTCGGGGTACTGCTTTCCGAACTGTCGGCGCTCTACGCGGCCTACGCCGCCGGGCGCCCGTCCCCGCTGCCGGAGCCGAAGATCCAGTACGGCGACTTCGCAGCCTGGCAGCAGCGGGAACTGCGCGCGGAGAACCTGCGGGAGCACCTGGAATACTGGCGCACACACCTGGCCGGTGCGCCCGACGCCCTCGCGCTGCCGACCGACCGTCCGCGGCCCGCCGTGCAGGGCCTGCGCGGCGCCGCGCAGCACGTGGACCTCGCGGCGCCGCTCATGCGCGAGCTGACCGAACTGGGCCGGCGCCACGGCGCCACGGCGTACATGGTGCTGCTCGCCGTCTTCCAGGTCCTGCTGCACCGCTGCTGCGGTCAGGACGACGTGGTCGTGGGCGTGCCGACGGCGAACCGGGATCGCGCCGAGCTGGAGCCGCTGATCGGATTCTTCGTCAACACCCTGCCGGTTCGTACGCGCCTGGACGCGGACCCCGATTTCGCGACGGTGCTGCGGCAGGTGCGCGACGCCTGCCTCGGCCTCTACGCGCACCAGCAGGCGCCGTTCGAGCGGATCGTCGAGGAGCTCAACCCTCCGCGCGACCTGAGCAGGCCGCGCGTCTTCCAGGCCTGCTTCTCCTACCAGGCCGACCCGGTCACCGCGTCCAGCATGGCAGGCATCGAACTCGAGCGCCTGCAGGTACAGAACCACGGGTCGCGTTTCGATCTCGAGTTGCAGTCCTTCGACGCCGACGGCGCGCTGTCCGGCTGGTTCGAGTACGACCGCGACCTGTTCGACGCGCCGACGATCGAGCGCATGGCGCGGCGTTTCCAGCGGCTCGCGCAGTGCGTCGCCGACCGGCCGGACCTGCCGGTCAGCCGCCTCGATCTGCTCGAAGAGCCGGAACGGGCACGCATCGACGCCGCCGGGCGCGGCCCGCTGCGCCAGTGGCCCGACGCGGGCTGGGTCCACGAGTGCTTCGAGCAGTGGGCGCGGCGCACGCCGCAGGCCGAGGCGGTGCGCTTCGAGGGAAGCGCCGTCAGCTACGGCCGGCTCAATGAGCGGGCCAATCGGCTCGCCCACCGGCTGCGGCGCCTGGGCGTGAACCGGGACACGGTCGTGGGCGTCTGCATGCACCGGTCCACCCAGATGGTGGTCAGCCTGCTGGCCGTCCTCAAAGCCGGTGGCGCGTACCTGCCGCTGGATCCCGACCTGCCGCGGGCCCGCCTGCAGCACATGCTCGCCGAGGCGAAGGTTCCGGTGCTGCTGACGCAGCGCGCGGTCCTCGACGCACCGCCCGCCGAGCACTGCGCGGCGCTGTGCGTCGAAGAACTCGAAGCCGAGCTGTCGGGTGAACCTGTCGCCGACCCGGGTGTGCCCGTGGACGGCGAGGACCTCGCCTACGTGATCTACACCTCCGGATCCACCGGCGCACCCAAAGGGGTGATGAACGTCCACGCCGCCATCCGTAACCGCCTGCTCTGGATGCAGGACGCGTACCGGCTGGGGCCGGGAGACCGGGTGCTGCAGAAGACGCCGTACTCCTTCGACGTGTCGGTCTGGGAGTTCTTCTGGCCGCTGATGACCGGCGCGACCCTCGTCGTGGCGCGCCCGGACGGGCACAGGGATCCCCGCTACCTGGCACAGACGATTCGCGCGGAGGGCATCACCACCGTCCACTTCGTCCCATCCATGCTCCAGGCGTTCCTGAGCGCCCCGGACGTCGAGCAGTGCACGAACCTGCGGCGGGTGATCTGCAGCGGCGAGGCGCTGCCCCGCGAACTTCAGGAACTGTTCTTCAGCCGCTGTGACGCCGAGTTGCACAACCTCTACGGTCCGACGGAGGCGGCGATCGACGTCACCGCCTGGGCCTGCCGGCGCGACGGCGACCCGCGTCCGGTGCCGATCGGCCACCCCATCGCAAACACCCTGATCCGGGTGCTGGACCGCCGTCTGCAGCCCGTCCCGATCGGCGTGCCCGGTGAACTGCACATCGGCGGACGCAACCTCGCCCGCGGTTACCTCGGCAAACCGGGGCTGACCGCGGAACGCTTCATCGCGGATCCCCTGGACCGCAGTCCGGGCGCGCGACTGTACAAGACCGGTGATCTGGCCCGCTTGCGCGAAGACGGCGCGCTCGAATACCTCGGCCGGCTCGACCACCAGGTCAAGCTGCGCGGTTTCCGCATCGAGCCGGGCGAGATCGAATCGGTGCTGCGACAGCACCCGCGGGTGCGCGAGGCCCTCGTCATGCCGCACGGGGCGTCCCCGCAGCAGCGCCTCGTGGCGTACCTGACCGCGGACGACCAACCGGTGATCAGCGAGCTGATCGGATTCGCGAAGCAGCGGCTGCCGCACTACATGGTGCCCTCGTCGTTCGTCGTACTGCCGCGGTTCCCGCTGACTCCGAGCGGCAAGGTCGACCGCCGTGCGCTTCCGGAGCCCGACACGGCGCGGCCCGAACTGGCGACCCGGTACGCGGCCCCGCGCGACGGGTTGGAGCGGCGGATCGCCGCCATGTGGTGCGATCTGCTCGGCGTCGAGCGGACCGGACGGGACGACAACTTCTTCGACCTCGGAGGGCAGTCGCTGCTGATGGCGCAGGTCCACACGCGGCTGGAGGCGATGGGGTACCGGGTTTCGCTCGTCGAGCTGTTCCAGTACCCGACGATCGCCTCTCTCGCCGCGCACCTCAGCCCCGACGCGACCGCGCCCGCGCCACCCGCCGCGGGTTCGGAACGCGCCGAGAGCCGCCGGCGCTCCACCCCGCAGCGCGACCAGGCGGCCGCCCGACGCATGAATTCACGAAACGGTAGGTGACCGACGTGTCCGACGCCACCGCGATCCCGAGCCACGTGGCGATCACCGGGATGGCCGGCCGCTTCCCCGAGGCGCCCGACATCGCAGCCTTCTGGGAGAACCTCCGGAACGGCCGCGAGGCGGTCTCCTTCCTCACCGAGGCACAGCTGCTGGAATCCGGGGTGGACCCGCGGCAGCTGGCCCGCGAGGACTACGTCAAGGCCAAGGGCGTGCTGCGGGACGCAGACCTCTTCGACGCGCGGTTCTTCGGCTACAGCCCGCGCGAGGCGCAGATGCTCGATCCGCAGCACCGGCTGTTCCTCGAGTGCGTCTGGGAGGCGCTGGAATCAGCCGGCTGCGACCCGGCGGCGTTCGACGGGCGCATCGGCGTGTTCGCCGGGTCGAGCCTGAACTCGTATCTCCTGTTCAACGTGATGGCCAGCCGCCGGGACGTCGCGTCGCACGGCGAGTACCAGACGCTTCTCGCGAACGACAAGGACTTCCTCGCCACGCGGGCGTCCTACAAGCTCGGTCTGACCGGCCCCGCGATGACGGTGCAGACGGCCTGCTCCACGTCGCTGACCGCCGTGCACCTGGCCTGCCAGAGCCTGCTCAACGGCGAGTGCGACATCGCGCTCGCCGGGGGCGTGTCGGTCAGCGTTCCACTGCGCGGCGGATACGTGTACGAGCAGGGCGGCATCCTGTCGCGGGACGGCCGTTGCCGGGCGTTCGACGCCGAGGCCGACGGCACCGTGGCAGGCAACGGAATCGGCGTGGTGGTGCTGCGGCGCCTGGCCGACGCGCTCGAGCACGGCGACCGGGTCGAGGCGGTGATCCGCGGCACGGCGATCAACAACGACGGAGCGCTCAAGGCCGGCTACACCGCGCCGAGCGTCGCGGGCCAGGCGGAGGTCATCACCGAGGCGCTGGCGGTGGCCGAGGTCGACCCGCGTACGATCGGCTACGTCGAGGCGCACGGGACCGCAACACCGCTCGGCGACCCGATCGAGATCGCGGCGCTCACCCGCGCGTTCCGCGAGCACACGGACGCCACCGGGTTCTGCGCCATCGGCTCGGTCAAGAGCAGCGTCGGCCACCTGGACGCCGCCGCGGGCGTCACATCCCTGATAAAGACCGTCCTGGCGCTCAAGCACCGGGTCATCCCCGCGTCGCTGCACTTCCACAGCGCGAACCCGCGGCTGGACCTGGAGAACAGCCCGTTCTTCGTCAGCAGCGAGCTACGCGCATGGCCCGGCGACCGCGCGCCGCGCCGCGCGGGGGTCAGTTCCTTCGGAATCGGCGGCACCAACGTGCACGTCGTGCTCGAAGAGGCGCCCGATCAGGCGCGCGCAGCGCACTGCCGGCGGCCCGCGCAACTGCTCGCCCTCTCCGGCCGCACGGCCGCCGCGCTGGCGGACAACGCGCGGCGGCTGGCCGACCATCTCGAACAGAATCCTGATACGGACCTCGCAGAGCTCTCCTTCACCCTCGGCCGCAGGAGGGCCTTCGAGCAGCGCGGTGCGGTGGTGTGCAGTGACCCGAAGGCGGCCGTACGCGCGCTGCGCGCCGTCGGTCCGGATCAGGCCGTGCGCGCCGCCGAGCAGCCGGCCCCGGTGGCTCTGCTCTTCCCCGGCCAGGGCGCGCAGTACGCCGGCATGGCGCGCGACCTGTACGAACACGAACCCGCCTTCAACAGTGCGTTCGACGCGTGCGCCGATCTGCTCGCACCGCACCTGGGCGAGGACCTGCGCACGCTGCTGTTCGCCCGCGTGGAGCGGGACGCCGAGGAGGCGGCGCGCGAGCTTCAGCAGACCTCGGTGACCCAGCCGGCACTCTTCGCGGTCGAATACGCACTCGCACAGCTGTGGCGCGAGTGGGGCGTAGCGCCGCGAGCCATGGCCGGCCACAGCATCGGCGAATTCGCCGCGGCCTGTCTGTCAGGGGTCTTCAGCCTGGCCGACGCCGCCCGCCTCGTCGCCGTCCGGGGCAGGATCCTGCAGGAGGCACCGCCCGGCGGGATGCTCGCGGTGTTCCTGCCCCAGGAGCAGTGCGAGGCCTGGCTCACCGGCGAGCTGTGCCTCGCGGCGGTCAACTCCTCCGCGCTGACGGCCGTCTCCGGTCCGCTGCCCGCGATCGAGGAGCTGCAGCGGCGGATGACCGCGGCCGGGATCACCACGCGCGCGCTGCGCACGTCGCACGCCTTCCACTCGGCGAGCGTGCAGCAGGCGGTGGAACCGTTCACCGCCGAGGTGCGCAAGGTCGATCTGAACCCTCCCGCCGTCCCGTTCTGCTCCAACCTGACCGGCACGTGGATCACCGACGAGCAGGCCACCGACCCCGGCTACTGGGGCGCACAGTTGCGCGCGACCGTGCGGTTCCGCGACTGTCTCGGAGAACTGCTCGCCGACCCGGACCTCGTGCTGCTCGAATGCGGACCCGGCAACACCCTCGGCGGATTCGCCCGCGGCCACGATGGCTGGCGTGAGCACCGGACGCTGGCCGGCTCGCTGCGGCACCCGAAGGAGAAGCGGGACGATCGCGAGCACATGCTCACGGCGCTCGCCTCGCTCTGGAACGCGGGCGTCCCGGTCGACCTGTCCGCTTTGCACGCGGGCGAGCAGCACCGGGTGCTGCCGCTTCCGGCCTACGCCTTCCAGCGGCAGCGCTATTGGCTGCAACCGGATCCCGCACCCGGTCACGAGGAGGGGCGCCCGGCCGAAGCGGCCGTCCCGATGGAGGACTGGTTCTACACCCCCGGCTGGCGGCGCCTGCCCCCGCTCGGCGAGCCCGCCCCCGACGCCGCACCGGCCGTATGGGTGCTGCTCGGCGACGACCTGCCGCTGAGCAGCGCACTGGCGAGCCGTCTGCAGGACGACGGCGCCGGCGTGGTGCTTGTCCTCGCCGGTGAACCGGGAGCACAGGACGACGGCCGGCGCCGGGTGGATCCGGCGGACCGGGAACACGTGGCAGCCCTGTTCGAGTCGGTGCGCGCCGAGCGGCCGGCGGCAGTGCGCGTCGTGCACCTCTGGAGCCTGGGCGACGCCCCGGACGGGCAGCTGGACGCCGAACGGATCGCCGCGTCGCGCCGGTTCGGTTTCGACAGCCTGCTCGCCCTCGCTCAGGGCATCGCGAGCGCCGGCCTGGAGTGTCCGGTGTCGATCGACGTGCTCTGCGAGGGCGTGCACGCCGTGACGGGCGGGGAGCGGCTGCGGCCGGAGAACTGCCTGCTTCTCGGCGCCAGCACGGTCATCCCGCAGGAGATCACCGGGGTCGCCTGCCGCACGCTGGATGTGACCGGGCTGGACCCGCGCGACCCGGCCGACGACGCGGTCAGCCGGGTGCACGCCGTGCTTCGGCGCACGACGCAGCAGCGGGACCTCGCGCTGCGGGGCCGGCACTGGTGGACTCGCGAGTTCGACGCCGCGCGGATCGGACCGGCCCCCGCCGGTCCGGCCCGGTCCGAGCCTGCACTGTCCGAGCCTGCACTGTCCGAGCCGGCACCGTCCAAGCCCGGACTGTCCAAGCTCGCGGCGGGAGGGGCGGGCCGGCTGCGCGACTCAGGCGTCTACCTCGTCACCGGCGGGCTCGGCGGTGTCGGTCTGGCGCTGGCACGCCAGATCGCGCGCAGCGTCGACGGCCCCGCGCTGGGCCTTCTGCACCGCTCGCCTTTCCCCGCCGAAGCGCACTGGTCCGCGTGGCTGGAGGACCATGGCGCGCACGAGCGCACCAGCCGCGTGATCGGCCAGCTACGCGCATTGCAGGACAGCGGGGCCCGGGTGCTCCTGCTCCAGGCGGACGTGACGGACGCCGGGCAGACCGGCCGGGCGGTTGAGCTGCTGCGCGAGCGCTTCAGGCGTCTCGACGGGGTCATCCACGCCGCCGGGGTCGCCTCGCGGGGGCTGATCGAGGGCAAGACCCGGCAGGACGCGGACGCGGTGCTCGCGCCGAAGACACAGGGCACCCTGGTGCTCGACGGCGCGTGCCGCTTCGAGGATCTCGACTTCGTCCTGCTGTGTTCCTCGCTCACCTCGGTGCTCGGCGGCCCGGGGCAGAGCGACTACTGCGCGGCGAACGCCTTCCTCGACGGATTCGCCCAGTGGAAGCGCCAGACCACGGGCGCCGCGGTGTCCTCCGTCGCCTGGGACACCTGGCGCGGCGTCGGCATGGCGGCCGGGCTCGCGGCGCGATTGGGCGGCGGGGCGCAGCCGACCGGGCAGCCGCTGCTGCATCAGCTCGTGCGCGCGACGGACACAGCACGCACATATGCCACGACCCTGACGACCGCCGAGAGCTGGATAGTCGACGAGCACCGCATCATGGGGCACGGTCTCGTACCGGGCACCGCGTATCTGGAGCTGGTGCGCGCCGCCGTCGCGGACCAGGCCGCGGGCCGCGCCATCGAGTTGCGCGACGTGGTGTTCTCGATGCCGCTCATCGTGCCGGACGGACAGTCCCGCCGGCTGTTCACGACCGTGGAGTCGCATGAGGACCGGGTGCGCTTCACCGTGCAGAGCCCGGCCCCGGGGGCACCCGGATCGTGGCTGGAGCACGCCGGCGGCTGGGTGAGCTTCCCCGAGCGGACGCCGGAAACGCCTCGCGATCTGGACGAGGTACTGCGCGAATGCGCCGTCACCGAGGTCCTGGAAGACGAGGAGGACATCAAGCACCGCTTCAAACTCGATCTCGTCGAAAAGGGCGGGCGCATCGAGTTCGCGTTCGGGCCGCGGTGGCGCTGCCTGCGCCGGATCCAGGCCGGCGAGCGCAGGCTCCTGGTGACCCTGGAGCTTGACGCGCAGTTCGCCGGCGACCTCGACGCGTACCCGCTGCACCCGGCGCTGCTCGACGTGGCGGGGGCGAGCGCCCGCCTGCACGCCGAGGACATCTACTACCTGCCGCTGACCTATCGCAGCCTTCGCATCATGGGGGCCCTGACACGCACCGTGCACTGCCGTGTCGAGCTCAAGGAGCCGGCCAACGGTTCCGGGGAGATGCTGACCTGCGACATCGACATGCTCGACCCGCACGGCAGGCCGCTGGTGCGCGTCGAGGGCTTCTCGATCAAGCGGATCAACGACATCGACGCCCTGCTCGACCAGATCGACCAGGCCGTGGCGCCCACCGGTCCCGCGGCGCACGAGGATGACGCGGCGCACGAGGATCAGGCCGCGCCCGGGGCGCTCGCGCTGCTCGCCGAGGGCATCAGCGAACAGGACGCCCTGGCCGTCTTCTCCCGGCTGCTGGCCGCGCCGCAACTGCCCGAACAGATCGTCGTCGCGCACCGCGACCTGGCCGGGCTGCGCCGGCTCGCCGGTTCGCTGAACCCGCAGTCACTTGCGCGCGAAGCCGGGAGCCTGGCGCCGGCACCCGGCCGGCATCCGCGCCCGGCGTTGGAGACCCCTTACACGGCGCCCGCCACCGAGCAGGAGTGCGCCCTCGCCGCCATCTGGCAGGAGGTCCTCGGCGTGGAGCAGGTCGGGGTCGACGACGACTTCTTCGAACTCGGCGGCCACTCGCTGGCGGCCGTGCAGATCGGCTCGCGCATCCAGGCCCGGTTCGGCACCGCCCTGGACCTCAGCCGCTTCTTCGAGCGCCCCACCGTGGCCGCGGCCGCGGCGCTCCTCGCCGCCTCGCAGACCGCCGCGACGCACGAGAGCATCCGTCCGGTGCGCCGGGACGAGTCCGACGCCGCGCAGCCGGACATCGACGACCTGTCCGATGACGAGGTGGAGTCGATGCTGCGCGACCTGCTCGTCGCCGAGGGCGACCGGCCGGACGACGACCGAGAGGGGAGCCCGGCATGACGTCGATCGATCTGGCGGCGCTTACGCCCGCGCAGAAACGCGCACTGCTCGCGCGGCGCCTCGAGCAGAAGAAACAGCAGGCGCGCACCTTTCCCGCCTCGTTCCCCCAGCAGCGGCTGTGGTTCCTGGAGCAGCTGACTCCCGGCAACGCGGCGTACAACATCCCCGGGGCGATGCGCGTCCACGGCGAGCTGGACCTCGAACTCTGGCGGCGCTGCTGCCAGGAGATCGCGCGGCGCCACGAGTCCCTGCGCACGACCTTCGACGAGATCGACGGGCAGCCCGTGCAGGTGATCGCCGCGCAGGGCGAACCGGAGTTCGGCGTCGTCGACGTGGAACACCTGCGGGGAGCGCAGGGCGAGGAGGCGATCCGCGAGCTGGCGCGCGAGGAGTTCACCCGCCCGTTCGACCTGCGTAAGGGCCCGCTGCTGCGCATCAAGTTCCTGCGCCTGGGCCCGCGTGAGCACGTGCTGCTGCTGACCATGCACCACATCGTCGGCGACCTGTGGTCGACCGCCGTGGCTTTCCGCGAGTTGGCCGGGCTCTACGGCGCGATGCGCTCGGGCGCGCGGCCCGATCTGCCGACGCTGCCGATCCAGTACGCGGACTACGCCGCCTGGCAACACGAGCGGCTGGCGGGCGAGGCGCTCGCCGCCGATCTCGCCTACTGGAAGGACGCCCTCGACGGCGCTGCGCCGACGCTGGATCTGCCCACCGACCATCCACGTCCCGCCGTCCTCGGAACGCGCGGCGGTACCCGCCCTTTCCGGCTGTCCGCGCAGGCGGCCGACCGGCTGCGCGCACTGTGCCGGCAGGAAGGCGTCACACCTTTCATGGCGCTGCTGGCGGCCTTTCAGGTCATGCTGCGGCGCTACAGCGGGCAGGACGACCTCGTCGTGGGCGTCCCCGTGGCCAACCGCGGCCGTCCCGAGGTCGAACCGCTGATCGGCCTGTTCGTCAACATGCTGCCGCTGCGCACCGACCTGTCCGGCGATCCGAGCTTCCGGGACCTGCTCGGGCGCGTGCGGCAGGTGTGCCTCGGGGCTTTCGCCCACCAGGAACTGCCTTTCGAGCGTCTGGTCGAGCAGCTGCGACCCCCGCGGGACCTCTCCCGCGCCCCGATCTTCCAGGTCTGCTTCATCTACCAGAACATCCCCGTCCCGCGGCTCGACGCCGCCGGGCTGCGCCTGGAGCCGCTGGAGATAGACAGCGGTACCGCCCGCTTCGACCTGACGCTGGAGGTCTTCGAACAGAGCGAAGGACTCAGCGGCTGCTTCGAGTTCAACAGCGACCTGTTCGACGGGGCGAGCGCCGAAGGCATGGCGGAGCACCTCGCGGTGCTGGTGCAGAACCTGACGGCCGAACCGGACCGTCCGGTGGCGCACGTCCCCATGCTCGGCGCCGCGGAAGAGGAGCGGCTGCTGCGGCAGTGGAACGACACCGCGTGCGCGTGGCCCGAAGCCCTGCCCGCGCACCGGCGTTTCGCGCAACAGGCGCGACGGCAGCCGGACGCGCCGGCCGTGCAGTACGAGGACCAGCTGCTGACCTACGGGGAACTCGACCGGCGCGCCAACCGGCTCGCACACCGGCTGACCCGACTCGGCGTCACGCGTGATGCCCTCGTGGGCATCTGCATGGAACGCTGCCCGGACATGGTCGTCGCGATGCTCGCCGTCCTCAAAGCCGGCGGCGCTTACATCCCGATCGACCCGGGCTTCCCGCCGGAGCGCATCTCCTTCATGTTGGAAGACTCCCGCCTGCGGGTGCTCCTCACGCAGCGAGAGGTACTGGGCCGGATCACGGCGCACGGGGCCGAGCCCGTGTGCGTGGACGCGATCCGCGACGAGCTGGAAGCAGAACCCTGTGACGATCCGGGCGTGAGCGTCCACCCCGAGGATCTGGCGTACGTCATCTACACCTCCGGCTCGACCGGGCGCCCGAAGGGCGTGCAGATCCCCCACCGGGCGCTGAGCAACTTCCTGCTCGCGATGAGGCAGCGGCCCGGGATCGGACCCTCGGACGTGCTGCTCGCCGTCACCACGTTCTCCTTCGACATCTGCATGCTCGAACTCCTGCTGCCGCTCGCCGAGGGAGCGCGGGTGGTGCTCGCGAGCCGGCAGGTCGCGACCGACGGCAAGCTCCTGGCCGAGGCGCTGGCCGGCGGCGAGGTGACGATGCTGCAGGCCACCCCCTCGACCTGGCGGATGCTGCTGGACTTCGGGTGGAGCGGCGGGGCCGGGCTGCGGGCGCTGGCCGGCGGCGAGGCGCTGCCCCGCGAACTGGCCGATCGCCTGCTCGACACCGGCGCGACGCTGTGGAACATGTACGGACCCACCGAGACCACCATCTGGTCGTCGGCCTGCCGCGTCGCACGCGGCCCGGTGTCGATCGGCGAACCGATCGCCAACACGCAGCTGCACGTTCTCGACGCGAACGGGCGGCTGGTGCCGACGGGCGTGCCGGGTGAGCTGTACATCGGCGGCGACGGGCTGGCCCGCGGATACCTGGGACGGCCGCAGCTGACCGCCGAGCGTTTCGTCACCAGCTCCCTGGCGCCCGGCGGCGTCCGGCTTTACCGCACCGGCGACCTGGTGCGCCGCCGCCACGACGGAAGCATCGAATACCTCGGGCGGCTGGACCGCCAGACCAAACTGCGCGGCCACCGGATCGAGCTGGGCGAGATCGAGAGCGTGCTGGCGCGGCAGGCGGCGGTCCGGGACTGCGCGGTGATCGTGCGCGAGGACGTCCCGGGGGACCAGCGCCTCGTGGCCTACGTCGTGACCGCGGGCGAGGAGTGGGACACGGGCCCGCAGGCGCTGCCCGCCACGCTTCGCAAGGCGCTCGGCCGCAAACTGCCGGAATACATGGTTCCGTCGGTGTTCGTGTTCCTCGGCGCTCTTCCCCTCACGCCGAACGGCAAGACCGACCACAAGGCGCTGCCCGCGCCCGAGCTCGACCGTGATGCGCTGGCCGCAGCCTACGTCGCACCACGCGATGCCACGGAGCAGACGCTGTGCGACCTGTTCGCCCGCGTGCTGGGCGTACCGGTCGTCGGGGCGCAGGATGACTTCTTCGACCTCGGCGGACACTCCCTGCTCGCCACACGCCTGATCGCGCAGGCGCGCACCGCCTTCGGCGTCGAGATGCGTGTGCGGACCCTGTTCGAGGAGCCGACGCCCGCGGGCCTGGCCCGGCGGCTGCGCCAGGCGGACGGCGCGCGCCCGGCCCTGCTGCCGGCCTCCCGGCCGTCGCGGCTGCCGCTGTCCTTCGCCCAACGGCGCCTGTGGTTCCTGCATCGCCTCGAAGGGCCCTCGGCGACCTACAACATCCCGCTGGCCATCCGGTTGTCGGGACGGTTGGACGTCGAGGCGCTGCGCGAGGCGCTGGCCGATGTCGTCGAGCGCCACGAGGCGCTGCGCACCACGTTCCCGGAAACCGACGGCGTGCCCTACCAGCGGATTCTCGACCCGTCGGACGCAGGGATCGAACTGGCGGTCACCGCGATCGGCCAGGACGAGCTCGCGCGGGCGGTGGCCGAGGAGGCCCGGCACGCCTTCGACCTCTCGGCCCGCGTGCCGCTGCACGGGCGGCTTTTCGCCCTCGCCCCGGACGATCACGTCCTGGTGCTGGTGATGCACCACATCGCCGCGGACGGCTGGTCCCTGGCCCCGCTGGCCCGCGACCTGGTCGCCGCGTATCGCGCCCGCAGGTCCGGCCGCCGCCCGGACTGGCAACCGCTGCGGGTTCAGTACGCCGACTACACCCTCTGGCAGGAGGCACTGCTCGGTGATCCGCAGGATCCCGAGAGCCTCTGGTCCCGGCAGCTCGCGTACTGGCGCGCGGCCCTCGACGGAATGCCGGAACGGATCGCGCTGCCCGTCGATCGGCCGCACCCCGCCCAAGCCTCCCATCGCGGCGAGACCGTGACCTTCCGCTGGGACGCCGGCCTGCACCGCCGCCTGGCCGATCTGGCGCGCTCCAGCAATGCAAGCATGTTCATGCTTGTCCACGCCGCGCTCGCCGCACTGCTGCACCGCCTCGGCGCGGGCGACGACATCCCGATCGGCGCCGCCACGGCCGGTCGCGCCGACGAGGCCACGGAAGACCTGGTCGGGCTTTTCGTCAACACCCTGGTCCTGCGGGTGGACACCTCCGGCGCGCCCAGCTTCCGCACGCTGCTCGACCAGGTGCGCGAACGCAGCCTCGATGCCTACGCCCAGCAGGACCTGCCCCTCGATGCGCTGGTGGAGGCGCTCAAGCCGACTCGTTCGCTCTCGCACCACCCGCTGTTCCAAGTCGTCCTCTCGTGGCAGAACACTCCCGAAGCGACGCTGGCACTTCCGGACCTGCATGCCAGGGTTCTGCCGACGGCCACAGGCACCGCGCGCATGGACCTGGCGCTGGCCGTCACGCAGCTGCGCGACGCGGCCGCCGGACCGGCCGGCATCGAAGGGATCGCCGAATACAACACCGACGTGTTCACCCGCGCTACGGTCAGCAGCATCGTCGACCGCCTCGAGCGGGTGCTGCGCGCGGCCGCCGAGGACCCTGACATACCGATCGATCGCATCGACCTGCTCAGCGCGCAGGAGCGCCACTGGCTGGTCACCGGCTGCAACGAAACCGCCCGCGCGCTGCCCGAAGCGAGCCTGCCGCAGCTCTTCGAAGCGCAGGCCGGGCGCACGCCGGAGCGGATCGCGGTGGTCAGCGGCGATGACGAACTGAGCTACGCCGGGCTGGAGGCGGCCGCCAACCGGCTGGCACGGCGCCTTCAGACGCTGGGGGTGAGCGCCGAGAGCGCCGTCGCGGTCCTGATGCAGCGCAGCACCGACCTGCTGGTCGCGATCCTCGCCATCGCCAAGGCGGGCGGTGTGTACGTGCCCCTCGACCCGCGGTATCCCGCGTCGCGCATGGAGCTGATCGTCCGCGAGACCGGCGCGACGGTCCTGTTGACGGACCACGAGACGCCGTGCCCGGTCGACGTGCCCCACGTGGTCGCCGTCGACCACCGCGAGCCGCCCGGTGACGACGGCGAAGGGGTCACGCCGGCTCCGATCGGCCCGGACGACCTCGCCTATGTGATGTACACCTCGGGTTCCACGGGCAGGCCGAAAGGCGTGGCGGTCACGCACCGCAACGTCGCAGGGCTCGCACTCGACCGGCGCTGGAGCGAGGGCGACCACAAACGGGTACTGATGCATTCGCCCGCCGCCTTCGACGCCTCCACCTATGAGATCTGGGTGCCGCTGCTCTCCGGCGGGACGGTCGTGCCGGCCCCGCCCGGCAACCTCGACGCGCAAGCGCTCGAACTGGTGGTGCGCCGCCACGGCGTCACCGCGGTGTTCCTGACCACCGCCCTGTTCAATCTCATCGTCGAACAGCGCCCCACGGCGCTGTCCGGGCTCAAGGAGGTGTGGACCGGCGGTGAGGCCGTCTCCCCCGCGGCTTTCTCCCGCGCGCTGCGGGAGTGCCCCGGCACCGCCTTCACGCACGTCTACGGCCCGACCGAGACGACGACCTTCGCGCTGTGCCATCGGGCCGCCCTTCCCGTCGGCAGCACCGTGCCGATCGGCCGGCCGATGGACAACACGCGCGCCTACGTCCTCGACGGCGGCTTGCAGCCCGTCCCCGTGTCAGTGCCCGGTGAGCTGTACATCGCGGGGGACGGCGTGGCGCGCGGCTACCTCGACCGCCCGCAGCTGACCGAGGAGCGCTTCCTGCCCGATCCCTTCGGGCCCGCCGGCAGTCGCATGTACCGCACGGGCGACATCGTGCGCCGCGGCGCGGACGGCGCGGTGGAGTTCCTCGGCCGGGCCGACGAGCAGGTCAAGATCCGCGGATTCCGCATCGAGCTCGGCGAGATCGAAACGGCCCTGCTCACCCACCCGGCGGTGGCGCAGGCCGCCGTCGCGGTGCGGGAGGAGCAACCCGGCGACAAGCGCCTCGTGGGTTACCTCGTGCCGGCCGGGGGCGAGGGACCGCAGCCGGCGGACCTGCGGGCGCACCTGGCCGAACAGCTTCCCCAGTACATGCTCCCCGGTGTGTTCGTCGTCATGGACGAACTGCCGCTCACCGCGAACGGCAAGGTCGACCGGCGCGCCCTGCCCGCCCCGGACTACGAGACCTCCGCCGGTGACGGCGAGCCGCGCACCCCCTCGGAGCAGATGCTGTGCGAGGCGTTCGCCCACATCCTGGGCACCGGCCGGGTGGGAATCCACGACAACTTCTTCGAGCTCGGCGGCCACTCCCTGCTGGCCACCCGGCTCATCTCCCACATCGCCTCGGTCCACGGCGTCAAGCTCCCGCTGCACGACCTGTTCGAGCACCCGACCGTGGCGGATCTCGCAGTGCGGGTCGCAGGGCCCGGCGCCTTCGCGGCGAGCGAGGCCGAGCCCATCCCCCGGGCGCCGCGGGACGCGGCGATCCCGCTGTCGTTCTCGCAGGAATGGCTCTGCGCTCACGCCGACGCCGACCCACAGGACACGAACAACAATGTTCTGACAGCAGTGGTGCTCAAGGGACGACTGGACGCGAAAGCTCTGCGTGAGAGCCTCGACGGGATCGCCGATCGCCACGAGGCGCTCAGAGCGCGCGTCGTGCGGACCGGCGGCGGATGGGAACAGCGGGTCGAGGCGACCGGCTCGTGGCCGCTGCGCACCGTCGACCTGAGCCACCTCGGCGAAGCCGAACGCGCCGCGCAGCTCAGAACCTTGATAGCAGAGGACGAGCGGCGGCCGTTCCGGATCGACCGGGAGCCGCTGGTGCGCGCCACGCTCGTCGTCCTCGCCCCGGACGAGAGCGTGCTGGCTCTGGTGATGCACCACCTGGTCACGGACAACTGGTCCTACGGCGTTCTGGTCGCGGAGCTCGGCGAGTTCTACGAGTCCCGCGCCGTCGGGCGCGAGCCGCAGCTGCCTCCCCTGACCGTGCACTACCCGGACTACGCCGCCTGGCAGCGCCGCCGGATCGCTCAGGGCGCGCTCGACGAGCAGATGGACTACTGGCGGCGGCGTCTGGAAGCCCTGCCGCCGCGGCCGGTCCTGCGCGCGCCCGCGCATCAGAGCACAGACACCGTCACCGGATTCACGCAGGGCTTCGCCGTCGACGAGGAAACCACCAAGGCCCTCGCGAAAATAGCCCAGGAGGGCGGCGCCACGCTGTTCATGGTGCTCACGGCGGCGTACCACGTCCTGCTGTCGGCCTACGGCGGCGGGAGCCAGATCGCCACCACCTTTCCGGCGGCGGGCCGCGACCACCCCGGAACCGCCCCGCTCATCGGCTTCTTCGTCAACCATCTGATAGCGCGCTCGGATCTGGCCGGCAATCCCTCCTTCCGCGAACTGGTCGCGCACATGCGTGAGGAGACTCTCGGCGCCTACGCGCATCAGGCGGCGCCCCTCTGGTCACTGGCGAGCGTGGCCGAGGGCGGCGGCGGCCCGATGCGGATCCAGTTCAACCTGCTCAACGCCACCGTCCCGCAGCTGGAACTGCACGGGTTGCGGGTGAGCTCCCTGCAGGACACCGGAGGCGACGACTACGTCTTCTCGGAAGTCGTGATCAACATGCGGCCCGCCGCGGTGGACCTCTCGCTCATCATGCGAGAGCACGAGGGCCGGCTGCGCGGCATCTGGCTCTACTCCCCCGAGCGGCTCGATCCGCGCGCACTGGCCGCGATGCTGCGCCATTGGCCGGCCCTCGTGCGCATGGTGGCGGCGCGGCCCGACCGCGGCGTGCTCGACTTGGCCGGCGACCTGATAGAAGGTCTCTGATCCACTGCGCGCCGCACGCGCGGACCCACCGCCACGACCGCTTATCCGAGACGAGGCACCCGCATGTACGATCCCTGGCTGCCGGGCGGGCGGCCCGACCCGCACGCCGAGTTCCGGCTGTTCTGCATCCCGCACCTCGGCGGCAACTCGGCGCTTTACCTCCGCTGGCGGCAGTACGCCGGGCCGGCGGTGCACGTGTGCCCGGTCGAACTTCCCGGCCGCGGGCGGCGCCTGGCCGATCCGCCGTTCACCCGCATGCCGGCGCTGGTCGCGGCGCTCGCCGACGCGCTCGACGCCCAGCTCGACCGGCCGTTCGCGCTGTTCGGCCACAGCCTCGGCGGCCTGATCGCCTTCGAACTGGCCAGAACGCTGCGCGAGCGCGGCCGTCCGCAGCCGGCCCGCCTGTTCATCGCGGCCATGGCGGCGCCCGGATCGGTGGTGCCACGCCCGTTCGTGCACGACACCCCGGACGAGGAGGTGATCGAGGAACTCAGGGCCCTGGGCGGAACCCCGCCCGAGTTGCTCGCCAACGAGGAACTCATGGAGCTGATGCTCCCGACGCTGCGCGCCGACTTCACCGTCCTGGAAACCTACCGGTGCCTCGACGGCCCCGCCCTGGATACGCCCATCTCAGCGTTCGGCGGCACCGAGGACACCGCGGCCACCGCCCCGGCGCTGCGTGCCTGGAGCCGCTACACGACGAAGACGGTGCGCCTGCGGATGTTCCGCGGCGGCCACTTCTTTCCGGCCGTCGAGGCCGCCGGACTCATGCAGGAGATCCGCCGGGATCTGCCCGCGTCCGCGGCCGGCCGAGTCGCCGGGGCCAGCCGATGACCGTCGTTCCCGCGCCCGCCGCGCCGGGCACGCAAAGCGCCGGCACCGGCAGGCTGTACCGCCTCGGGGTCTGGAGCGCGCTGCACGCGTGGCAGGTTCTCGCCTTCTGGCTCGTCCTGCTCGCCGCCGCGGCCGTCTCGGCCGGCTACTTCTCCTCGCACCTGACCGGCAACGACAACACCGTCACCGGTTCGGACTCGCAGGCCGCGGCGCGGCTGCTGGCCACTCGGCTTCCCCGGTCGGCGAACGAGACAGATCTAGTCGTAGTGCATTCCCGGTCGGTGGCAGTACAGGACGAGCCGTTCCGGCAGGCCGTGCAGGTGGCCGTCCTGCGCTTCGCGCACGCTTCCGGCGTGTCGGGCGTTTCGAGTCCCTATGACGCGCCCGCCCAACTGATCGCTCCCGACGGCCACACCGCGCTCATCGCGCTGAGTATGCAGGGCAGCCCCACGCAGCTTCAGCGGGATGCCGCGCCGCTACGGGATCTCGCGGGCAACCTGACCACCGGCCAGGTGCAGCTCTACGTCACCGGAAGTTCCCCGTTGGCGGCGGCGGAGGTCGACCGGGGGGACGCGGACCTCGCGCGCGCCGAGCGTATCGGCTTCCCCCTGGCAGCGGTGGTGCTCCTGCTCGCCTTCGGCACACCGATCGCGGCGGCGATCCCGCTGCTGCTCGGCGCGGCGGCGGCGCTCGGCGCCTTCGGCGCCCTCGGCGTAGCGTCCACCGTGACCTCTTTCGACGTCTTCGCGCGCACCGCGGTGAGCATGCTCGCGATCGCGCTCGGCATCGATTACTCGCTGTTCGCCGTCACCCGCTTCCGCGAGGAACTCGCCGACGTGCCCACCGCCGCGTCCTCCCGTCCGGCCCGGGCCGTCGCCGTCGGGCGCACGATGGCCACGGCAGGGCACGCGGTGCTGTTCTCCGGCGCCACCGTCGCCGTGTCGCTCTCCGGCCTGTGGCTGGTGCGATCGCCCAAGATCCATTCCATGGCTCTGGGCCTGGCCACCACCGTGGGGGTCATGCTCGCGGTCTGCCTTACCCTGCTGCCGGCCCTGCTCGGGCTCTTCGGCCGGCGGATCAACCGACCGGTTCTCGCCCTGCTCGGCTCGCGCCAGCACGTGCCGGATCCGGAGCATTCGGTGTGGGCGAGGCTCGCGGCGGCCGTGATGCGCCGGCCCGTCGCCGTCGCCGGTTCGGTCGTCCTCGTGATCGTCGCGCTCGCTGTGCCCGCGTTCGGTCTGCGCTACGGAGTCGATCTGGGTGCCGGGGCCGTGGCGGATTCGCCCGCGGGGAAGGGGTACACGCTCGTCTCGCGCGAGTTCGCGCCGGGCATCACGGCTCCGGTGACTGTCGTCGCCTCGGCCCGCGCTCCCTTGACCGGGGCGCAGTTGGACGCCGTTGCCCGGTTCACGGCCGAGGCGGCTGCGCGCCCGAATGTGGCCGGGGCATCGTCCGTCACCACGGTGCTCGACAAGCTGTACGGCGCGCACGCAGCCGATGATCTCGTGCGCGCGGCCGCGGGCGCGCCCGCGGCGGTGGCCGGGCTCGTGTCGGGCGACCGCACGGTCGCCGTCATCACGGTGCGCCCGCGCTATGCGCCGGACTCCGCGCAAACGGCCGATCTCGTGCGCGACCTGCGCGCAGCGGCCCGCGCGAACCTCGCCGGGGCGGGCCTGACCGCGAACGTCGGAGGCACCGCGGCGCAGATCGTCGACATCAGCGACGAGAGCTCACGCGCGCTGCCGCTGGTGATCGCCGCGGTCCTGGCCACGTCTTGGGTGATGCTCCTGCTCGCTTTCCGGTCGCTGATCCTGCCGTTCAAAGCGGTGCTGATGAACCTGCTGACCTGCGCGGGTGCGTTCGGCGCCGCGGTGCTGGTCTTCCAGGACGGGCACGGTGCCGCTCTGGTCGGGGCCAGTCGGACGGGCTTCGTCCAGGTGATGCTGCCGTTGTTCTCCTTCGCCCTGGTCTTCGGGCTGTCGATGGACTACGAGATCTTCATGATCTCGCGGATGCGCGAGGAGTGGCGGCACTGCGGCGACAACCGCCGGGCGGTGCGTCTCGGGCTGGCCCGCAGCGCCCGGGTCATCACCGCCGCGGCGGCCATCATGGTCGTCGTCTTCGCGTCCTTCATGTTCACCGGCGTCCTGGAGATCAAGCAGTTGGGTTTCATGCTGGCGCTCGCGGTGTTGATCGATGCCAGCATTGTGCGGCTCCTGCTGGTCCCGGCGCTCATGCGGCTGATGGGCCGTTGGAACTGGTGGCTGCCTGCGCGACTCGACCGGACCCTGCCGGGCTCGTACGCCGAACGGTAGTGTCCCGCCGCGCTGCCGCGCCGCAGATCCGTCACATGGCCCTGCTCGACCTGGCTGCGCACGTCCAGTCATCCACAGGATTTCCCCCTATGGCTTCGGACCACCGGAGATTCGTCTCGGCATGAAAGCGCGACAGCCCCGATAAATCTCAGTATTCTGTGATAGGGGGATGGAGCTGCACTGGGGGTGCAACTGATGATCCATACGCTGTTGCGCGGCGAGGATGTTGCGGTCGAGGATCGATTTGACCAGTGGTGTGAGATCGTCGCGCGGAACCTGCAGGACTCGGATGTGTCGACGCAGCACCCTGAAGGCTTTCGCGGTTCAGTGCGCGCCGTGGCGCTCGGCACGGTTCAGCTGGCCGAACTCGTGTACTCTCCGCTGACCAGCCGTCGGAGCGTGGCGCACGTGCGCCGCCACGATACACAGCACCTTCATATCCATCTGATCATACGAGGTACGACGGTCCTCGATCTGGGCCGGCAGCAACACACGGCGTCGGCCGGAGAAATACAGGTCAACGGCTCGTGGCACCCTTACACCGGCCACGCGCTGGTCCCGGGCGGCCTTGTGAAGCAGCTCACCCTGAGCGTCCCGCGGCCCGCGCTTCCCGTGCCCCTTCGATGGACCGACGGTTTTCTCGGGCGCTGCCCGGTCGGCGCGGGCACCAGCGCTGTTCTGGCCGGGTTGCTCAAGGACACGTTCGGTGCCCTGGATCGGGGCGCCGACCTGCACTCGCACGAAGCCGCGCAGTTGGGAAACGCGGCTTTGTGCCTCGTTTCCGCGCTCATCGCCCATCGCGCCGGCGGTCCGGCGGCGCTGCCGACGGAGACGCGCCGTCTGGCGCTGCTCCAGCGCATCCATGCGTTCATCGAGGCACACCTGGCCGACCCGGCGCTCTGCCCGCAGGCGGTGGCCGATGCTCACCATCTGTCGCTGCGCCATCTGCACCGGATCTTCCAGCAGGACGGCACCACCGTCAGCACGTGGATCAGACGGCGACGGCTGGAGCGCTGTCGACAGGATCTCACCGATCCGCGGCTGGCCGCGCGCCCTATCCACGCGGTCGCCGCCCGCTGGGGATTCGCTCACCCCGCCGACTTCACCAGGGCCTTTCACACCGCTTATGCAATGCCACCCTCCGAGTACCGCAATGCCGCGATGCGCGCCTGAGAGGGCGATAAGCAAGTTTCTATTCGGCCACGAGCAACGGCCGCTGCACGCTCGCGAGGTGTGCCTTGCGCTCGATCTCCAGGTCCTGCCCAAGCACGTCGAAGGCATCCGCGCACAGCTGAAACGCCTGGTCAGCCTCGCATTCCTCGACGAAACCGAACCCTGATTGTCCGCACAAGCCCCTCAGGCGCCGACCGCCCCCGCCGATCAGCGATCCTGACCCGAGCCAGCGATCCTTCTACCGTTCTGGTCAGTCAGATCGTATGGTGTTGGACTGTTTCAGGCGGCGGTACGCCCGCCTCCTTGCGGGGAGACTGTGCGGCACAATGACCGGATGCCTCAACCGGTCCCCGCCGACCTGCTGGAAATCGCTGAAGCGCTTTTCCCCGACGCTCCCGTCGGCTCCGCACGCCTTGCCGAGCATGGGAATATGCACCATGTCGTACTGTTTCCGGGTGTCGCCGCAGTGCGTATCAGCAAGCGCCCCAGTGCTGCTGCCGAGTTGCCGCGCCGGGTGGAGATTCTTCGAGCAGTTGCGGCGGCCGACCTGCCGTTCGACGTGCCGGAGCCGTTGACTGCGGTGGCCAGGTTCGGGGATCGCGCGGCCGTCGCGGTTTCGTGGATCGACGGCGAATCGTTGCCGGAAGGCATCGGGGACCCGGCGGCATTCGGCCTGCTCCTAGAGACGCTGCGCGAGGTTGAGATCTCGCCGGAGCTCAAAGCCGTTCTCCATACCCCGCACCGGTATGCCGATGGCTTGGGATGGGCCGAGATCCTGAACGAGATCGTTGCGCGCCTGCCGACGAGGTGGCGTGAGACGGTTCGGCAACGGCTGGACACGCTGCTGGCTCTCGAAGAGGTCCCGGCCAGGCTTGTCCATGGCGACCTCGGCGGCAGCAATGTCCACTTCGGTCGGAACGGCAAGCTGACAGGCGTCGTGGACTGGGACATGGCGATCCTGTCCGACCCGGCGATCGACGCGGCACTCGTCGCGGCCTGGCACGGCTGGGATGTCCTTCGCGCGGCGACTGACGAGGACACCTACCGACGTGCCTGGGCCTGGAACGACGCGGTCGGGGTCGGGCACCTGCATGCGGCGTTCGGCGGCACAGCCATGTCGAACGTCGACGGTTTCGTCGATTCCGTCGTCGCCTGGCTGGAAGAGCACCGCTGAGCCTCACCCGACTGCCTCGTCCGGGTCGGCCTTGTGCGGCTTGCGCTCACCCACCGCCTCGGCCCAACACGGCCAGAGCCGCCTACCACCCGAAACAGTCCAACACCATACGATCTGCCCCCCAAGAACGGTAGAGGACTCGCTTATCGCCCTCTGACATGGCGCTGTACGCCAACTGCATGGCTCTGGCTGCTAACGACGAAGCCGCGATGCGCATTCACACTCAGCTTCAAAGGCCGCGCCGGACGGGTGGACAGCCAGTCCCGCACCGGACCGGTCCGCTCCTTGAAAAGGGACGCGGCATACACGGGATCGCCCCGCGCTCTGGCCGCACATTTCAAACCCATGCCTGGCGCGACGGATGTACCGCCCGGCTAACGGATGTACCGGCGACTATCGGCAGACCGACAGGAGGTTCGACGATGCACCGGCCTCGGACAGCGCTTCACACAGTGCGGACATTGGGCTTGCTTGTCGGCGCACTGCTGCTGGCGACAGGTTGCGGCACGGCGTCCGGCACGCGCACGGCGCACCCGGAACAGCCGGCGACGCTCTCGGATTCCGATCAGTTGGCGCAAGCCCAGGACGTCATGACCGGCGAGTGCATGCGGGCGCGCGGTTTCGACTACACCGTCATGCCGAGGCCGGCTCACGGCACTGATCCTCTTGAGTTTCCATACGGGCTCGACGACGTGGCCTGGGCCCGCGCGAACGGATACGGCTTCGCGCAACGCGCGGCGCTCGGCGCCGCCCAGCACGACAACCCCAACGCCCGATATGTCCAGCGCCTGACCTCGGGCCGCCGGACCGCCTACGTGGCCGCGATGTTCGGGTCGAAGAGCAACCAGGTGTCCGTCACCGTCCCGAACGGCGACGTCGTCGTCCAGAACACCGACGGCTGCCTGGCCGCTGCCGAACGCCGGCTCTACGGCGACTTCGTGCGCTGGTTCCGGGACCAGACGATCGCAGGCAACCTGGAGCCCGCCATCGAGCCGAAGGTGTTCGCGGACCCGCGCTATCTGGCGGCACAACGAGCCTGGTCCGCATGTGTCCGCACCCGGGGATACCCCGCCGCCGGCCCCGCCGATCTCGAATCACAAGCCGCCGCGGCCGGACCCGAGGCCGCGCGGAAGATCGCCACCATCGACGCCACCTGCGACATACGCACGAAGTTGGCGGCTACCGGCCGCGCACTGGACATCGAACTGGGAGCGCCGGTGCGCGCCGAATACCGGTCCGTGATCGACGACTACGCGGCGCTGCAACGCGCCGCCCTGCCCCGCGCCGCCGCGATCGCGCGCGGCACGCCATGAACTTGGGCACACGCCCAGGACAGAGAGTAAAGGAGCCGATTCCCATGAAGATTCGAGCAATGGCCACGCTCTCCGCGGCCACAGCGGCCCTCGCCATCGGCCTCGGGTTCGCAGTCCCGACCGCCGCGAACGCGGCGACGAAGAGCGCAGCCCATACGGGCACGTACGCCGCGGCCAAGCCGGCCGTCGTCACGCCCGACTCCGGAACCTCCTGCACCAGCGGCGACCTGTGCGTGTACTACCTGCAGAACTTCGGCGGGCCGGTGTACGGCTTCCTCAGCAACGACGCGAACTGGACCAACAACTACTTCTCCAACGGCGCCACCGTGAACGACAACGACGAGTCGTGGTGGAACAACGGCACATCGTGCGCCGGGTGCAGCGCCGTCAGCGTCTACAAGAACATCAACTACGGCGGTGGCGTGGACATCTGCCTCAGACTCGGGCAGTACGTCGCCGTGAAGACGTCCGTACAGGACCAGGGAAGCTCCGACAGCTGGCACTCCTCCTGCTAGAACCGCGCAACCGTGTCCTCGCCCGGCCACGCAGTCGGGCGAGGACACGTGCGTTGAGGAACGCCGCGGCAGACCTCGACGCTCCGCTTCTCCATGTTCAGCATGAGTCCCTATCCCGTTCTCTTCGAGCGTGCCGGTCCGGCGGATGTCAGGACGTCGCTTCGGGAGGCTGTCAGCGCGCCGGCCTCGTCGAGCGCCGCCCCGGCTCCTTTCCCGGACCTGGACAGCCGCCAGGTCAGGAACGCCGCGCCCGCGGCGAAGGCCGCGGCGGCCGGCCTCACCCCTTCACGGCGCCGGTGAGACCACCGACGATCCGCTTCTCGAAGACCGAGAAGAAGATCAGCGCGGGCAGCATCGCGAGCGAGGTGAACGCGAGGACCTTCGCGGTGTCCTCGGAGTACTGCGAGGAGAACGCCTGGACGCCGAGCGGCAGGGTGAAGTTCGCCTGCGAGTCGAGGATGTACAGCGGCAGGACATAGTTGTTCCAGCTGCCGATGAACGCCAGGATGCCGACCGTCACCACTCCGGGCCCGGAGAGCGGGAGCACCATGCGGAAGAAGAAGCCGAGCCGGCTCGCGCCGTCGATCGCGGCGGCCTCCTCGATCTCCTTCGGAATGGCCCGCAGGAACGGCACCAGGATGATCACGGTCGTCGGCAGGCCGAACGCGATCTGCGGGACGATCACGCCGAACAGGCTGTCGACGAGACCGAGGTCCTTGATCATGATGTACAGCGGGGTGATCGCGATGACCAGCGGGAACATCAGGCCGGCGGCGAACAGGGAGTACATCGCGCCCTTGAGCTTGAAGTCATAGCGCGCGATGACGAAGCTCACCATCAGGCCGAGCACGACGATGCCGATGGTGCTGGCGAGCGCGACGATGGTGGAGTTGGCGAACTCACCCCAGAACGTGTTCGACGACAGCACATTGAGGTAGTTGCCGGTGACCCAGGGGCGCGGCAGGCCGGCCGGGCTCGTGGTGATCTGCGAGTTCGTGCGGAATCCGCCGACCACGATGTAGAGCACCGGTGCGATGCAGACCGCGATGAAGAGCAGCGCGACGAAGTAGGTGGCGGGATTGCCCCACTTCTTCGGCTTGTCGCGGTTGCCTCGCCCGCCGGTGGGCGCACCGGGCTCCCGGACGGAGGACCAGGAGGCGGTTGTCGCGCTCATCAGCTGACTCCTTGTGTGACGGCGCCCCGCAGGTCACGGCGCAGGACGAAGCGCTGGTAGATCACCGCGACGACGAGCGAGACCAGGAACATCACGACCGCGACGGCGCTGCCGTAGCCGTAGTTGCCCGCGTTGCGGCCCTGGCCGACCATGTAGATCGCCATGGTCGAGGTGCCCGCGGTGCCCGAGATGTACTGGCCCCAGATGATGTAGACCAGGTCGAACAGCTGCAGCGAGCCGATGATCGACAGCAGCCCCCAGATGCGGACCGTCGGCCCCAGCAGCGGCAGCGTGATGCGGCGCTGGATCTGCCAGTAGGAGGCGCCGTCGATCGCGGCGGCCTCGAAGAGTTCCTCGGGGATCGACTGCAGGCCGGCGAGCATCAGGATCACCGCGAAGCCGATGTACTTCCACGTGATGATGCCCATCAGCGTCCAGAGCGCAAGCTTCGGGTTGGCCAGCCAGTCGGCCCGCATGAAGTCCAGTCCGGTGTTGTGCAGCAGCCCGTTGAGGGCGCCGTTGCTCTGGAGCATCAGGCTCCAGCCGGTGCCGACGATGACCTCGGAGATGATGAAGGGCACGAAGATCAGGACCCGGATGACCGAGCGGCCGCGGATCTTCTGGTTGAGCAGCAGCGCGAGGACGATCGCCAGCGGTCCCTGGATCACGAGCGAGAGCACCATGATCAGGAAGTTGTGCCAGAGCACCTGCTGGAACGCGGGGTCGGTGAGGATCAGCTTGTAGTTGTTCAGGCCGACCCAGTCGGTGGGCGCCCCGTAGCCGTGCCACCGGTAGAAGCCGTAGTACGCGGCGAGCGCGACCGGGAAGATCACGAACGCTACGAACATGATGATCGGCGGTCCGGACAGGACCGCGATCTCGAGTCGCATCTTGGCACGGCCTCGGCGGCGCGCGGCCGCTCGCGTCGAAGTCGGGGACGCGGGCTCGGCCGCGTCCCCGACTGTAGGCGTGCCCTGCGACTGGCGCCCGGTGGGCGTGTCAGTACCCAGGGTGTCGCTCATGTGTCTACTTACTCAGCCTCTCGCGGCGGCGGCGTTGGTCTTCGTGACGATGTCGGCGGCGGTGCCCTGGCCGGCCATCACGCTCACCACGGCGGTGTTCATGGCGTTGCCGACGTTCTGGCCGTACTCGGTGTCAAGGAACTGCATGGCGTAGGCGGCCTTATTGAACGCCTGCAGCGCCGAGATGTTGTAGGGGGCGGTGACGACGGACTGGGCGTCCTTGTTGACCGGGATCGTGAAGAAGGCGTTGGCGTAAGCCTCCTGCTGGTCCTTGGTGACCAGGAACTCGAGGAAGCCGAAGGCCTCCTTCGGCGCGTTCTTGGACAGCGAGTATCCGGAGCTGCCGCCCATGATGGCGCTCGGGTCGCCCTGGCCGCCGGCCACGGCGGGGAAGGGGAACCAGCCCAGGTCCGGCAGCGGCTTCTGGTCCGGGGTCAGGCTGGCGATCACTCCGGGGTCCCAGTTGCCCATGAGCTCCATGGCCGCCTTGTGATTGGCGAGCAAGCCCGCCGACGACCCGGCGCCCTGCTGGGCCGAGGCCGTCAGGAACCCCTGCTGGAAGGGGCTGACCTTGAGGAACGACGTCAGGTCTTCGCCGGCCTTGGTCCAGCACGGATCGGTGAACTTGTGCGCCTTGGCGGTGCTCGCCATGGTGTCCTGACTGCACTCGCGCAGGGCGAAGTTGTAGTACCAGTGCGCGGCGGGCCAGGCGTCCTTGGCGCCGACCGCGATCGGCGCGACCTTGATCGCCTTGAGCTTCGCGACATCGGCCTCGAGCTCGTCCATCGTCGTCGGCGTCGTGGTGATGCCGGCCCGCTGGAACAGGTCCTTGCTGTAGTAGATGCCCTCGGGCTGCGAGTCGATCGGCATCGCGTAGACCTTGCCGTCGAGCGTGTTGCCCGCGATGGCCGCCGCGCCGGCGTTCGCCTTGTCCGTGTCGCTGAGGTTCAGCGCCTGGATCTGACCGGCGTCGACCATGGCCTGCATCTTGCCGCCACCGCGCTGCAGGAAGATGTCCGGCGCGGAGTTCGAGTTGAGCGCGGTCTGCAGCTTGCCGTCGAGATCCTCGTTCTGGATGGTCTGGATCTTGATCGTCACGTTCGGGTGCAGCGCGCTGTATGCCTTCGCGGCGTCCTGGAAGTACTTCGCGCCGGGCCCGGTCGTCGCGTTCTCCCACAAGGTCAACGTGACCTTGCCGCCGGACGAACCGCCGCTGCCGGCGCTGCTGCCGCCGGCGCAGCCGGTGGCGGCGAGTGCGATACCCAATCCGATCGCGGCAGCCGTCACGCTGCGCGTTTTCCTCGTCATCCTGGAAACCCCCTGATATGTCGTCATTGTCACAATCGGGCGAAAGTTTTCGCAACGTGGTGGCCTGTAGGGTGCAAACGTCTCGCACGTGCGCCGATCTGCGCGTCAAGCGCCGGGCCGGCCGTGGCGAGGCTGCGGGTCGGGCCCGTGCGCGAGGTCGTGCCGAGCACTTCAACCCCCTGCTTTCCGGCTCCGGGCATGCTCGGGTGGACCTGCCAGGTGGACGGGCCGTGACCGTACGGGGTCTCCGTTACGAGAAGCTTTGGATCGTTGCAGAGTATGCGCTCGGCGCAGGGCGGGCGTCAATGATTCATTTCCGAAAGTTATCCGACAGTTTCGAATTGATCGCGGGAGCCGGTCGTCGAAACATTTCGAAGTCGTCGCGTCGGAAAGCCGGACCGCCCACAGGGCGGCGCCCCCGTCAGGAGCCGTACACGATCACCGGAAACGACGGCATCGTCTTCACACGCTCGCTCGGCGGCGGGCGCGGTTTCGAAGCGCCGATCACGCTCGCGCCCGCGACGGCGGCGCAGGCGGCCACCCTGCCCGTGACCGCGATCGGCCCGGACGGCACACTCTGCGTTCTCTACGTGCTGCTGATCGCGTCGGCGGACGGGGCGCGCACCTGGAGCCCGCCGCTCACCCTGGCCCGGGCGCCAGCCGGGATCAGCCCGTTCACCTGCAACCCCAGGTCGCGGTCCTTCGACCCGCGCCAGGCCGTCGGCACCGGAAGCACCCGCCGGCTCGGCACCTACCAGGCGCTCACCGCGGAGCACGACGTCTTCCACCCGATGTGGACCGACACGCGCACCGGCGACACGCAGATCTTCACCGCCTCGATCACCAACGCAGCCTGCTGACGGCGCGGTTCAAGGCAGGGCACGTGCACGTATACATCCGGGTCAGGGCAGGTCCCGCATGCCGCGCAGCGGGGAGAGGAAGCAGGGAACCCAGGCGAGCGCCAAGCCGACCGCACCGACCCACAACACCGTGCGCAACCCGAGGTACTGCGCGATCAAACCGGCGATCCCGGACCCCACCGCGAGCGCACCGGTCAGCAGGAAGCGCATCGTCGCGTTCATCCGGCCGAGCAATTCGTCCGGTGTGGCGCGCTGACGGAAGCTGACCTGCAGGACGTTGTTGACGCCGACCTGGAACGTCGTGGCCAACCAGGCCAGCGCGGCCAGCCAGAGCAGCGCGCCGCGGCCGATGAACGGCAGCGCGAACACCAGGGGCGTGCTCGCCACGCCGATGATCCACATCGCCCGGCCGTTGCCGAGCCGGCGGCCGATCGCGCGCGCGCAACTGGTGCCCAGGAACACCCCGGCGCCTCCGCTGGTCAGATACAGCCCCAGCACGCCGTCCGAGAGCCCGAGCTGACGCACGAACACCACGGGCAGCATGACCACGCTGATCTGCACGGACAGATTGGTCAAGGTCGCCGACAGCGCGATGGGCCGCAGCAGCGGGTGACCGAGCACGAAGCGCAGCCCCTCGCCGATCTCCCGCCACAGCCGCGCTTCCCGGCGCGGACCGGACTGCGGTTCCGCCGACCGGATGCGCAACAGCCACAGCGCCGACCAGAGATAGCAGCCCGCGTAGATGGCGATGGCGAACGGCGCGGTGATCGCCTGGATCAGGAATCCGCCGACGCCGCGTCCGGCGACCTGGCTGACCGCGGTCAGGCTCGCGAGCCGCGCGTTGGCCGCCACCAGCCCCGGCCGGCCGACCACGAAGGGCAGGTAGCTCTGCGACGCCACCTCGAAGAACACCGTGGCGCAGCCGCTGAACAGGACCACGGTGTACAGCTGCCAGAGCGTCAGGACGTGCAGGGCCGCCGCGAGCGGCAGCGTGCCGAACAAGGCCATGCGCAGCAGGTCGGCGGTGATCTGCACGGGCCGCCGCCGCATCCGGTCCACCCAGGCTCCCGCGGGCAGCCCGATGAGCAGGTACGGCAGGGTGGCGAGGGTGGTCAGCAGGCCGACCGCGCCGGCGCCGGCGTGCAGCGCCTGGATCGCCAGCAGCGGCACCGCCAGGTAGCTGATCTGGGTGCCGAATCTGCTCGCGGCCGCGGCGATGAACATGGACCGGAAGTCCCGGTTGCCGAAGACGGAACCGTCCTCGCTCGGCTCGTGCCCCGCGGCCGGCTGCCCGCCGCCGGCCGCCGGCGTGTGTTCCCGGTCGAGCGGCGCCATCTGCGCCGTCTCCTGCGCCCCGGCCATCTGCGAGGATCCCGTCTAGAGCGTCTGGTGTCCCGCGCCGGACATCCGTCGCATGACTCTGCTCGACCTGGCTGCGCACGTCCGGTCATCCGCGCCCGGCCGGCAAGGCGCCGGAACACCCTCGCGGTGCTCAATCAACGCAGTGAGTCGTCTGTGGGCGTTTCGGCAACGCGGCCAGGCGGGATGCGGGGGCCGATTTTCATGCGACGGATATCCGGCGCGGGACACTAGTAATGGAAAACGCCGGTCACGCGGGTCGCCGCGTTGGCGCCCCTGCCGATGATACCGTGCTCCCCTGCGGGCAGCGCTCTGATATGCGAACCCGAATAGCCGTCCGGGGTGAGGAACGCGCTCCACGCGGCCACCCAGTCCTCGACGCGGCCCGTGACCGGATCGACCACCGGTTCGCGGCGCGGGACCACCCGCTCCTGCACGACGTAGCCGCGCTCACAGTTCGCGCGCAGGGCCTCGTTCCAGTCCGCGTCCGTGGTGGTCCAGCCGACCACGATGCCGTGGCCGCCGTAGTCGTTGGCCGGTTTGAGCAGAAGGCTCTCGCGCCTGTCCCGGCACTGTTCGACGAGGTCGGCGGTCAGCTTCCGGGTCCACGGCAGGACGCGGTCCACCAGGTCCGACTCCGCGGCCGTGAAGGCGCCGCGCCAGTACGGGTCGGACAGCAGGGCCAGGCAGCCCTTGCTGGAGTAGAGGAAGCTGTCCAACGTCGTCAGCAGGACGGTGCCGCCCGCCTCGTGTGCCCGGAAGATCGGCTCGACCGCCTCCTCGCCCTTCGGGTCCTGACATATCTGGTTGACGGAGAAATACCGCAGCACCACGTCGATCGGCGTGCCGTCCAGAACGAGCTTGCCGTCGAGGTACCGGGTCTGACTCACTTCGCCGAGACGGATGTCGAGTCCGCATCCCCGCAGCATCTCGATGAACGAGCGCATGAGCGGCATCAGCCGCTCCAACGCGCCGTCGGCCTCAAGCAGCGCCACGACGGGTTCGGCCCCCGCGGTGACCGGCTCGGCCGCCTCGCGCAGCGCCTTCGCGATCTGCCGGCCGGTGTGCACGTAGTCGAGGCCGTGTTCGTCGGCGAAGGCGCGGAACGGTTCGGCCGTCAGCAACGCCGCGGGCACCTGGGCCTGGTCGATCCCGCCGAGCTGGGTGCCGACGTTGAACTCCAGCAGCTTGAGCCGCTCGCCGTCGTGGTAGAGGTCCGCACGCCCGAACAGCGTCGGGCGGTCCCGTGGGATGCGCTGCATGAGCGCCGCCTGCCGCTTGCTGATGTCCAGTTCGTTGCAGTACTGGCCCATGTCGCCGTCGAAAAGCCGCCGCGGCAGGTCGGCCAGGATGTCCAGCAGCGCGCCGAGGTCCTGCGCCGACTGCCGGATCTGCCGCTGCGGGATGAAGAACGGACGCGGCATCAGCCGGTCGCCGAAGCACTCGAAGTACCGCTGCGGAAACCGCACCTGCCCGACCACGTCACGCAGCCTGCTGTGCGGAGACGAGCATTCCGCTATGTAGTCGTCGGTCACGGGGTCGGTCATGGCTGGTTATCCCCCTTGAGGACATGCATGAGAAGCCGGCGCCGTCCCGGACGGCGCGGCGGTTCCGGGACGACGAGCAGGTTCCCAGCCACGTGACGGCTGTGATCGACGGTTCCACCGGCCAGTGCGCATGCTCCGCGCCGCGCCGCCGGAACACGGCGCGGCCGACCAGAGCCCTGATTTATCTCGTCGGAGTCTTTCCGGACGCGGGCGGGTGCGGCAAGTGCCCGCCGATGGCCTGAAGTGGACGTGTCCGTTCCGGTCGGTGCCGGCGCCGCGCGCGGCCCGCTTCCGTCCGCCGCGGCGCGCGCCCTTCCGGGGACGCCGCAGCGAACGTTTCAGTGCTCTGCGGGCGCGGACTCGATCCAGTAGGTGTGCGCCCGAGCGTTCAACTTCCGCCGCATCGGGTCACGTACCAGGCGCAGCAGAAGGCCGACCGGCGTGACCACGGCGATGTAGAGAACGAACAACAACGCCTTACGCATTCGCCTGTTCCTCACGGTTCGCAGTGTCGTGTCATCTCGTGGTGCCGCCTCGTCCCCCGCGCCGGGCCTGACCGGTCAGTCCAGCGGGATGGCCTCGCGCCAGTCGCTCTCCTCCCGCCACTGCGGCTGATCCGCCTTGTCCAGCAGGAAACCGCCGACGGCGAGCACGTCGATATTCGTCCGCATGAAGCACACGTATGCCTCCTCGGGTGTGTTGACGATGGGCTCGCCGCGGACGTTGAAGGAGGTGTTGACCAGGACCGGGCAGCCGGTCGCGGCGTGGAAGGCCGCCAGCACCCGGTGGTAGTCGGGGTTGTCCTGCTCGGTGACGGTCTGGATCCGCGCCGAGTAGTCGACGTGGGTGACCGCCGGGATGGTAGAGCGCCGGAGTTTGAGCAGGTCCAGGCCCGCGGCGCCCTGCGGGCTTCGCGTCTCGACCTGCTGGGCGGCCGCGACCTGGGCCACTAGCAGCATGTACGGGCTCGGTTGGTCGAGGGCGAAGTAGTCGCCCGCGTGCTCGGCCAGCACCGAGGGCGCGAAGGGGCGGAAGGACTCACGGAACTTGATCTTGAGGTTCATCGTGCTCTGCATGCGCGGGTCGCGCGGGTCGCCGAGGATCGAGCGCGCGCCCAGCGCCCGCGGCCCGAACTCCATCCTGCCCTGGAACCAGCCCACGACCTTGCTCTCGGCCAGCCGCGCGGCGACCTGCTCGGCCAGTTCCTGCGGAGCCATGCGCCGGTAGACCGCGCCTCGCGCGTCAAGACAGCGCCCGATCTGCTCGTCGGTGTACCGCGGACCGAGCAGCGCGCCGGACATACCGTCGCGCTTGTCCGCGAGATGGGCGCGGCTCGCCCCGCTCTCGTGCGCCACCGCGAGCGCCGCGCCGAGTGCCCCGCCGGCGTCGCCCGCGGCGGGCTGGATCCACACCCCGTCGAAGTCGCCGCGCTCCACGATCTTGCCGTTGGCCACGCAGTTGAGCGCGACGCCGCCGGCGAGGCACAGCTTCGTCTCGCCGGTGCGTTCGCGGGCATTGCGGGCCAAGCGCAGCACGGCTTCCTCGGTGACCTTCTGCACCGAGGCGGCCAGGTCGAACTCCCGCTGGGTCAGCGGGCTCTCCGGTTGCCGCCGGGGGCCGCCGAACAGCTTCTCGAAGCCGCGCCCGGTCATGACCTGGCCGCGCAGATACTCGAAGTAGTCCATGTCGAGCCGGAAGGAGCCGTCCTGCTTGAGGTCGATCAGCTTCGTGCGGATCGCGTCCTCGTAGACCGGCTCGCCGTACGGCGCCAGCCCCATCACCTTGTATTCGCCCGAGTCGACCTTGAAGCCGGTGTAGTAGGTGAAGGCCGAGTACAGCATGCCGAGGGAGTGCGGGAAGCGGATCTCGGCCAGCGGTTCCAGGCCGGTGCCCCGGCCGTGCCACAGCGTCGTCGTCGCCCACTCGCCCACGCCGTCGATGCACAGCACCGCGGCGGATTCGTAGGGGCTGGGGAAGAACGCCGACGCGGCGTGCGACTCGTGGTGGCGCCGGGCGACGATCCGCGGGACCGGGCCGGCGCCGAGCGCTTCGAGCCCGCGCCGGACGGTGTCGGCGATCCGCCGCTTCCAGGACAGCCACTGCGGCAGCGTGTGTTCGAACGCTGCGAATCCGGTCGGCGCGGAGGAGGCCAGGGTCGCCAGGACGCGGCGGAATTTCAGCCGCGGGTCCTCGTAGTACGCCACGGCGGCGACCTCGCCCAGCCCGATCCCGGCCTCGCGCAGGCAGTACCGCACGGCGTTCGCCGGGAACGCCGAGTCGTGCCGCACCCGGGTGAAGCGTTCCTCCTGGGCGGCCGCGACGACGGCACCGTCGGCGACGAGCGCCGCGGCGCTATCATGGTAGAAGGCTGATATTCCGAGCACGATGTCGGGCATCGGCCGATCCCTTCGTGTGGTCCGGTCGTAGATCAGGGCCAAAGTTCCGGTTCCGTACTCGAGCGTCGCAGCGTACTCGGGCGTCGCAGTGGACAGATATCCGCGCCGCCCGGGAAGCCGGGTGGCGGATCCGCCCCCGGAACCAGTCGGGACGCCCCCTCGCCGTCGGCCTCGTCATCGCGCCGAGCCCGCCCGTGCGGCCGCGCGCTGCGCCCGGCGGGCCCGGCGGTCGGCCGGCGGATCGAGCGAGCGGAAGCCCGCCCGCACCCGGTCCCAGACCTCGGCCCGCGCCGCGGCCCCGCGGGTGAGCAGGACGGCGGACATGTGCGTGTCGACCGCGTCCGCCGCCCATGCGGAGTGCCCTGCCGCGACGTTATCGATGGTGTTGTGGATGTCCACGAAGCGGGTGCTGAATCCGTACTTCGTGAGCGCGAGGTGCGCGCGGCGGTACGAGCCGCCCACGCCGGAGAGCTCCATCGCCAGGTTCAGGCCGAGGATCTCCGGCAGGAACCGCTGCGGGAACCGCCCGATCGACAGCCAGTACACGGGTAGTTCGAACGATGATTCCCGCAGCCGCGGATCGGCCGCGAACCCGGCGGCGCCGGTGGGCGCGAGCTCGACGCCCATCTGCGCGAGCACCTGGCGGTAGATGAGCGGATGGTTGAGCTTCGGCTCGCCGTTGCCGAGCTCGTCCCAGTACGTTTCGAACAGGAAGCTGCCCAGTTCGCTGGTGGCGTGCTCGTAGTCGGTGAAGCCGTGCAGCCAGCCGCCGTCGATCAGCGTGAGCGGGGCGAGTTGCACCGTCGAGTCGATCAGGTCCTCGCGGGAGGGGATCGGTTCCTCGGCGGTGCGTTCGAAGTACTGCCCGTGCGCGTCGTGCTGTTCGAGCAGCCACGGGCGCAGACCTCCGGGCTCCCAGGCGGCGGGCAGCTTCGTCTCGCCCACGTCGAGCCCGGTGCGGGCGCGGGCGAGCCAGCCGTGTACGTAGTCGACGGCGAACCGGCGCAGCCGCGGCGTGCTGTTGCGGTTGATCAGGCCGTGATACGCCTCGCGCAGCGATACCCGAACGCGGCCGCCGTCCTGCACCTCCTCCTCGGGCGAGGGCAGGGGGATCGCCAGCGGCGTCTGCTCGGATTTCGCGCGCGCCGCGGATCGCGCGTGCGCAGCGGCCGTCCCGGGCAGGCCGTCGATCCAGCGGCGCACCACGTCGAGGTCCTCGGGCGAGAAGACCCGGAACATCGGGCCGCGCTCGCTCACCAGTGCGTTGACGAGGCTGCTGGCCTCGGCCGCGCCCGGTTTGACCAGTCTGCTCTCGGAGAGTGCGGCCAGCAGGCCCGCCGGGTCCTCACGGCTTTCCGCCAGCCAGCAGGACAGCGGCCGACCGCCCAGTTCGAAGCGCTGATGGTAGACCGAGCCCTCGCGGGCCCGGTCTCGCAGCAACTGCGCCATCTCGTAGCCGGGGTCGAGCGCCGCGTCGAGATCGGCGACCATCCGCTCCTGCCACTCCCCCAGCGCGGCCAGCGCCCAGCCCAGGCCGCGCAGGACCCGGGCGCGCGCCTGCGGCCCGCCGCGTTCGATCCGCATCTGAACACAGCGCCGGGCGGCGTCGAGTCCGCCCGGGGAGAGCTTGCGCGCGGTCGCCGGATCGAGGGCGTTCCAGTCCGCGGCGTGCGGTTGCGCGGCGCGGACCAGCGCGAGCGGCGGCAGCAGCCCCGCGGCGCGAAGACACAGGTCCGCGCCGAGGATCTCCGAGCGCAGTCGCTCGGGCCTGCGGCCGGCCGCCAGGAGCACGGCGGGCAGGCGGAAAGCCCAGCCGGGGACCCGCCGGTCCCGGGCCAGGCGGGCGGTAGGCACGGCGCTTTCCGCCAATCGCAGGGCACGTAGAACGTCCAGGTACGCGTCGCCGCGGGAGGAGCGGGGGTGGCCCACACCCACGTCGTCCGCGTAAAGCGCGAGCGCGCTGAGCACCTCGGGCTCGTCGGCGTCGGCGGGACTGCTCAGCCACTGAAGCCAAGCCCCCGACACCAGCGCGAGCGGCGCACAGCCGAGCGCCGCCCGTCTCGCCAGCACCGGGCGATCCGCGTCGGCCGCCTTCTCACCGAGTTCGACGACGCGGGCCGTGGCTGCCGCGGCCCAGCGGGCGGCCGCGCGCACACCGGCGTCGATGTCGACGGGCGCCGCGCCCGCCGCGCGGTCGAACTCGGCCCGCAGCGCCTCGGCGAACTGCGCCGCGGAGAACCCGCCCTCGGGGTCGAGGGCTGCCGCGTACAGCTCTCTGGGATCGGTATGGGTGCCTGGGGCGGTCAACGCGTCGTCGGCCCGCACCGGCGTCTCCTTCCCTCGTTTCCGCGGCCGGCAGCCGTCATCGCCGGCCGCGGCGTGGTCAGAACATGGGGTAGATGGAGGCGTCGTCCTTGGTCTTGGGCGTACGGCGCAGCAGTTTGTCGAGCAGCCTGCGCAAGATCGTGAACACGGTGTTCGTCCTTCTTCGTCGGGGTCCGGAGCCGGGCGGCCGCGCGGGCCTGGCTCAGCGAAGGTCCAGCGCCTCGGCCAGCAGCCGCGCCGCGAGGTCATGGCCCTGGTCGTTGAAATGCGCACGGTCCACGTACAGCCAGTCGCCGGGGTCGGCGGCGCGGGAGACGAGCGGATTGATGTCGAGGAACTCCACGCCGGCCTTCGAGCAGACCGCCGCGAGCGCCTCGGCGTAGCGCCGGCCCGCGTCGTGGGTCGCGATGGTGGCGTAGTTCTTGGAGAACGGGCCCGCCTTCGAGATCACCTCCAGCTCGTCGAAGAGCAGTTGCTCCTGGTCGTTGGGGCGCTCCTGCCACCAGTTGGCCAGCGGCTGGAGCACGAAGGTGATGCGGGCGGCCGGAGCGAGCAGGCGCCAGCCCTCCAGGTGCCGGCCGGTCAGGCCGGTGGCGATCTCGATCAGCTCCGGCAGCGGCGGCTTGGGCGCCGGCGCCTTCGCGGCGGCCGCGGGCTGCGCGCGCCGGTCACCGCGGCGGCCGAAGTACGACGGTTGCTTGCGCTCGGTGCGGTACTTCGCGCGCAGCGCGTCCATCTGCTCGAAATACTCGCCGCAGAAGAAGAAGGCGCCGTGCTGCCCGCGCTGCTGCGCGGGCAGTTGGGCCAGCGCGATGTCGTTCAGGCCGCTGAAGATGACGATGTGCTCGACCGGCGGCAGCAGGTCGCGGTAGAGCAGGTAAAGGATCAGCTCCTGCGCCGAGTTGTGGCTGCGCCCGGCGAAGTTGAGCCACGGCGCGGCCGGCGCGTAGCGGCTCCACAGCCGTGACGGCAGGGTCGCCGCGTCCGTCGTGGCGCCGATGCCGAATGCCGTGGAACTGCCCGCCAACAGGCGCACCGGTCCCTCGGGCAGGCGCCCGCCGGCCGAAGCGTGATCGTGCAGGCCGTGGGAGACGCGGAAACCGAGCCGATCGGTGTTGACGACGTCCGAGCGGTAGTCGGCGCGCTGGAAATACATCAGGTACGGTACCCAGTTCGTTTCCGCGCGGTCGTCGAAGTCGTCATACTGCAGCATCTGCGGGACGAGTTTCTCCCGGTGCGGGCTCATGAAGTTCCCTCCTCGGTCACGCACTCCAGCTGAAAGTGCGCGGCGGTCTTGACAATGGCGCTCTCCACGGCCGTGGTGCTCCGGCCGCGAAACCGGAACCGGGCACCGACGTGCTCGTACCCGCCGGCCTTCGGGATCAGGTAACCGACCGGCGGGACGACGGTGGCGTAGGGCGTGCTCTCCCCTTCGGGCAGAGCGACGGCCGTGACCCGGCACGGCGCGGGCACCGGCGTGGGGACGAGCAACCAGCCGCCGACGCAATCCGCCCGCGGCGCCGGGTTGTCGGCGAGCCGCGGTTGTCGGCCGAGCTGGACGGCGACCGCGGCGGACATCAGGTCGAGGCGGTGCACCTCGCGCCACAGGAACGGGATCTCCGCGCCGCCGACCCGGTATCCGACCTCGAGGAACGTGATGTTCGGCGCGCCGCCGGGTCCGGTGCCGACGAAGGCTTCGAGGTGGAAGACCCACGGTTGGTCGCTCAAGGCGCCCGCGACCGCCGCGGCGAACGCGCCGAGCGCGCCGAGCAGCACGGGATCGTCGACCTCGACGGAGCCGAGCACGTCGCCGTCGTTGAATCCGACGCAGGTGTTGATGTACCGGGATGCGCGCCAGGGGCCGAGCCCGGTGCCCGTCCACAGCCCGTCGACGTGGTAGATCGGGTCGCCGCAGTATGCCTCGGCCAGGCGCGGCTCGGGCGGCGATGCGTCGAGCAGGGCCAGATCCTCCGGCCCGTCGAGGCGCAGCACGCCGCGACTCGCGGTGCCGCGGCGCGGCTTGACCACGACCGGCCAGCCCTCGCGCCGCGCGAAGCGCCGGACCGCCTGTGCGTCCGGCGCGTCCGCGAAGGCGGGGGTGCGCACACCCGCCTCGGCCACGATGCGCGTCATCGCGAGCTTGTCGCGGAACCGCTCGACGTCCCGCGGCAGCTGGCCGGCGCAGCCGAGCCGCTCGCGCAGCTGGGCCGCGGTGTCCAGGTCGCCCTCGTTCAGGGCCAGGACGCGGTCCGGTTCGCCGAACACGCCGATCAGCGTCCGCGCCGCGGCGAGCACCGCGGGCAAGTCGTCGGTGGCGGGCACCTCGGCGACCGCGGCCGCCGTCGCCGGGACCGAGGCGCGGCCGATCGCCGTCGTGATGTACGAGACCTGCGCATCGGCGTGGTCGATGTAGTCCTCGTACAGTGCGTAGCGGTCACGCCACCGATGCAGGACCATGATGTGCCTGTTCACAATCCCATCCTCAAATCGTCGTGCAGGACCCTGACCGCGTAGGTGGCTGCGGCGACCGACGCCCGCGCGTGTCCGAGCGCCGCGCGGGCGGCCTCCAGATCTCCGTCCAGGAGGGCGGCGGCCATGTCGGTGGTGCTGCGGATCATGTGAAGCACCCCCTGCCTCATGCGCTCGTCGGTCCCGTAATCGATCGCGACGATCCGCTCGGCCTGACGCAGCAACTCCAGGGCATCGCGGCCGGTGTCGGCGCGCACGCCGCGGCCCGAGTCGGAACCGGGCACGGTCACGGACACGGCTCAGCCGGTCTCGAATACGATCGCGGCGTCGACCGCGTCCGTCTTGGCGACGGCGTCGGCGGCGTCCCGACCGGTGGCGATGGTGTAGCCGGACACGCAGTCGGCGACCGTCAGCAGCGGCGGGATCTCGTCGCCCTCGTTCTTCACGATCACGGCGGCCACCTGGCTCTCGCGGAACTCGTCGAGGTGGGGCAGGAAGACCTGAGGCGTCTCGCCGGGAGGGATCCGGCGCAGGTCCGCGGCCAGCGACGGGTCGACGGTCACCTGCTTGACGACACCGGGATCGGGGGTGAAGAAGCGCACGGCGGCGCCCGCGACGGGCTGCGGGGAGCGGGCCGGCAGCTCGTCGATGCCCAGCGGCACGGTCAGGAACATCCGGTTGAGGTCCAGCCCGAAGGCGCGGCGCACCAACTCGGGGGCGCCGCTGCCGGCCAGCCGCGCATGGGATTCGAGGACGCGCGGGCCGGCCGCGGTGAGCACGAACTCGCTGTGCGAGGGACCTTCCGTCAGGCCGACCGCGTCGAGCAGCCTCACGGTGAGGGCGAACAGTTCCTCGCGGTGCGGTGCGGCGACGCGGCTGGGCGTGCTCACCTCCCATTCGACGAAGCGCTCGTTCATCCGGTACTGCGAGTAGCCGATGGGCAGGTGGCGCCCGGCGTAACTGAACGAGTCGACGCTGACGACGGGGCCGTCGAGGAATTCCTCGGCCAGCGCGACGTCGAGTCCGGCGGCGGTCAGCGCGGCCCAGGCGTCGGCGGCCTCGTGCGGCTCGGCGACCGGGTTGATGTGCAGGCTCGCCACCCCGTCGACCGGCTTGACCACGATGCGACCGCCGACCTCGGCGAGGAAGTCGCGGATCTCGGCGACCGAGCGCACCTCGCGGTAACGCACGGGGCTCAGCTCGTTCTCGGCGAGCACTTCACGCATCAGCGCCTTGTTCTTGAGCACTCGCGCGGTGTACTCGGAGACGCCCGGAACGCCCAGCGCGTCGACGACGTGGCCGGTGGACTCGCCCGCGGGTTCGGTGGTCGTCAGGACCCTGTCGAAGGGCCGCTGCGCGTGCAGCGGGCGCAGTGCCTCCAGGATCGCCGGCCCGTCGGCGATGGGCGCGTGCACGATCTGCTCGCAGTGCACCCGGATCGCCGGGTCGTAGGCGCCCGGCTCGTGGACGAGCACGACATCGATGTCCAGCCCTCTGGCCCCCGTGATGGGAGCGGGACGGCCTCCGATGACGGCCACCCGGTGTTTGAGACCCACGGTGTGTTCCTTTCTCGTCGTCGTCAGTGCGTTCGCGGCCGCGCCGCGAGGGCCGGCGCGGTCAGCTCGCGTAGCATCGGCGCAGCCAGCGGGCGCCGGCCTGCGGCCCGGGGGTGAACGCCCGCCTGCGGTGCAGCACCCGGTAGTTGTCGAAGATCAGGAAGTCGCGCGATTCGAGGACGAACTGCCGGCCTTCCGCGGCGTCCAGGGCGTTCTGCCAGACGGCCAGCGCGGCCCGCGCCCGGTCGTTGAGACCTCGGGTGGTGCCGGCGTCGAACCGCGCCCACTCCTGCCCGCGCTCTCCGGCGCTTTCGAGCAGCGCCGTGCGGTCGAGCCGGCCACCCTCGCGCAGGGCGCCCGTGTCGTTGGAGGCCGGGGCCCCGGCGGAGAAGTGCGCGGAGCGCAGTTCGTGCAGTGTCGACTCGTCCAGGGTCGCGACGATGTCGGCGAGGGCGACCACCTCGGTGGGCACCAGCTCCTCGTTGCGCACCGCGTAGAACGTGAGGAAGCGGGGGATGTACGGCCGCGGGTCCATGCCCGCGGCGCCGAAGGGCAGGTGGGGGTTGTCGGTGTGCCACGAGAACTCCGCGTCGGCTCCCCAGGAACTGGTGATCCCGGCGGCGGCGGGGTTCGGCACGACGTTGCGCATCAAACGCCCGTCGTTCTCGTAGTCCACCGCGTAGGGCACCAGGCCGAGCAACTGCACCAGGCCGAAGTGCAGGGCGTTCACGACGCCGAGGTGGCTCTCCCTGGCGAACCCGGAGACCGGGGTGTCGGGGAAAGGCTGGCCCGGCAGGTTGCGCAAGAGCAGGCAGTGGTGGCCGGACGCGCAGAAGATCTGGATGCCGCGCAGGATCTCGCCGGGCAGGTAGCGGCTGAGCGCGTGCGCGCCGATCCCGGCGAGGATCGCCTCGTCGGCGTCCGAGTCGAGCGTGTGCTCGGCGACACGCTCGATGAGTTCCTTGCCGAGCAGGTCTCGGGTCACATCGTCGAGTCGGTAGGCGGCTAGTCGCAGAAAGCTCGTCATCGGTCCGCTCCGATCCGTAGCCGTCAGGGCATGCCCGTCGTCCGCTACCGGACGGGCAGACGCGCAGCCACCCGGCGCCGACCCGGACGACCTCGTCGCGTACTGACTCAGACTGTTGCCGAACGGGACCACTTGGTCATCTGTTGCCCGGGAGCGCAAAACGGACTGTCCGGAAGCGGTCTCGGACATAAC
>NZ_JAGSXH010000189.1 GCF_018283645.1 Actinocrinis puniceicyclus | reverse complement strand
CCACCACACCGTGCCCTCCGTCGGACAGCGCCGGGGCAACGCCCCCCACCAGCCCGGACACGACGCCGACGAGCAGTGCTACGCAAGGCGCTGCGAACGGCACGTCGAACGGCTCCTCGAACGGACCGGGGGCCTCGACCGCAGCCAAGGGAGTCCTCGCGCACACGGGTTCCGGCGCACTCGCCATGGCGCCACTCGGAGCCGGCCTGATCGGCGGCGGTGCACTGCTGCGTAAGCGCTTCCCCGCACGCTCGCACTGACAACCGTCACGGCACCTCCCCCGCCGGTCCAGTCCGCTCCACGCGGCCGGACCGGCGGGGTTTCCAGACTCCGGTGACTCGCTTGACAGCTGAGGCTAATAATCTTAGCTTTTGGGCTAGTGACCGAATGATTTGGGGGTACCATGCCGCGAGCCGGACTCTCCCCCGAGGCAGTGATCGACGCCGCATTGGAAATACTCGACGAGCACGGCCAGGAACGCCTCACGCTCAAGGCAGTCGCCGACCGCACCGGTGTGGCTTCGCCCTCCCTCTACAAGCACGTGCACGGGCTGCCGGAACTGCGCCGGCTCCTGGCGATCCGGATCCTCGGCGACACCGCCGAACGGATCGGCCTGGCCATCATCGGCCGCACCGGACAGGACGCGCTCGACGCATACCTGACGGAATACCGGATCTTCGCCACGCGACACCCACACCGGCACGCCCTGATCGAGCGCGCTACATATGACGACCCCGCCTTCGCCGCTGCCTCGGCGCGGCTGACGGACGTCGCGGACGCGGTCGCGCGCGGGTTCGGTCTGGACGGCGAGGAGTTGCTGCACGCGGTACGCACCATGCGTGCCGCAGTAACCGGCTTCGTCAGCCTTGAGCGGGGGCGCGGATACCGGACGCCCACCGACATCGACGCCAGCTTCGCCTACTTGCGCCGCGCACTCGCCGCCGGCCTGCGTCCCGATCCCGTCGCCGGACCGCGCCTCGCTGCGACCCCGCAGCCGGGCTGACCGGCCACGCCGAGCCGGCGGCGCGCGGGTCAGTCCCGCAGATCCAGCGACCGGCAGACCGCGGACCACACCTCTTTCGCCGAAACCCCCTGGTCCAGCGCCTGGTGCACGGTCCGGCCGCCCAGTTCGCTCATCACGTGGTCGCGGGCGAAGGAATCCACATAGGCGGGACCGAGCCGCTGCGTCATCCGCTCCCAGAACACCGTCAACCGCACCCCGGAAGCCTACCCGGCGAAAACTGTCAGTGGCGGCAGGGAAGATGGGCGTATGGGCCTTATGGACTGGTTCGCCGAGCCGACACGGCAGTGGTTCACCGGAGCTTTCGCCGAACCCACGGCCGCCCAGACGGGCGCCTGGGAGGCGATCGGCGGTGGGCACAACGTGCTGGTCATCGCCCCGACAGGCTCGGGCAAGACCCTCGCCGCGTTCCTCGCCGCGCTCGACCGGCTCGCCTTCGGCCCACCGCCGGAATCCGGCCGCCGACGCTGCCGCGTGCTGTACATATCCCCGCTGAAGGCTCTCGGCGTCGACGTCGAGCGCAACCTGCGCGCCCCGCTGGCCGGGCTGCGGCAGGCGGCGGTCCGCACGGGCCTGCCGGAACCGGACGTGCGCATCGCGGTGCGCTCCGGGGACACGCCCGCGGACGAACGGCGCAAGTTCCTCAACAGCCCCGCGGACATCCTGATCACCACGCCCGAGTCGCTGTTCCTGCTGCTGACCTCGCAGGCCCGCGAGGCGCTCGGCGCGGTCGAGACGGTGATCGTGGACGAAGTGCACGCGGTCGCGGGCACCAAGCGCGGCGCGCACCTGGCGCTCAGCCTGGAGCGCCTGGACCATCTGCTGCCCAAGCCCGCCCAACGCATCGGCCTGTCCGCAACCGTGCGCCCGGCCGAGGAGGTAGCCCGATTCCTCAGCGGCACCCGCCCGGCCACGATCGTCGCCCCGCCCAGCGCCAAACGCTTCGATCTGCGCGTGATCGTGCCGGTCGAGGACCTAACCGCGCTCGACGCCGCGGACACCGACCCGGAGGCGGTGCCTGCCGACGAGGCGGGGCGGCGGCGCGCCTCGATCTGGCCGCACGTCGAGAATCGCGTCGCCGACCTGGTCGAGGACCACAGCACGACACTGGTCTTCGCCAACTCCCGGCGCCTGGCCGAGCGGCTGTGCAACCGGCTCAACGAGATCCACGCAGCGCGCCTCGGGTTCGACCAGGCCGCAGCCGAGCCGGTCCCGGCCGGCGCCACCAGCACGGCGGGCGCCCGGGTGCCCGCCGAACTGATGGGCCAGTCCGGCATCGCGTCGGCAGCGCCGCCGCTACTGGCCCGGGCGCACCACGGCTCGGTGTCCAAGGAGCAGCGAGCCGAAGTGGAGGAGGCGCTCAAGGCCGGCCGGCTGCCCGCGGTCGTGGCCACCTCCAGCCTGGAACTCGGCATCGACATGGGGGCCGTGGACCTGGTGGTGCAGGTCGAGTCGCCGCCTTCGGTCGCCTCCGGGCTGCAACGGGTCGGCCGGGCCGGGCACCAGGTCGGGGCGGTATCCCGGGGCGTGATCTTCCCGAAGTTCCGCGGCGACCTGCTCCAGGCCGCGGTCGTGGCCGAGCGGATGCGCGGCGGGAAGATCGAGGCGATCGCGCCGGTGCGCAACCCGCTGGACGTACTGGCGCAGCAACTGGTGGCGATGTGCGCGTTGGACGGCTGGGACACCGGCGAGTTGCTGACGCTGGTGCGCCGCGCGGCGCCCTTCGCGACGCTGACCGAGCCGGTCTTCGAGGCCGTGCTCGACATGCTGGCCGGGCGCTACCCGAGCGACGAGTTCGCCGAGCTCAGACCGCGCATCGTATGGGACCGGCAGGCGGGTACCGTCACCGGGCGGCCCGGGGCGCAGCGGCTCGCGGTGATCTCCGGCGGCACGATCCCGGACCGCGGCCTGTTCGGGGTGTTCCTGATCGGCGGGGACGACAAGCGCGGCGGGCGGCGGGTGGGCGAACTCGACGAGGAGATGGTGTACGAGTCGCGGGTCGGCGACGTGTTCACGCTCGGCACCTCCTCCTGGCGGATCGAGGACATCACGCACGAGAAGGTCCTGGTCTCGCCCGCGCCCGGACAACCCGGCCGGCTGCCGTTCTGGAAGGGCGACGCGCTGGGCAGGCCGCTGGAGCTGGGGCGCGCGCTCGGGGCGTTCACCCGGGAGCTGACCGCGCTCGAACCCGAGGCGGCGGGCGAGCGGCTGCGCGCGGCCGGGCTGGACGAATGGGCCGCCGGCAACCTGCTCGCGTATCTCGCCGAGCAGCGCGAGGCCACCCGGCACGTGCCGGACGACCGCACCATCGTGGTCGAACGCTTCCATGACGAGCTCGGCGACTGGCGGGTGGTGATCCACTCGCCCTTCGGGGCGCAGGTGCACGCGCCGTGGGCGCTGGCGATCGGCGCCCGGCTGCGCGAGGAGTTCGGCTTCGATGCTCAGGTCATGCACGGCGACGACGGGATCGTGCTACGTCTTCCGGAGACCGACTGGGAACAGTCCTGGACCGGCACGGACGCGGACGTAGAGGGCGTCGCGGACGGCGTCGGCGGTGGTCGCGAGGGATTCGAACGTCCCACGATAGAAAACGTGTTCGAACAGTGTGCGCGTTTCCCCGCGGACGAGATCGAACAGGTGGTGACCGACCAGGTAGGCGCTTCGGCGCTGTTCGCCGCGCGGTTCCGCGAGTGCGCCGGCCGGGCGCTTCTACTGCCGCGCCGCCGCCCCGGCCAGCGCGTGCCCCTGTGGCAGCAGCGGCAGCGCGCCTCCCACCTGCTCGCGGTCGCCTCGAAGTACGCCTCGTTCCCGATCGTGCTGGAGACGGTGCGCGAGTGTCTCCAGGACGTGTTCGACGTGCCGGGACTCGCCGAACTGCTCGGCGACATCGAGGCGCGACGGGTGAAGGTGGTGCAGGTCGAGACCCCGGCGCCGTCTCCGTTCGCCAAGTCGCTGCTGTTCGGCTACGTGGCGCAGTTCCTGTATGAAGGGGATTCGCCGTTGGCGGAGCGGCAGGCGGCGGCCCTGAGCGTCGATCCCTCGCTGCTGGCGGAACTGCTCGGCCAGCCCGAGCTGCGGGACCTGTTCGACGTCGAGGTGCTCGGCGCGCTGGAGGCCGAACTCCAGCACCTGACCACGGACCGGCCGGCGCGTGATGCCGAGGACGCCTGCGACCTGCTGCGGCTGCTCGGCCCGCTGACCGGCGCGCAGGCGGCCGAACGCGGCATCGAGAGCGTGTGGCTGGCCGAACTGGAACGCGCCCGGCGGGTCATCCGGGTCCGGCTCGCCGGCGAGGAGCGTTGGGCCGCGATCGAGGACGCGGGCCGGCTGCGCGACGCGCTCGGCGTGCCGCTGCCGGTCGGCGTGCCCGAGGCGTTCACCGAGCCGGTGGCGGACCCCCTCGGCGACTTGATGGCACGTTACGCCCGCACGCACGCCCCCTTCGCGGCCCGGCAGGCGGCCGAGCATTTCGGCCTCGGTGTCGCGGTGTGCGTGTCCGTGCTGGAACGGCTGGCCGCCGAGCGGCGCGTCATCCGCGGCGCCTTCCGGCCGGACGGCGCCGGCGACGAGTGGTGCGATGCCAGGGTGCTTAGAAGGCTGCGGCGGCGCACGGTGGCCGCGCTGCGCAAGCAGGCCGAACCGGTCAGTCCCATAGCGTTGGCGCGGATGCTGCCTGCCTGGCAGAACCTCGGGCGGCCGGGCGAACGGCCGGATCGGCGGCTGCGCGGCGTGGACGGGGTGTTGCGCGCGGTCGAGCAGCTCGCGGGAGTCGCGGTGCCCGCCTCGGCGCTGGAGCGGCTGATCCTGCCCTCGCGGGTGGCGGACTATCAGCCGGCGATGCTGGACGAGCTGACCACCGGCGGCGAGGTGGTGTGGGCCGGGGCCGGCGCGCTGGCGGTGGACGACGGCTGGGTGGCGCTGGCCCCGGCCGCGATCGCGCCGTTCGTGCTGCCCGAGCCCGCGCCGCTCGACGACGCCTCCGCGGCGCAGTGGGCGCTGCTACAAGCCCTCGACCGGGACGCGGGGCTGTTCTTCCGCACGCTCGTGGAGCATGTCGCGCAGACCGAGGCCGCCCGGGCGCGGGGAACGGCCGACGCCGCGCATCGCGACCCCGATCCCGCGCAGGTGCTGGCCGCGCTGTGGGACCTGGTGTGGGCGGGCAGGGTCACCAACGACACGTACGCCCCGATCCGCGCGCTGCTCGGCTCCGGGCGCACCGCGCATCGGGCGAAGCGACCGACCCCGCGCGGCCGCTATGCCGCGCTGCGTTTCGCCGCGGCGGTACCGGCCGCGGCGACGGTACTGCCGAGCGCGGTCGCGGCGACAGCCGTCGGCCGCTGGTCGCGGCTGCGCACGGCGATCCCCGCTGCGGACCCGCGCGCGAAGGCAGCGTCGGCGCAGGTACTCGGCGAGGTCCTGCTCGACCGGTACGGCATCGTGACCCGCGGAGCCGTGGGCGCCGAGCGGCTGCCCGGCGGCTTCAGCGCGGTCTACCGGGTCCTGTCAGCGTTCGAGGAGGCCGGGCGCTGCCGCCGCGGTTACTTCGTGGAGGGCCTCGGGGCGGCGCAGTTCGCGGCTGACGGCGCGGTGGACCGTCTGCGCGCGCTGTCCGGCGATTCCGAGGCGCCGGCCGAGCGGCCGGCGACGACGCTGCTGCTGGCCGCGGCGGACCCGGCGAACCCGTACGGAGCCGCGGTCCCGTGGCCGGAGCGCGCGCACGAGGGCGCGCCGAGCGCGCCGGGCCACCGGCCGGGGCGCAAGGCGGGTGCGCTGGTCGTCCTGGTCGACGGCGAATTAGTGCTCTACATCGAACGCGGCGGGCGCACGGTGCTGTCCTGGACCGGCTCGCCGGCGGCGCTCGCGGCCGCGGCGCAGGCGCTCGCGGCCGCGATCCGTGACAGGCGGGTCGGCGCGCTGACCGTAGTCACCACGGACGGGATGCCCGTGCTCGCGGCCGGGTCAGGCGCCGCACCGACACCGGTCGCGGCAGCGCTTTCGGCGGCCGGCTTCGCCGCCTCGCCGCAGGGCCTGCGGCTGCGGCACTGACTCATAGAGCAAGGATCGCTTCGGGGTGTGCGGCGACAGACGGCCGCAACCGCGGTGCCACGCATTCTGGGCGGCGCATTCTTGAGCGGGCGCACCTCTCGGCGGCTCGCGGCATCCTTCACCGGCGTTCCGCGCGCACGGTCCACCGGTCCGGCCCCTTCACCGGCGCAGCCGGACACCGCTGCAACCTGAAGACGGCTGGAGTGCCGAAACGGCCGATAGACGCCGTGACCAGCCAGTGCTCCTGAGCGGGCCGCCCCGCGCGCTCGGCCTCGTCGCGTACCTCCGGCTCGATCCAGCGGCCGAGAATCTCGTGCACGACATACAGCCGACCACCGAGCAGGAAGTACACCGGTCCGTCGCCGCCCCGAAGCACGTCACAGGGTTCGGCGCCCGCGTCGACTTGTTCTGACATCGCGATCGTCATGGCTCCCCTGCCGTCTTAGTGCGCGGACTCGTGGTTTCGGCGCCGCCGCGGCGGGCCACGTCGCCGCCGGCCGCAGGCTTCCCCGGAGCCTGCCGACGCTCTCAGCAGTGGAACCGCCCGGTGCGACTCGGGCGGGAGCGCGGTGGCACCCCTGCGGACGGCGGCGACGCTAGTTCGAATCTTTGTTCGAACAGGCACAACACTACCCCGCACGCCGCCCGCCTTCCAGCAGAATCTCGAATATTCGCTCGAATCAGTGACGCCTCCGGCTCCGCGCACGCGGAGCCGCTGCTCAGGCGCCCTGCACGCCGCGTCCGACGCCGGGACGGCGGCGCTCGCGGCGGCGTGTCACGCTCGAAACCCGCGGACGATTACGCATCGTGCTCTTCCCTTGGCGCTCCGACTGCGTCAACATAGGCTGCGCCAGCCAGACCCGGCCTGGACGCTAAAAAAGCATGCGGTCCCGGTCCGCATAGTTATCGAACCGTGACCAACTGTGTTCGCAACCTTTGGCCGTGACGGCTTGTCCTACTGGATGGATCGGCGCCTCGCGGAGTCTCCGCGGCGCCGGTCAACCCGGGTGGGGTGCACAAGGGAGGGGACGTCGGCGCCGCCCGACACCGCAGGGGAGAGCGGTGGCGGCGCGCCCGAGGG
>NZ_JAGSXH010000188.1 GCF_018283645.1 Actinocrinis puniceicyclus | reverse complement strand
CCGCCGGCCCCGCCGCCCGATCCGGAGCACGCGTACGCCGTCAACGCCACCAGAAGCAGGGGAACCCCGAACACCAGGATCCGGCGCCGCCAGTACACCGCGGGCGGCAACGAACCGACAGGGCGGAGGAAGGATCCCACGGGACGCAACCTTATGGCATGCAAGACACCGTCAGTCGCATTAACACCACGCGCGTGTTTGACAATGCGACCATAGGACCGATGCCAAGTCAGACCACCGCCGCGAGCACCGCCGTGACCGCTCCCGGCGCCACCGCCGCCCCGGACTGCGCGGACCGCGCCGGCGTGTCCCAGCCGCCCGAGCACGCCGACGAGGTCACCGAGCGCACCCGCGCCTGGTTCGCCCTGCATCGCAGGGATCTGCCGTGGCGCGATCCGCACGCGGGCGCGTGGGCCGTGATGGTCAGCGAGTTCATGCTCCAGCAGACCCCGGTCGCACGCGTGCTGCCTGTGTACGAGTCCTGGGTCGCACGGTGGCCCGAACCGAGCGCGCTCGCCGCCGAGGAGCCAGGCGAGGCCGTGCGTGCGTGGGGACGGCTCGGCTACCCGCGCCGAGCACTGCGTCTACACGCCGCGGCGACCTCCATCGTGCAGCGGCACGGCGGCCAAGTGCCCGACGACTATGAGGCCCTACGCGCCCTGCCCGGCGTCGGCGAATACACCGCGGCGGCCATCGCGTCTTTCGCCTTCGGCCGCCGAGCGGCCGTCCTCGATACGAACGTGCGCAGGGTCCTCGCCCGCGTCTTCTCAGGAGTCGAATTCCCGGCGGACTCGCTCACCGCGGCCGAGCGCGCGCTCGCCACGGCGCTACTCCCGTCGGCGCAGCGGGACGCCGCAGCCTGGGCGGCGGCCTCGATGGAGCTGGGCGCGCTGCTGTGCACAGCCAAGACGCCGGACTGCGCGCGCTGCCCGATCACCGAGCTGTGCGCATGGCACCGGCTCGGCCGGCCGCCCCACGACGGGCCCCCACGCCGAGGTCAGATTTACGCCGGCACCGACCGGCAGGCCCGCGGCCGCCTGCTCGCCGTGCTTCGCGAGTCACGATCACCGGTCGGGAAGCCGGCGTTGGACGCGGTGTGGCATGCCGCCGAGCAGCGCGAGCGTGCGCTCGCCGGGCTGCTCGCGGACGGCCTCGCGGTCGAACTGCGCGACGGCACGTACCGGCTGCCCTGACCCGGTCACCTGGCACTTCACAGGCGGGTTGGGGACGCGCGCGGGGCAGTTGGCCCGGAGCGCGCGTGAAAGCCGCCTGCTGTTGAGCGGGAGTAGCCGCCTAAACCGGTAACCTGGTATGTGTGAGCATCCGCCTGTACGACACCGCCACACGAAGCGTGCGCGACTTCGTCCCGATCCGGCCGGGCAAGGTCTCGCTGTATCTGTGTGGCGCCACCGTGCAGGCCGCTCCGCACATCGGGCACATCCGCTCCGGCGTGAACTTCGACATCCTCAGCCGCTGGCTCGCCTACCGCGGCTTCGAGGTCACGTTCGTGCGCAACGTCACCGACATCGACGACAAGGTCCTGAGCAAGGCGGCCGAGCAGGGCGTCGAGTTCTGGCGGCTGGCCCAGGCCAACGAGCGCGCGTTCACCGCCGCGTACGACGGTCTCGGCTGCCGGCCGCCGACTATCGAGCCGCGCGCCACCGGCCACATCCCGGAGATGGTCGAGCTGATGCAGGACCTGATCTACCGGGGTCACGCCTACGCGGCCGGCGGCGACGTGTACTTCGACGTGCGCAGCTTTCCGGGCTACGGCGCGCTGTCCAACCAGCGGGTCGCCGACATGTGGAGCGCGGACGACGCGGACCCCAAGAACGCAAAGCGGGACCCGCAGGACTTCACGCTGTGGAAGGGCGCCAAGTCCGGCGAACCGTACTGGAATACGCCCTGGGGTCCCGGTCGGCCCGGCTGGCATCTTGAATGCTCCGCGATGGCGCGCAAGTACCTCGGCGAGCGCTTCGACATCCACGGCGGCGGCATCGACCTGATCTTCCCGCACCATGAGAACGAGATCGCGCAGTCCAAGGCGCGCGGTGACGCGTTCGCGCAGTACTGGATGCACAACGCCTGGGTGACCATGGCGAACGAGAAGATGTCGAAGTCGCTCGGGAACTCCGTGCTCGTCGCGGACATGATGCGGCGTTACCGGCCGATCGTGCTGCGGTACTACCTCGGCACGCCGCACTACCGCTCGATGATCGAGTACTCCGAGGCGGCGCTTGAAGAGGCCGCGGTCGCTTTCTCGCGGATCGAGCAGTTCCTCACCCGGGCGTTCGAGCTGGTCGGCGCCACCGAGCCCGCCGTCGCGGTCCCGGACGAGTTCGCGGCTTGCCTCGACGACGACCTCGCGGTCCCGGGTGCTGTGGCGGTGCTGCACCAGAGCGTGCGCGCCGGGAACACCGCGCTGGCGGCCGGAGACAAGGAAGGCGCGAAAGCGAGGCTCGGCGACGTGCGCGCGATGCTTGGCGTGCTCGGCATGGACCCGCTGGCCGAGCCGTGGTCCGCCGCGGCCGACCGGGACGCGGCGAACCTGCGCGAGGTCGTCGACAACCTGGTGGTCGTCGCCCTGGAGCAGCGGCAGGCCGCGCGCGCCCGCAAGGACTACGCCGCGGCTGACGAGATCCGCAGCAGGCTGGCCGCGATCGGCATCGTCGTCGAGGACACCCCGGGCGGCCCGCGCTGGACCCTCGGCTGACCACACATCGGCGTCGGTGCGCCTGACGGCCCATCACCCGCCCGAGAGACCCTCAAACCTCACAACTCACACCTCACACAACCGGCCGAAGCACCCGACCGGAGACCGAAGACTCTGGAGCGATCAACCATGGCAGGCGGCAAGGGCGGCGGACAGGGCGGACGCGGTAACAAGGCGGGCTCTCCGCGTAAGGGCGCACAGGTCGGTTCGGGCGGCAAGCGGCGCAGGTCCCTTGAGGGCAAGGGTCCGACGCCGCGCGCGGAGATGCGCAAGGGCCACCCGGCGCAGCGGAAGGCCGACGCCGCCACCAAGCGTGCGCAGGCACCACGGGCGCGGGCCGCCGGTCAGCGCCCGGCCGCCAAGGTGCCCTACAAGGCCAACCGGCAGATCTCCGAGCTGATCGCCGGTCGGAACTCGGTAGTCGAGGCCCTGCGCGCCGACGTGCCGGGTACCGCATTGTTCGTCGCGCAGAACATCGACGCCGACGATCGAGTGCGTGAGGCCGTCACGTTGGCGAACCACCGCGGGATCCCGTTGATGGAGGTGACGCGCCAGGAGGTCGACCGGCTCACCGACGGCGCGATCCACCAGGGCATCGCGCTCCAGATCCCGACGTACGAGTACGCGCACCCCGACGACCTGCTCACCCGTGCCCTCGACGCCGCCGAGACGCCCCTCATCGTCGCGCTCGACGGGGTGACCGATCCCCGCAACCTGGGCGCGATCATCCGGTCCGCGGCGGCCTTCGGTGCGCACGGGGTGCTGGTCCCCGAACGCCGCTCGGCGGGCATGACCGCGGGCGCGTGGAAGACCTCCGCGGGCGCCGCGGCCAGGCTGCCCGTAGCGCAGGCCGGCAACCTGGTGCGCACCTTGGATTCCTACCGCAAGCAGGGCTTGCTGGTCGCGGGACTCAGCGCCCGCGGCACGGCGGACCTGGCGGACCTGGAGGCCGGCGCCGAGCCGCTCGTCCTGGTCGTCGGCTCGGAGGGCAAGGGCCTCGGCCGGCTGGTCGAGCAGACCTGTGACGTGACGGTCCGCATCCCGATCGCTGCGACGACCGAGTCTCTCAACGCGGGCGTCGCCACGAGCATCGCGCTCTACGAGGTCGCCCAGCGCCGCGCCAAGGCACACCGGCTGTAGGCATATCACCGATCGCCCGCCGGTGGGCCGCGATCAACCGCGCCACGTGTGCGGCGCTGAGCTGGACAGGTCGCTTCGTCACGTCCGCAGCTCAGAGCCCGGATTCGGCATGTCGCCCCGTCAGTCTGGAATTCGCTCAGTGCGTCCACCGGGGCCTTTTTCCTATTGCGGGTAGGCTTTTACGCATCCAACCGTCTCCTGCAGGAGTCCAGAGTGCGCATCGGTTACACCATCGCTCGTTTCGACTGGCCGGGCGGCGCCGCAGCCATCCGGCCGAATCTGCTCAAGGTCGCGCGGACCGCGGAGGAGGGCGGTCTGTACAGCCTGTGGGTGATGGACCACTTCTGGCAGATCGCCGTCAACGGCCCGGCCGAGGACCCGATGCTGGAGGGCTACACGGCCCTCGGCTTCCTCGCCGCCGCAACGGAGCGGGTCACGCTCGGGACGCTGGTCACCGGCGTGACGTACCGGAATCCGGCTATTCTCGGCAAGACCGTCACCACGCTCGACGCGCTCTCCGGCGGCCGGGCCTATCTGGGTATCGGCGCCGCGTGGAACCAGGACGAGCACGAGGGGTACGGTGTGCCGTTCCCCTCGGTCAAGGAGCGTTTCGAGCGGCTCGAAGAGGCGATCCGCATCACCGACGCGATGTGGTCCGGCTCCGACGCGGGTTTCGAGGGTGAGCACTACCAGCCGCGGCGGCTGCTCAACGTCCCGGCGGCGATCTCGTCCCCGCGCCCCCGGCTGCTGATCGGTGGTGGCGGCGAACAGAAGACGCTGCGTCTGGTGGCCCGTTACGCGGACGCGTGCAACCTGTTCGACGTCGGCGACGAGGGGCTGACGCACAAACTCGACGTGCTGCGCGGCCACTGCGAAGCCGAGGGCCGCGACTTCGACGAGATCGAGAAGACGGTGCTGGTGCGGCTCGCGGCGGACGGCACGGCCAAGCCGGTCGCCGAGCGCGCCGAGAGGTTGCGCGAGCTCGGGTTCGAGCATGTGATCCTGGGGGCTCCCGCCGCCGCCAACGAGCACTACCTCGGTGTGATGTCTGAGGTCGCCGGTCTCACCCGGGACATCTGAGCCTGTCGTCGCATCGACCTGTCGCGAACGACGGGTCCTTGCGCTCGCTCGCGACAAAAGGCATCGGCCCCGCGCTCGTTCCGCCGAGCGCGGGGCCTCGCCGTTCCGCCTTGCCGTTCACCTCGCTGCCCCGCCGCGCTGGGCGTGCGGCCGATCGACTCTTCCGATCGGGGCGTGGGTTCGGCTACTGCTACTGCGAAAGACGGTCGCCGCTGACGGTCGAGAAGATGTGCGTTTCGCCCGGCTTCGGCAGGAAGTGCAGCGTCTCGCCCTTGGCCGGGGTGTTGCGTGCGTCCACGCGGACGATGACGTCCACGTCGCCGCCGCCGACCTTCGCCGTGCCGTACGCGAACGCGTCCGCGCCCAGTTCCTCGACCACGTTCACGATCACGGCGATGCCGGTCCCGTCGCTGGTCAGGTCGAAGGATTCGGGCCGCACGCCCAGCGTCACGGAACTCTCGCCGCGGCTCGACGCCTGCCCGAGCGAGTCGCGGTCCACCGGCACCACGGTACCGTCGAAAGCGACGCCGCCTTCGACGATCGGGGCCTCGATGAGGTTCATCGCCGGCGAGCCGATGAAGCCGGCGACGAAGACGTTGGCCGGCTTCTCGTACATGTGGCGCGGCGTGTCGCACTGCTGCAGGAGGCCGTCCTTGAGCACCGCGACGCGGTCGCCCATCGTCATGGCCTCGACTTGGTCGTGCGTCACGTACACGGTGGTGATCCCGAGGCGGCGCTGCAGTGAGGCGATCTGGGTGCGGGTCTGCACGCGCAGCTTCGCGTCGAGGTTCGACAGCGGCTCGTCCATCAGGAAGACCTTCGGCTCGCGCACGATGGCGCGGCCCATCGCGACGCGCTGGCGCTGGCCTCCGGACAACGCCTTCGGTTTGCGTCCGAGGTATTCGGTCAGCTCGAGCAGCTTCGCGGCGTCCTCGACCTTCTGCCGGATCTCGGTCTTCGGCACGCCCGCGATCTTCAGGGCGAAGCCCATGTTCTCGGCCACGGTCATGTGCGGGTACAGCGCGTAGTTCTGGAACACCATCGCGATGTCCCGGTCCTTCGGCGGCAGGTGCGTGACGTCGCGCTCACCGATCCGGATGGTGCCCGCGGTCACCTCTTCCAGCCCTGCGAGCATCCGCAGGGAGGTGGACTTCCCGCAGCCCGACGGCCCGACCAGCACCAGGAACTCGCCGTCCTGGATGTCCAGGTTCAGCTTGTCGACCGCGGGGCGTTCCGCCCCCGGATAGACGCACGAAGCGTCCTCGTAAATGACACCTGTCATGGGCTTGCCCTATCCCTTCAACCGGCAGGAACGTGCCGGACGATCCGAGTTGGAAGGCGGCCGCACAGCGGCCTTTGCTGACCGTATCTTCCGACAAGCGTCTTGTCACTAGCAGCCAATGCTGTGCCTGAACGTACCCCACCGCCGCTAACCGGTTCGCTCCGCGCGCGCCGCACGCCGGACGCCACGTGCGCCTGTACAGCTTACGTAGTACCGCACTGCGCGGCACCCACCGCACCACGCCGCACGCACCGCACACGCACGCCGCGCACCGCACACGCACGCCGCGCACCGCACACGCACGCCGCGCGCCGCGCGCCGCGCGCCGATCCGGATAACGTCGTGGCGCCTCGTTACCGGGGCCCACACGCGACAAGGCATCACACCCGAACAACCCGCTGGGCCGCAGCTTACCGGCCCGGTACGATTGACCACTGAGGCGCGGGCACCGCCCGCAGCCCGCTGGTGTGGCGCAATTGGCAGCGCACCTGTCTTGTAAACAGGTGGTTAGGGGTTCGAGTCCCCTCACCAGCTCAGACACTCGCCGCAGGTCACAGACCCGGCAGACAGTCGGGAGACCCAGACCTTGATATCGGTCCAGGGTTCCCGTGCCAGATCCGTGCCAGATTGACCAGCTACCAGTGACGCCCACCGCGCCACGCGGGCATACTCCGGGCATATCCAAGGCGCGCGCTCCGCGAGACTACGGACCTCCGGTGTCGATCACGATCTATCCGAGGGACTGTGTCGATAAAGGTGGGGACCAGTGGAGAGGACTGATTCCTATGACTATCGACGTTGTTGATGTGGAAGGTCCGGTTGTGGTAGAGAGCGCCGAGGCGATCACTACCATCGAGGCGGAGGCCGGGATGTCGGGAGCGGACCTGACGGACCTGCTCGATGCGCGGGCCATCGCACAGCTGGCCGAGCGGGCCAGGCA
>NZ_JAGSXH010000187.1 GCF_018283645.1 Actinocrinis puniceicyclus | reverse complement strand
GAGCAGGGGCAGGGCCAGCGGCACGGACGCGACGACCTGCTGCGGCGCGCGTACCACGCACACATGGTGGTCGGGCCACAGTGTCAAGGCCCTGCGGCCCTGGCCCGGGCCGCCGTCGAGCACGATCGTCCCGGTCTCCGCGATCGCCAGCGCGCAGCCGGTCACAACGCTGTCGACCGCGTCCAGATCGCGCGCCGTCGGCCGCGCGGCGTCAGAGACCTGACGGATATCGCCGCAGTCCGCTGCGATACCCGAAAGCCAGGAAGCGGGCAGGCCCGCGGGCACGGCCACGCTGCGGGCGCCGCGCCGCGCCAGCAGCCCGGCGATCGTTTCCGGCAGCTGATCCGGCGCGCACCGGTACACGTGCGCGCGGTAGTCGGCGAGGTTGCGGGCGAGCAGTTCGGCAAGGGAGCGCGGGTCGTCCGGCGCGTGGGCGGTCAGGTAGCCGCGGGGGACGGCTACGTCGCCGGGGCTCTCGTCCGCCGGCACATCTCGCAGCGCGTTGCGCACCCGGGCAAGGATCTCGTCGCGCGCGCTCATCACGACCCGGCCTGCCCGGGCTCGTCGGCCTGCCCGGGCTCGTCGGTCCGGTGCTTCCACCAGTCCCGGAACGACTGCTCGGGCAGCTTCGGCAGCTGCCGGCTGTCGGTCCACGCGGCCCCGATCCCGGGCAGTCGCCCGGGTTGCAGCCGCCGGGCGCGCACGGCGATCCGCTCGGCGGCCGCGAACCGCCGCGGGTCCGTCATCACCCAGCGGGCCGCGCGCATCGCGGCCCGCTCGGCCCGGTGCCCGCGGCCGCCGCGCGCCGCGACCTTCGCCCGCAGATGGACCAGCACCCGCGGGATGTCGATCTCGACCGGGCACACCTCGTAGCAGGCCCCGCACAAGCTGGAGGCGAACGGCAGCGAGGCGTCCAGCGCGTTGTCGAGGCCGCGCAGCTGCGGGGTGAGGATCGCGCCGATCGGCCCCGGATAAGCCGAACCGTAGGCGTGCCCTCCGGCGCGTTCGTACACGGGGCACACGTTCAAGCAGGCGGAGCAGCGGATACAGCGCAGCGCCTGGCGCCCGACCGTGTCGGCCAGAGCCCGCGTGCGGCCGTTGTCCAGCAGCACCAGGTGGAAGGCGCCCGGGCCGTCGCCGTCGGTGACGCCGGTCCACAGCGTGGTGTAGGGGTTCATCCGCTCCGCGGTGGAGGAACGCGGCAGCAGCTGGAAGAAGACCTCCATGTCCCGCCAGGTCGGCACGACCTTCTCGATGCCGACCACCGCGATCAGGGTCTGCGGCACGGTCAGGCACATCCGGCCGTTGCCCTCGGATTCGAAGACCGCGAGCGTTCCGGTCTCGGCCACCATGAAGTTCGCCCCGCACACCGCGACCTTCGCGCGCAGGAACTTCTCGCGCAGGTGCAGCCGCGCCGCCTCGGCCAGCGCCGCGGGCTCGTCGCCGAGGTCCTCGGGCGCCGGCATGCCCCAGCGGCCCATCGCGGTGCGGAAGATCTCCCGGATCTCGCCGCGGTTGCGGTGGATCGCCGGCACCAGGATGTGCGAGGGCCGGTCGTCGCCCAGTTGCACGATCAGCTCGGCCAGGTCGGTCTCGTAGGCGCGGATGCCCTCGGCCTCCAGCGCCTCGTTCAGGCCGATCTCCTGGGTGGCCATCGACTTGACCTTCACCACCTCGCGCTGCCCCGTCGCGTGCACCAGCCCGGCGACGATCCGGTTCGCCTCGGCCGCGTCCCGGGCCCAGTGCACCACCCCGCCGGCGGCCGTGACCTTCTCCTCGACCTGCAGCAGGTAGGTGTCCAGGTGCCGCAGCGTACGGGTCTTGATCGCCGCCCCGGCCGCGCGCAGATCGGCCCAGTCCGCCAGTTCCCCGACCGCGTGCGCCCGCTTGTCGCGGATCGTGTGCGTCGCGCGGGTCAGGTTCGCCCGCAGCCGCGCGTCCTTCGTCGAGGCGCGGGCCGCGTCCGGGAAGGCGGGCAGCCCGAGGAAGGTCCGGCCGGCGCCGGCCGCGCCGCTCACGCTCTGCGTCACAACCACACCATCACACACCGGCCGCCGGCCCGCCAGGTTCATCCGATCTTTCCGGGGACGGGCAGGCCGGTGGCGCGCAGCGTCAGGTTCAGCCGCCCCCTGGTCAATCCGGTGCCCGGGTCGCCCGTGCCCGGATAAACCTTCGGCACGCCGTGATATGTGAACCGGGACGGGCCGCCGAAGACGAACAGGTCACCCGACTCCAGTTCCACGTCCGTGTACGGTCGTCCGCGCGTCTCGGCGTTGCCGAAGCGGAACACACAGCTGTCCCCGATGCTCAGCGAAACGACCGGTGCCGCGCAACGCTCGTCCTTGTCCTGGTGCATGCCCATGCGCGCCGCGCCGTCGTAGTAGTTGACCAGCGCGACGTCCGGCGTGTATTCGCCGCGGCCGTCCAGATAGTCGCCGACAGCACTCTCATACGCCGCGGCCAGGGCCTGGCGCCCCAGCTCGACCAGGGCGTCCGGCAGCGGCGCGACACACTCGCCGTTGACGTCGTCGGCCGTGCGCGTGTACCGGTAGGGCTGCCAGTGCCAGCCGAGGCACACCGTCTGCACGGACATCACGCCGCCGCGCGGCAGCACGGTGTGGCGCATCGGCACCGGTCCCGCAGCCCAGCCCCGGCACGCGGCCACCAGGTCGCGCTGCTGCGCCGGGCTCAGCCAGTCCGGCACGTGCACCGCGCCGGGCGCGATCCCGGCCCGCGGCCGCGAAATCAGGCCCCTCATACGATCGCTGCGCTGTTCCACAGGTGGTGCATCGCGTACGAGCGCCATGGCTGCCAGGCGCGCGCGTCCTCGGCTGCGGCGCCGGCATGGGCGTCGGCCCCGGCACGCCGCAGCGCCGCCTTGATCGCCACGTCGCCGACCAGCAGGACATCCGGATCGCCGAGCCCGCGCATGCGGATGTAACGGGCCGTCCACGGCCCGATCCCGCGCAGCGCCAGCAGTTCGCGCTCCGCCTCGTCCCGGTCCGCTCCCGGATCGAGCCGCAGCCCGCCCGCGAGCGCCGCCGATACCGTGCGCAGCGTCGCCCGCCGCGCCTCCGGCATGCGCAGCGCGCCCAACTCGCTGTCGGCCAGCTCTCCCGGCGCGGGGAACAGGTGGGTCAGGCCGCCGCTGGGCGTGGGCAGCTTCTCACCGTAGGCCGCGACCAGCGCCTCGCCGAGCCTGCGCCCCGCCGCCACGGTGACCTGCTGGCCGAGGACCGCGCGCACCGCCAGTTCCGGCGCGTCCGCCGAGCCCGGTGCCCTCAGCCCCGGCGCGCGCCGCACCAGCGGGCCGAGCACCGGATCCGCGCCGAGCCGTTCGCCGACCGCGTACGGGTCGGCGTCGAGGTCGAACAGGCACCGCAGCCGCTGGATCCCGGCCGTCAGGTCGCGTAGTTCGCCGAGGTGCAGCCTGCACTCCAGCCAGCCGCCGTCGCCGATGCGCTCATCGACCTCTGCTACCGCCGCCGCGGCAGGCAGCCGCAGCGTCCGGCGATACGTGCGCGCGCCGCGTTCGCCCAGCATCTCCTCGACGCCTGCGATGGCACGCCGGCCGAGGAAGTCGAACAACTGTGCCGCGGCGTACGGACCGCGCAAGGCCAGCCGCAGCGCGATTCCGCCGCCCGCCCCCGGTTCGTGCCCGCCGCGCAACACCGGCCCGTTGCCGCGCTTGGGCCGCGCCAGCCGCAACTGCGTCGGCGTCAGCGCGTAGATCGCCCGGATCGTCTCGTTGAACTGGCGGATGCTGTCGAAACCCGCGGCGAAAGCCACCTGAGAGACCGGCAGCCGCGTGGTCTGCAACAGCACCCGCGCCGTGTGCGCCCGTTGCGCCCGGGCCAGCGCCACCGGGCCCGCGCCGACCTGCGCGGTGAGCTGCCGCTGTACCTGCCGCGCGCTGTAGCCGAGCCGCGCGGCGAGCCCGGCCACTCCCTCCCGGTCGACCACGCCGTCCGCGATCAGCCGCATCGCGCGCGCCACCGCGTCGGCGCGCACGTTCCACTGCGGTGAGCCGGGTACGGCGTCCGGGCGGCACCGCTTGCAGGCGCGCAGGCCCGCGCCCTGAGCCGCCGCGGCGCTCGCGAAGAACCGCACGTTCTGCCGCTTGGGTGTCATCGCTGGGCAACTGGGCCGGCAGTAGATGCCCGTCGTCAGCACCCCGACGAAGAACTCTCCGTCGAAACGTGCATCGCGGCCGCGCAACGCCTCGTACTTGGCGTCCTCACTCATCACGACTCCCATCCTGGGCCACCGGGCGATCGGGGGCTAGCGGAAATCGGACACCACGGCCGCGCGTGTCCGCCCGTTTGCGCGACGGCGCGTTTGCCTGACGGCGCGGCGGTTACCCGGGATGAGCAGCTTTTCTGGGATGGAGGTGGCTGTAACGATGGGAACGCCCACCGTGCACCGGACGGCCGTGCCCGCGAGGAGCCGGCCCGGAATCGACTTCGGGCGGCTCCTGCTCACGCTCGCCGGTTGCGCCGCACTGATCGTCGCCGCGTTCATGGACTGGACCCGGGGCGTCACCGGCGTGGATCTGAGCAACCACGCGCTGGTGAAGATGGAGTTCTTCGCCCAAGGCGACATCGTCAAGTCCGTCGGCGGTATCGCGATCCTCTTCGGACTGGTCGCGCTGGTCGGCGTGGTCGACCGCACCGGCTGGCTCACACGTCTGGCCGGCGCGCTCGGCATCGTGCTGTTCGTGCTGCTGGCCATCGAGGTCTACCGCTCGGCGCAGCACAGCATGCAGGCAGGGGCCTGGCTGGCGCTGGCCGGCTCGGTGGTGCTGGTGCTGGCCGGCTTCCTCGGCCGCGAGATCGTCGAGGGCCCGGCAGTGATCGAATAGCTCGATCGGGCGCCGGGCGTTCGGCCCCCGATCGAAAATGCGCGAGCCACGGCGGCCGTAGCGATGCCCGCCGCGGCTCGCGCACAGTCTCGAAAGGAATACAGGACTCGACGATGTGGCGGGCGCGGGTGGACGGGGTGCGGGCGATCGGGCCGCGTCGGTGCGCATGCTTCGCCGTTCTCGGGGTACAGCGGCGCTGCTTTCGATCCGGAGCCGGATTTCGCAGCCCGCCGTTCGCGGGCAGGACCGGATCGCCAATCTTTGGAGGTGCCCTGTGACACTCTCGGAGGCAATCGCCCCGCCACTACGGCCCACGCGCCTTTCCGTCACGCGCTCCACCGCGCAGGACACCCGTTCGCGCGAGGGCCGCCCACGCCGGCCACGGCGCCCGCTGACCGCGCGTGAAATAGAGGTGCTGGCCCTCATCGCGGACGGCAAGACCAACGAAGAGGTGGCCGGGCAACTGGGCATAGCCCGGCACACGGTCAAGAGCCACATGGCGCACATCCTCGACGCCCTCGGCGCGATGAACTCCGCGCACGCCGTCGCCATCGCGCACTGCCGCGGCGATTTCGGCCCGCGCCGCAAGATCGCGTGGAACCCGGACGTCTCCTACCGCGAGGTGCAGGTCCTCGAAGGGGTCGCGGTGGGCATGACCGACGTGCAGGTGGGCCGCAAACTCTGGGTCTCTCAGCACACGATCAAGTCGCATCTGCGCCGGATCTACGTCAAGCTCGGGGTCAGCTCCCGGGCGCAGGCCGTGGACGCCGCGTTCCGCAGCGGTCTGCTGGTCACCAGGAACCCGGCCAAGCGCCAGGCGTGACGAGCCGGCGCCCACCGCTCGCGAACGGTGTTCGCACAGATTCGGCGGCCGCATGGCGCAGCCGCCCCAGGGTACCCGCGTGGGCATGACTGAATCGATCTTCGCAGAGACTCTTCCCGCGGACCGGGAACCGGACCGGACGCCGGACTGGGAGCCGGAGCGCGGCCGCGGCCGCCGGGCCGGGATCTTCCCGGAGCCGCCCGATCCGCTGACCCCGACCCCCGATCCGGCCGACCCGATGCAGCCGGATCCCGCCCGTCCGCAACCGATCCAGCCCGACCCGATCCCGGCGCCCCCGCCGGGCCGTCCGGGACCGCAGCCGGCCCCGCCGCTGCCGGAACCCGACCCGGTGCCGCCGCGTCCGCCCGGCCCCGACCCGCAGCCGCCGCTGCCCGAGCCGGCCACCGCGGGCGACGCCGCTGCGTGGGCGGACGGCTGGAAGCGGCCGTGAGCGGCCGCGGTCCCGTCCAGATCGACGCGGACGAGCGCCGGGTGCGCCTGTCCAACCAGGACAAGGTGCTGTTTCCGCGGACCGGATTCACCAAGGGCGATCTGGTCGACTATTACCGGCGGATCGCGCCTGTCCTGCTCCCGCATCTCGCGGGCCGCCCGGTGACGCTCAAACGCTTCCCGGACGGTACGGGCGAGGCTGGTTTCTTCAGCAAGAACGCTCCGCCGAACACTCCCTCGTGGCTGCGTACGGTCACGCTCGCCGCCCCGCACAGCACGAAAGGCCGCGATTCGGTGCGGTACCTCATGCTGGAGGAGCCGGCCGCGTTGGTCTGGGCGGCCAACCTTGCCGGCGTCGAACTGCACGTGCCGCCGTGGCGGGTCGGACCGCGCGGCGGGATGCGGGGCGTGGACCGGCTCGTCTTCGACCTCGATCCCGGCCCGCCCGCGGGGCTGGGCGAATGCGTGCGGGTCGCATTGCTGCTGCGCGACGCTCTGGCCGCTGACGGGCTGAGCGCGTACCCGGGGGTCTCCGGCGGCAAAGGCATGCACCTGTATGTTCCGATTCGCGAGGCGGAGCCTGCCCGGGCCGCCCGATATGCGCGGCGCGTCGCGTCCGCACTGGAGGAGCAGCACCCGGATCTGGCGGTGACCCGGATGGCGAAGGCTGAGCGGCCGGGCAAGGTGTTCATCGACTGGAGCCAGAACAGCGGGCCGAAGACCACGGTCGCGCCGTACTCGCTGCGCGCAGAAGAGTGCCCGGCGGTGGCGCTCGCGCTGCGCTGGGAGGAGGTCGAGCGCGGCGATCCGGCCGCGCTCGTCTTCGAACCGGCCGCTGTGCTGCGGCGGATCGAGCGCGACGGCGACGCGGCGGCGGCGGTGTTGAGCGGCGGTCCGGCACTGCCGTCCGGCTGACGGCGCGAACGAGCGGACCGGAGCGAGCGGACCGGAAAGAGAGGGCCGGTTGAACAGGCCGAAGCCGGTCCCGTTTACACCCGCGGATCGCGGTTAACCGAGGACCAGGGCCTGCCGGGTGCCCTCCCCCCTCCCCCGGTAGGCC
>NZ_JAGSXH010000186.1 GCF_018283645.1 Actinocrinis puniceicyclus | reverse complement strand
GGCCGGTCACGTCGGCGGGTCCGGCGTAGGACCAGTGGTTGATGACAATCACGTCGGGGGAGTCGGCGAGCGCGGCGAGTTCGGGATCGAGCGCGCGGGTGTAGTCGGCGCGTTCCTGGCGCAGCGCGCCGAAGGTCGTGGAGTAGGTGCGGGACTTGGTAGCGAAGTGGCCGCGGAAGCCGAGCATGTGCGCCCATTGGCGTAGCCGCAGGTCAGCGAGTTCGGGCAGGCCGCCCAGGAGCCAGCACGTTTCGATGAGCCGCCGGGCGTGGTCGGTCAGCTTCCACTGGTCGAGGTCGAGGGTTCGGCCGGTGCCGTGGCAGTACCGGCAGGGAACCTCGATCGGTGGCCGGTCGAGGTGGCGTTCGACGATGCGGCCGGTGCCGTCACAGGTGCGGCAGGCCAGGCGGGGCAGTTCCGCGCCGGTGATCTCGGTTGACTTGGTGGCGTACTTGGCGATGTACCGGGCCACGGTCACGTCATTGACCTGGCCATCGCCGCCGAGGGTGGCCGAGGTGATCGGGTCGGCTCTGACCTGCTCGCCCCAGCCGAACACGTACTCGCCGAGCGCGCGGGACTCAGGAGCCGCCACGGTGGCGCGCGCCGTGCCCTGCTCGATCGCATCCTTCAGCAGCTGCACCGTGGCCCAGGCCGGCGGGGTCGAGGCCGGGCCGTTCGGTCCGTCGATCCGGATGACGGCGTGGAAGTGCACGACGCCGCGTGCCTGGTACTCGGCGACCTTGGCGAAGGTGACCACCGCCTGTTCCTTCAGGGCGGTGCGGGTGATGCCGAGCGTGCGGGCCAGGGCGCGGCGAATCTCGGTAGTGGTGACCGACCACAGCTTGGCCGCGAGCGCGTTGAACAGGACGTGCCCGGCGTAGTCGTAGCTGGTCGGGTCCAAGGGTGTGCCGATGAGCGGATCGCCTTTCGCGTGCCAGCGGAAGCAGCCGGAGCCGTCGCGGCGCGGGTGGCAGGAGCGGGCCTGGCCGGACTTGTCCGGGCCGCGGTGCACCGGGCCGAACGACGGCGCGGTCAGGGTGAGGAAGACGGCCGGGTGCTGCGCGACCGTGGCGGGTACGTCCTTGCCGCCCCGCAGCCCGGAGGCCACGAGGTTGTAGGCGTCGTACTTGTAGAGGGTGGAGCAGTACGCGCACTTGGACGCGCGCCGGTTGCCGCACGAAACGGTGATCTCGCGGCCGGTCGAGGAGTCGAGCATTTCCCCGGTCGCCGCCTCGATCACGTCCCGGCCGCCGACCAGGCGGATGGGGTTTTCGCAGGTTCCTGCGTTGGCGAGCTGGCCGAGTGCCCCGGTGACGCGGGCCAGGGAGGCCAGTTCACCGGGGGTCAGCGACGCGAGGTCGAGAGTCACGCTCAGCCCTCCAGCAGGCGCGAGATGGACGGGAGGTCGGGAGCAAGCGCGGACCACACCGGGTGCGCGAGCACGGCGGCGAGGTGGTCGAGGGTGGCCAGGTCGAGGGAGGCAAGCGCACCGAGCAAGGCCGGGCGGTCGCGGTTCTCCAGTGCGCGCACGGCGAGTTCGAGGTAGGCGGCTTGCGCGGTGTCGGCCATCTCAGGCACCTGCCGTTCCGGTGCTCAGGTGCGCGTGCACGGCGCGGGCCAACGGCTCGTTGACCTTCAGGCGGGTGCGCAGGGTGCCCAGGTCGATGGGTGCGCCGTGCTCGCGCTGGTGCTGCTCGGCTACGCGGCGCGCCCACTCCAGGAACTTGGGCGAGACCTCCGGCAGCGCGGGCACCGGCTCAGCCGGGGCAGCAGGCGCAGGCGAGGCCACCTGCTCGACGACGACCGGGCGCGGCGCGGGCGCGGTGTCGACAGGCCGGGCCGCGGGGGCGGGGGCCGGAGCATCGGTCGGTGTCGGTGCGGGTGCAGAGGCAGTCGCGGGGGCGCTCGCGGGTGTGGGGTCGTGGGTGAGCAGGGTGCATACGAGGAAGGCGACGGCGGGCCAGACGCCGAGTGCGACGGCGACGAGCCGGTCAGGGTTCTGCCAGGCCCCGAGGATGTTCGCCGCGAGGGACGCGGCCAGGCCGAGCAGGAAGGCGCACCAGGCCAGGCCGGCGGGGGCCGAGGCCGACCGGGCGGTGGTCAGTTTGCGGTACGCGGCGACGGTGAGCAGGTCGACGGACAGCGGGTAGAGCCACGCTTTCCAACCGCCCTGCCCGTGGGCCGCCGCGAGGTCGTGGATGTGGGAGAAGGAGAGCGAACCGGTCAGTACGGCCTGGAACAGCACGCCGTCGCTGATGCGCCGCAGCGCGCTCATGGGGATCAGCTCCTCTCTACGGTCGGGGTGGGGATGAGGGTGAGGTATTGGCGCACCGCACCGGGGGTGCGCGCGGGCAGCGGACGGGAGGACTCGACGACCTGAAGGCCGGGCAGGGACCTGAGACGGTCGATCAGGTCCCTGATCTCTGGGGCGGGTGCGATCACGCGCAGGTGCACCACGTCAGGCCGCCTTGCGCGTGGGGTAGACCGCCAGGTGCGCGCGGATCAGCGCGGCGACGTACTTGTGTTCGGCGCGGGTCAGGTGCAGCCGCTCGCCGGACAGCGCGCGCTGGACGGCGACCAGGTCCACCGGGCCGTGCTCGGTGTCGAGGGTCAGGCCGTCGGACTCGATCGCGGGATCGAACCCGGACGGCGGCCGGGTGACGGCGTGCAGGGTGGGGGCGGTCATGGTCAGGCCGCCTTGCGGTGCGCCCAGTCCGGTTCCGGCTTGCCGACGTAGCGCCCGCCGATGCCGGTGACGGTCAGGAACTGCGCGGAGTCCTCCAGCTCCAGGCCGTTGCCCATGCGGGCCAGTTCGGCCAGGACCAGGCGGCGGGAGTGCTCGGTCAGCGCGGAGAGCTTGACCTCTCCGTCGCGTACCTGCTGGGCCAGTTCGCGCGGGTGGCGCTCGGTCCATTCGATCTGGATACGGGGGCCGCACACGCGCAGCCCGAGGAAGAAACCGGTCAGGGTGCCGCCGACACCGGCGGCGAGGGTGAGCAGTTCAACGGGGTCCATCAGGGTTCTGTCCTTCCTTGTGTTCGGGTGTTGATCGGTTCGAGCCGGGTAGGTCGCGCCGGTCACCAGGCCGCGGGGCGTGGACTGGTGGCCAGCGGCAGCGGCCGGATCAGACGGAGGCGGGGACGGACAGCGAGACACGGACCAGGTGGGTCCAGACCTCGAAGTGCGAGCCGTCCGGCAGGTCGACCAGCGCCGCCAGGTGGCGGTGGGAGCCGTGCTCGTCGGGGGTGGCCTGCTCGTCGAGGCGCACCACGCCGCCCAGGGCCACGGCCCAGGTGCGGATGGCGTCGATCTGCTCCAGTTCGCTCAGGCCGTAGCCGTTGAGCAGGGCCGCGACGCCGATGCGCCAGCCGCGACGGTGGTTCGCGCCGATGTGCAGCGCGCAGAGCGCGGGCAGCTGGCCGAGGTCGAGGCGGCCCAGCAGCGCGGTAGCGCCGTTCGCGGCCGACAACAGCCGGTGCGTCGAGGTGGTTTCCATCAGGGTTCTGCCTTTCTCGCTTCGGGCATGGAGCGGGTAGGGACTCTGCGCGCAGGGCGCCGAACAGCAGGTTTCTGAGCGGCTAGGCGGCGGTGTCGTCCTCGACGGCGTGCAGGCCGCGGGTCTGGTACTCGATCAGGGCGAGTGGGTCCGAGACCAGGTGCGCGGTGTCGGCCGCGAGCCTGGCGGCGGTGTCGTCCTCGGTGCGCGGGGTGCGCACCAGGGTGAAGCCGGGGCGTCCTTCGACGACCATGGAGGCCACGCCGATGTAGTCGGGGTGCTGGAGACGGCGCGGGTGCGCCTCGGGGTACTCGGCGATGTCCGCACCCAGCGCCGCCACGGAGGCTTCCGAGGTGCGCTGCGCGAACGAGACAGCGGCCTGGCAGTTGTCGCGGATCCGGGTGGGGATCGCGTCGCCGGTGGCCTTCTGGGTGGCCAGGATCGTCTGTATCCCGACGTTGCGGCCCTTGCGCACCAGTTCCTCAACCATGCGGGTGATCTCGCCGGTGACCTTGTCACGAGCCTTGTCGGTCTTGGTCTCGTTGAAGAAGGTGTGCGCCTCGTCGACCACGACGACCACCAGCGGCCACGCCTCGGACGGGCCGAGGTGCCAGACGTTCTTCACGCCCAACACCGACGCGATACCGCCCTGACGCAGCAGCATGAGCCGGTGCACCTTGCTCAGCACCGCGTGCACCTGGTCGAGGTCGTCCTTGCTGTACAGCCACGCACGGGCGAACAGATCGTCGTAGTCCGGGCCGCCCTTGCCGTCGATCAGCACGAACTGAACCGCCGGGGACGGGGCGAGCTGACAAAAGCGGGTATTGAGGAATGAGGTCTTGCCGAACCCGGCAAGGCCGGCGAGCACCACACCGGAGACACCCGAGGAGCGGATCGTGACTTCCTGTCCGTCTGCGTCGCGGCCCACCGGCCAGGAGGCCAGATCCACCGGAGCCGAGGCGTCCGGCTCATACCTGGTCGGGACCGTGAGCGGGTCGCGCAGCAGGGCACGAAGACGCACCACACCGGGCCGGTCCTGCTCGACCCGCACCTGTGGCACCCGCCAGGCGTCCGCAAGGTAGGAGGAGGCCGCCTGCAACTCGCCGAGCCCGATCCGCCCGACCGTACGCACGTCGATGCGCAGGCCCCACGCCTCCACCCGCACCGCGATGCGAGGGATCAGGACGCGCGGCTTGTCCGAGGACCGGCGCAGTTCCCCGGCCAGCGGGATGTCCGCGCCGACCTTCGCCGCGTGATCGGTCTGCACCAGGCCGATACGCGCAGCCGTACGACGCCACGTGGCCCGGATGAACCAGCCACGGCGCATCACCGCACGCCGGTCCGCATCCACCGTCAGGTACCGCAGGCCGGTGACCGAGTACGGCAGCGCCACCGCTCCCCCGGTCGCCACGGCCATAACCGCCGCGAGGTGCTCCGGGTTCACCATGAGCGCACCTCCCCGAGCACGAACCGCACGTAGAAGCGAACCAGGGCATAGACAGCGCGGCCCAGCAGGACCGCCGAGGTCACCAGATCCTTGGGCAACTGGAGTGCCCCGCGCCGGGCCAGGCGCCGCCAGTACGTCAGCGCGGCGACCAGCCCGAGCGCGATCAGAACCACCGTGGCCATCGCTCAGCCCGCCACCGTCAGCGCCGCAGCGCTGAACATCACGTACTCCTTGCCGAACTTCGACACCCCGGTGCGCGCGATCAGGCCCGTGGCCTTGAGCTTGCTACCGATGTCGATCGTGTCCGCGAGACCGGTCTCCGGAACGGAGATGTTCATCGGCAACGGCGCACCGCCGTCCATCTGCATCACGGCCTGCACCTCGTAGAGCGCCACGCCGTCACGGTTGGTGTCGATCTCACCGGTCTGCTTGTCCTTGATCCGGGGCGCGGCCGGAGCCATCGCCAGGATCAGCCGAGTCGGATCGAGCGGAAGATTCACTGAAGAACTCCTTCTCTAGATAAGTGCCTCTGTACTTATTTATAGGAGTAATCCTAGCGGCAGTCAAGAGCTCCTGCAAAGGAGTTATGAAGGAGTCAGTCTGCGGGCAGCTCGTAGGAGAGAACGAACAGGTCAGCGGTCATCACGGTGTCACAGACCTCCACCGCGACCCCGTTCGTGTCGTACGCCGTCCGCAGGACACGCATCACCGGCGTACCCGAGGGCAGATGCAGTGCCTTGGCCTCATCGGGCATCGGCATCCGCGCGGTGACATCCTCAGTGAACTTGCCGAGCCGGTGGCCGGCCTCTTCGATCCGCGCATAGATGCCGCCGGGGCCGGGGTTCTCCTCGGCCATGGCCGTTCCCTCGGCGATCGACCACGGCACATAGGACGTGGCAATTTCGGTCGGCGTCGGCCCGTGCAGGTAGCGGCGGCTACGCACCAAAACGGTCGAGCCCACCGGCACGCCGAGCCGTTCCGCAATCTCGTCCGGCACCACGTCCGGGCCAACCTTGAACACCTCAACGTCATGCTTGATACCCAGGGCCTCGGCGTCCACCGTGTACGCGGCCTTACCCGCATCGCGGTGCGAGCGCCGGAAGCGGTTGGACGCTTTGCGCTGCATCGGGGGACGCTCCCGGACGAACACGCCCTTGCCGTGTTCCGCCCGCAGTAGCCCTTCCGCACGAAGGAGGCTCAAGGCGTTGCGGACTGTTCCTTGAGCGACGTTGAACAAGCGGATCAAGTCTGCTTCGCTCGGAACCTTCTCACCAGGCCCGATTTCGCCGCTCGACACCGCGTCGCGGATCGCATCGGCAATCTGCTTATACGCCGGACGATCACTTATCGGGTCAATCGCGGTCCGCATGCCTACTCCTCGCTCCTGTAGCAGAGTCTACGCTGTAGCCATGAGCCCAACGACGACACCGACCCACTCCGTGAGTGTCGCAGCAGCGATCATCGACGACCACGGCCGCGCCCTGGCCGTGCAGCGACGCGACAACGGCCAGTGGGAACCGCCCGGCGGCGTCCTGGAACTCGGCGAAACGATCCCCGAGGGAGTCGCCCGCGAGGTTTATGAAGAGACCGGGCTGACCGTCGAGCCGGAGTCCGTGACCGGCGTCTACAAGAACATGAAGCACGGCATCGTGGCCATCGTCTTCCGCTGCCACGTCACCGGCGGCCAGCTACGGCCCAGCGACGAAACCCAGGCGTTCGCATGGCTGACACCCGACGAGATCCCACAGCGCATGAGCGAGGCGTTCGCCGTTCGCATTCTCGACGCATTCGAACCCACGTGGCCGCACGTTCGCAGCCACGACGGTGTAAGCCTTCTGTAGTCACTGCACTGACTTTAGGCCAATCCGCCCGCGCTTTCGGCCTCAGCTCGCTTGCCAGTTTCACGGTGCAGCTCCTCCAGTGAAGGACGTGCTACCAGGCGTTCGATCACTGACACATCCCTCAGAAGGTTCCGCCTCGCTGCGTTCACAAACGCCAACCGGGTCACCTCCAGCGGCTCGCGCAGGTCGTCCCACTCCGCCTCCGTGATTTTCGTGTGGCAAACCGCACCGCTCGCCTGCCAGAGCGCTGCATCCATCTCCAGCGCTGAGTGAACGAGCTTTTGGTTTCCAACCAGGAGGATTATTCAAAAGCCTCATTCGTGTAGTCGCAGGTGGGCGGCATAATTCACAGGCTGTGACTTACGCGGAAACCCTGGACAGCACGACGGCCCCTGCCCTTGAATCGAGTCTTCTCACAGAACT
>NZ_JAGSXH010000185.1 GCF_018283645.1 Actinocrinis puniceicyclus | reverse complement strand
GCGTAGTCGTGTTCCGCTGGGGAGGGGACTCGTGGTAATGCGGGGCTTACTACGCATGGACGGATATTCTTCGACTGTTGCCTCGCGGCCCGCTTGGGGCCGTATGTTGGCGTCCTCAGTCGCGTTGACCTTAACGGCGCAGTTCATCGCGGGCACGAGCGCGATGGCCGCGGTGCACGGCTCGTCGGAGCCGGGATTGCCGCACACTCCCAGCGTGCCGGTCTCGCCGGTGGCTTCGCACTATGTCAAGGCCGTACCGATGGCATCCGGCAAGATACCCGCCCCGGTGTGGCCGTCAGGCAGTGCGACCGTCAACTTGACGGGGCGTTCGGGGGCGCAAGCTGCCGCGGGCCTGCCGGTCACCGTGGCAGCCGCGACCGGATCCGGCGCTTCGGCAGCGCCCGGTGCTGTGTCAGTGACCGTCGAACCGCGCGCGGCTGCGCAGGCCGCTGGCGTGACCGGGGCTCTGATGGCACTGACGCGCGCAGACGGCAAGTCCGGCAACGCCCAGGCCACTGTGACCCTGTCCTACCGCCAGTTCGCGACGGCCTTCGGCGGAGACTGGGCGGCACGGCTGCGGCTAGTCACCCTTCCGGAGTGTGCTCTCACCACCCCTGAGGTGGCGGCCTGCCGTGTCGCGAAACCAGTGGTCTTCACCAACGACTCGACGCATCGCACGCTGACTGCGAAGGTGTCACTGCCTGCGACCGGAACAGGAAGTGCCACCCACGCTGGCGCGATGGCCGCGCACCCCTCAACTACCTCGGCGGCCACCCTGGTGCTGGGCGCGACGTCAGACAGCACCGAAGGGGGCGGCGGCGGGGACTTTTCGGCTACCAGCCTCAAGCCGTCCGGCTCCTGGCAGGCGGGAGGTGCATCGGACGCGTTCACCTGGTCCTATCCGCTCACCGCATCTCCAGTTCCGGGCGGCCTGAGCCCGAGCCTCGCGCTGTCGTACAACTCTCAGTCCCTGGACGGCCTGACCTCGAACACGAACAACCAGGCAGGCACGTCAGGAGACGGATGGACGCTATCCGACTCCTACATCGAGCGGTCCTACGGTTCGTGCCACCAGAATCCGGCCGGATCGACCCAGACCTGGGACGAGTGCTGGTCGAACAACAACCAGCTGACGTTCAGCCTGAACGGACACACCTCAACCCTCATCAAGGACGACACCAGCGGCGCTTACCATCCCACGGACGATTCCAACGAGCTTGTGACCTACAAAACCGGAGCGGTCAACGGGGCACACGGCGGCGAGTACTGGGTGGTGACCACCACCGACGGCACCCGGTACTACTTCGGCCTCAACCAGCTCCCCGGCTACGCCTCCGGCAACGCGACGACGAACTCCGTGGACACCGAGCCGGTATACGCGACCGCGTCGGGACAGCCGTGCTACAACTCCACGTTCTCCCAGTCCTACTGCGCGCAGGCCTATCGATGGAATCTCGACTACGTCGTGGACACGCACGGCGACGCGATCTCCTACTGGTACGCCACCGACACCAACTACTACGCGCAGGATCTAGGCAGCACCGCGGCATCGACGAGTGCGTACACGCGCGACTCTTACCTGCAGAAGATCGAGTACGGACAGCGCTCTACCAGCCTGTACTCAGCCACTCCGGCCGGTGAGGTGCTGTTCACCTACAACGGACGCTGCAACACCTCCTCCACCGGGTGCGCGACAAGCAACCTGCCGGGCTCAACATCGACCTGGCCCGACGTTCCCTACGACCTGAACTGCGCATCGGGCGCGTCCTGCTCGTCTCAGTCCCCGTCGTTCTGGAGCGAGCTGGAGCTGACCGGTGTCCAAACCGAGGCGCTGGTCGGTACGACGCTCGACCCGGCCGACTCCTGGGCGTTCACCTATTCCTTTCCGCCCCTCGGATCGGGGGATACATCCACCCCATCGCTGTGGCTCTCCACCATCGCCCACACGGGGCAGGATGCCCTAGGCGGTGGCCCGGCCGGGACGATCACGCCGAACAGCGTGACGTTCTCGGGCACCGCGCTAGCTAACCGGGTCAACCTGGGCAACGGTTACCCGTGGATCACCCGCTACCGGCTCACGCAAATCATCACCGAGACCGACGAGAAGATCTCGGTCAACTACTCCTCGCCGGCCTGTGGAAGCTCCACTCCGTCGAGCGACGTGCAGAACACGACGCTGTGCTACCCGCAGTACTGGTATCCGACCGGCCACACCGACCCGATCAAGGAGTACTTCAACAAGTACATCGTGCAGTCGGTTACCCAGAACGACCCGACCGGCGCCGCCACAGCCAACAACGTCGACGCGATCGAGACGACCTACACCCCAGTCGGCAACCCCGCCTGGCACTACACCAGCAACCCGCTCACCCCCGCAACCCAGGACACATGGGACCAGTTCCGCGGCTACCAGGGGATGATCGTGTCGACCGGCACCGCCCCGGACCCGATCACCAAGACCCAGTACTCATACTTCCAGGGCATGAACGGCGACTACCTGTCCTCGAGCTCGACCCGGTCGGCTTCGGTAAGCGACACGCGTGGTGACTCATGGCCGGACTCGACGCAGCTGGCCGGGCGGACCTTCGAGACCCAGGTGTTCAACGGCACGTCCCTGGTCACCGACACCGTGTCCGTGCCCTGGTCGAGCAGCGCCACGGCCACGCACGCGATGCCGAACTCGATACCCGCGCAGCAATCGTTCATGACCGGCGCCGCAGCGGCGAAGGTGTACACGCCGCTGGCCAACGGCTCTACCCGGCAGACCGAGACCGACTACACCCACGACGCCTACGGCCGAGTCACCAAGACGAACGCGCTCGGCGACGTGACCGACGCAGCCGAGCACACCTGCACCACCACCAGCTACGCCGACAACACCACGGCACGGATCCTCAACAAGCCCGCCGAAGTCCAGACGGTGTCAGTGCCCTGTAGCACCACTCCGACGCTGCCGGCCAACGCCGTGTCCGACACGCTCACCTTCTACGACAAGTCCACCACCCTGGGAGCCGCCCCAAGCGTCGGGGACGCAACGCAGACCGAGCAGGCCACCTCGTACACCGGCTCCACGCCGAACTACACGGTGATGTCGCAGGCCACGTACGACCAGTACGGGCGGCCCACCTCGGCCACGGACGCGAATTCGCACACCACCACCACCGCGTACACCCCGGCGACCGGAGCGGAACCAACGAGCATACGGGTGACCGACCCGATGAGTTTGGTCACGACCACCGCGTACGACGCTGTGCGGGAAGTGCCCACTCAGAAGACTGATCCCGCGGGCTTCATCACGACTCAGCAGTACGACGAGCTCGGTCGCTTGACCGCCGTATACAAGCCAGGGCAGGCCGCCTCCACCGGCGCCCCCAACCTGAAGTACACCTACACGGTCTCCAACAGCGCGCCGAGCGTGGTCGACAGCTACTCGCTCAACGACGACGGCACCTACCGGGTGTCGGAGACCCTATACGATGCCCTGCTGCGAGCCCGCGAAGTTCAGACGCAGACGGTGGACGGTGGCCGGGACATCACCGACACCTACTACAACACCGACGGCTGGCAGTCCGAGGTCACCAGCCCGTACTACAACGCTTCCGCGGTATCGACCACGTACGTTCAGGCGCAGCCCGGAGTCATTCCGGAGGAGACCGGATACACCTACGACGCCGCGGGACGGAAGTCAGTCGCGATCGACTACGCGGCCGGCACGCAGACCTGGCAGACCACGTACAGCTACGGCGGGAACTTCGTCACCACCGTGCCACCGGCCGGCGGAACGCCGCAGACCACTGTCACCAACGGTCTCGGACAGCAGAGCGCCCTGGTCCAGTATCACGCCGGAGTTCCGACCGACTACGTCAACGACCCAACCAGCGACTACTCGGCTACGACGTACACCTACACCCCGGCCGGCAAGCCAGCTACCGAGACGGATGCCGCCGGTAACAGCTGGAGTTGGCAGTACAACCTGCTCGGACAGCAGACACAGTCTGTCGATCCCGACACGGGAACCACGACAAATACGTACAACGACGGTGGTGAAATGCTCAGCGCAACGGACGCTCGAGGAAAGCAGACCACGTACACGTACGACAAGGATGACCGCAAAACCGGCGCCTACGACACCACCAGCACCCAAACCCTCTCGACAGCGAACCAAATCGCCGGATGGACCTTCGACACGGTAAAGAAGGGCTACCCGGCCACGACCGTGTCCTACTCCAACGGCGACACGTGGACCACCAGCATCCTGACTTACAACACCCTAGCCAAGGTGCAGGGGCAACAGGTCACGCTCACCGGCACAGACGCGGCTCTCGTGCCTTCGGGAGGCTGGATAACCAGCTACGGCTACACCTACGCCGGAAACCTCTCGACCATTGGAGAACCGGCCCAGGACAACCTGCCCTCCGAGAACCTCAAATACGGCTACGACGAATTCGGCCAACCTGTCTCCTTGGCCTCCACCGGCGGCACCACCTGGACCTATGTGTCCGCAGTCGGCTATGACGAATACGGCAAACCGCTGCGGTACACGATCCCCACCGCTGGCGGGAACATCTGGATCGATCAGACCTATGACGCTCAGACCCAGGCACTGAACCAGGTGAAGACCACCGACTCGGGCAGCAGCGCCCCGATCGACCAGCTCAGCTACACCTACGGCAACGCCGCCGGGACCGTATCCAAGGGTTCCGGGCTCGTCACCGGAATCCAGGACGTGCAGAACGCCGCCGGCAACACGGGTACCTCCACCGCGGTCACCGACACCCAGTGCTTCACCTACGACTACGCCACCCGGCTGCAGCAGGCCTGGACCGCGACCGACCAGTGCACCGCCACTCCCAGTCCCGGGAACAGCAGCACGGTCGGCGGACCGGTGACCCCGTACTGGCAGTCCTGGACCTACGACGCGGCCAGCAGCCGACTCAGCGAGATCGACCACGACACCGCCGGCAACACCGCCAACGACACCAACGTCACCTACAACTACCCCAGCCCAGGCACCGCGGGCGCCACTGAACTGTCCGGCACCACCGCGACCGGCCCCAACGCCGCAGCGCAAACCGCTACCTACCACTACGACCTGAGCGGGAACCAGAGCAGCGCGACCGGTGGCCCGCTCGGCACCCAGGGCTATACCTGGAACGACCAAGGCAAGCTGCAGACCGTTACCAACGGTGCGAACACCACTAACTACGCCTATGACGTCGATGGCAACTTGCTGATCGCCCGCTCAACCACGAGCACCGTCCTTTACGACGGCGAGGCTCAACTCACGAACACCGGAGGCACGCTTACCGGTGTTCGCTTCTATACGTTCGGCGGCATCACGCTGGCTGAACGCACCAGCTCCGGCGTCGAAGACACGCTCATACGCGATCGCCAGGGCACCGACCAACTCGCGGTCAACACTGGTACCGGCCAAGCCGTCACGCGCCGCCAGTACGCGCCCTTCGGCGCCGCCCGCGGCACTGTTCCTGCCTGGATCGGCACTAAGGGCTATGTCGGCGGAAACCAAGACGCCAGCACAGGCCTGGAGAACCTCGGCGTCCGCGATTACAACCCTCAAACTGGACGCTTCCTGTCTGCCGACCCGGTCCTCGAGGCGAGCGATCCAACCCAGATCGCAGGCTACGACTACGCCGGGAATGACCCGGTCACCGGCAGCGACCCCACCGGCAAGATGCGCATGCCTGACGGCGGCGGAGGCGGCACGTATGACGGCACCTGCCAATCCGATAACTCTTGCGGTGACGATTCTTCAGGCGACGGCGGCTCTTCAGGAGGTGGCGGGGGGTCGGCTTGCAACGCCTCGATTCCCGGATGCCCCGGATCGGCGACTCAGTTTGCCGGTGGTGGCTCGCTCCTCGACGCACGTGCTGGCAACAATGCGGCTTGGAGTCAATTCGCTTCCGAGATCGTGGCTGAGGCGCTGAGCCATGACGGCGATAATGGTGACTCGATTCCCGGGGACGGTTGCACGAACTTTGTGTCCGATGTGTTGGACGCTGCCGGCATGCAGGAGACTCGAGATTTTTGGACTCACACCGGCCTGCGCGACAGCAAGCTGACAGATGTCATAGGTAACGGGATAATCAATGATGACGACATAAACCATTGGTGGAGGGACTCGAACTCCGTCACGCTCGACCCCTGGGATCGCGAGTACTCGAGGTCGAGGACGTGGACGTCGGCACCGATGTTGTACAAGTATTTAGTCAACAATGGTGCTCAGCTTGTTTCCGCGGGCGACGCGACGCCTGGGGACATCATGTTTTGGCAGTTTGCGAAAACGAAGGAAATTCACCACACGGCCGTTATTACGTCTATTAGAGACGGAGATTTCGGTTACACTCAGCAGAACAATGATCGTCACGATGACGCGTTCAAAGCGGTTGAGAATGGTTTCGCACAGAATGTAGGACCCCAGACGATCTACATCTTGCGTATCCCGACGCCGAACCCCAGTTGGAGCTTTACGAACTCGGAATACGGTCCCTCTGGTGGCTGGTAGCATTGTGCTTCGGGTCGGCCGAGACTTGTCGCGCCGGTTCCTCGTAAGCCACGGACACGCCGGCTCGCGTGTGACAGATTACGCGGTAAGGGTTGAGGCATGAGTGCACCTGCATATTTGAGGCGCATTGTACTGGGGCGCTTGCCCGCGGGACCAGTATTGCTTATATCGTCCGCGTTGTGTGCGGTCGGATCAGCGGGCGCGATCGTTTCCGCATGGCTGTGGCAGCGAGACTGGCATCACGCAAACGCGTCTTGCGGAACAAAATTCGCGCCGTCAACTTCACTACATGCCATCACGCAGGCGTCGCTCCTCACCATAGTATGCGGTCTCGTCGTCAATTTTGGCGCGCTTGCTTACCTGCATACAAAGCGTGAGGGAGGCTTGCGGGAATTAGAAATTCGCGGTTGGTGGCTTTATATTTGGCCAGCGATCGGTCTTTTGTCGCTCATTGTGGTGCAAGCGGTCCATGAGAGTTTTCCGCCTGGCGGGACCGGCTGTTTTCCGTAGCTCAACAGGCTCATGCCCTAGTCTGCCGCTCGGGGACTGTCCCGGCCGGAGTGCCGGCCTTTTATGATGGCCCTGATTCGAGGACGGCGCGCGGTTCGAACGAGCCGCGCGCCAGGGCTTCGCGCAAAGTCGTTTGTGCTGATCAGGTGGTGGTTTGGGGGCTGGGCCCGAGGCCGAGGACGTGGAGGAGGAGGCCGTGGTCGTGTTTGAGGGCTCTGATGGTTGCCGCGATCTTC
>NZ_JAGSXH010000184.1 GCF_018283645.1 Actinocrinis puniceicyclus | reverse complement strand
GGGTGGTGTTGCGCAGGGGTGGCGGACCACGCCACGTGTTGTTCGCGTAGCGAACGGTGTCCGCTACGCTCCGCTGGGCGGCACTTCGGGCGGTGTCGTATGGGTCGTTCGGGCGCGGCCCGCGTGTCAGGTGCGGTGCGGGTATCCGAAGGCGGAAAGGGCTGGTGTTGTGGGTGCGGCAGGGGCGCGGGATCCGGGCGCGGTGCGGGGCGAGCCGGTGATCGCGACGGCGGCGGACGCGGCGAACGAGCCGAGGGTGGTGGCGTTCGGGCGGCTGCTGGGCGCGGCAGGGGGCCTGGAGTACTTGCTGGGGCGGGCGATCGAGCGGGAGTTCGGCATCAGCCACGCGATGTTCGAGGTGTTGCTGCTGCTGGGCCGGGCTGCGGCGCCGTTGCCGATGCGGGAGATCTCGCAGGCCCGGGTACTGACCACGGGCGGGGTGACGCGGTTGGTGGACCGGATGCAGGCGGCGGGCCTGGTACGGCGCGAGGTCTCGCCCAGGGACGGACGGGTGCACCTGGTGGCGTTGACGGAACTGGGCGAGTCGATCGCGGTTCGCGCGGCGCGGGTGCACGCGAGCAATGTTCAGCGGTACATGCTCGACGCGCTTCCCGAGCGCGACCGCGAGACGGTCATGGCGGGCTTGGCGGTGCTCAGCCGGTCGGCGCGGGCCGCGTTGCCGCAGATGCCTTAACTGGCCGGCCCGGTCGGGGCCCGGCGCGCCGGGCCCCGCGCGCCGTTCGCCGCGGCCGGGATTGTCGTAGCGGCCCGGTACGGTGGTGCCCGCAGCGACCGACGCAGAGCGCTGCGACCGGGCGCCCGCGAGCGCGGTGTGGCCGGGTCCGAGTCCGTCGCGCCCCGGTGCGGGTCGCGTTCGCCGTTGGGGAGGAGAGGGCCGCGTGCCTCTCGCTGTTCCGCAGTCCTGGCAGGATGTCCTGGCCGCGCAGACCCGGGAGCCGTATTTCGCCGAGCTTGAGCGGTTCCTGGCCGCAGAGCGGGCCGAGCACCGGGTCTTCCCGCCCGAGGGCGAGGTGTTCGCGGCGCTGGAGGCGACCGCGTACCGGGACGTGCGGGTCGTCGTGCTGGGTCAGGATCCGTATCACGACGAGGGCCAGGCGCACGGGATGTGCTTCTCGGTGCGTCCGGGGGTGAAAGTGCCGCCGTCGCTGCGCAACATGCTCAAGGAACTGCGCGACGATGTCGGCTGCGAGGTTCCGGGGCACGGTTATCTGGGTGCGTGGGCCGCGCAGGGGGTCCTGCTGCTGAACACCGTACTCACGGTGCGCGCGCACGAGCCGGCGTCGCACAAGGGCCGTGGGTGGGAACGGTTCACCGACGCGGTGGTGCAGGCGATGGCGCAGCGGCCCGAGCCTGCGGTGTTCGTGCTGTGGGGCGCGCACGCGAAGAAGAAGGCGGCGCTGATCGACCCGGTACGGCACCGGGTGATCCAGGGCGCGCACCCCTCACCGCTCTCGGCGCGCCTGTTCTTCGGCTCACGCCCGTTCTCGAAGGTGAACGCGGCCCTGGAGGAACTCGGGTATGCGCCGCTGGACTGGCAGCTGCCGGCGACCGCGACGCTCTGACGCCCGAAGCGCGCCGGGCTGACCGAATTATTCGTCTTCAACCATTCGTCGCCGGGCCGCGTCTGTGGTGTGGGCGGTTCCGCCGGGGTCCAGGGTGCCGCCGGGCGGCGCAGAGCCATCATCACCGGCGCCGTCCGGCGGCGTACGCGATTGATCCGCCCGGAACCCGGGCCAGTACCCGGGCCGGTCGCCCGGATCAGGCCGCGACGTGTGAGCCGACAGCAAGGCCGATCGCGTACGTCGCGCCGGCGGCCAGGGCGCCGAGCACCAGCTGACGCAGCGCGGCGTGCAGGAACGGGCGCCCGGTCAGCCGGCCGACCAGGCCGCCGCCGAAGAACGCGGTCAGGGCGGAGAGCACCAGGGCGAGCCACAGCCACGGCGCGCCGACCAGGAACGGCAGCAGCGGGATGAGCGCCCCGATGGAGAAAGAGGCGAAGGAAGCGCCGGCGGCGGTCCACGGCGAGGGCAGTTCCTCGTGATCGACGCCTAGCTCTTCGCGCACATGGATGCCCAGGCCGCGGTCCGGTTGCGCGGAGATCTGGGCGGCGACCTGCTCGGCCAGGTGCGCGTCGACGCCCTGCGCGCGGAACGATGCGGCCAGTTCGGCCTGCTCGCCGACCGGGTTGCGGGCCAGTTCCCGCCGCTCGTACTCCACCTCGGCGTGCACCAGTTCGTTCTGCGAGGAGACCGAGACGAATTCGCCGGTGGCCATGGAGAACGCCCCGGCGACCAGCCCGGCGAGGCCGGTGAGCGTCACGGCGTGGGCGGAGACCCCGCCGGCACCGACGCCGCTGATCAGCGAGACGTTGGTGACCAGGCCGTCCATCGCGCCGAAGACCGCGGGTCGCAGCCAGCCGCCGCTGACGTCGCGGTGGTGCTCGGGGGGCGGGGGCTCGCCGATGCGGATGGCCGGCGCCGTGGCGCTTTTGGCGGTCGTGATGCCGGTCACGAGAATCCTCCATGCAGTGCGTTAACGGCCGAGAGCGCGGGCGCCCGCGCGATGACGATACGCGGCGTGCCAGGTGCGGCGATAGCAGGGTCAGGCTCGCCTTACCGGGGCGCGCAGCCGTGGGCGGCCGGTCGAAAAGCCGAGGTACCCAGGGGCGCGGATTCGACACGGGTGTCTGCCGCGCTCCGGTCCCGCGGTACGTTCCGAGGTTGAGAACGCCGCGGCGGCGCTGTATCTTCCGCCGTCAGCCCAGGGCCGCGGCGACCAGGTGCGCGGGATCGCGCTCCAGGCGGCGGGCCGCGCGCTGGTAGCGGCGGGTGGTGCGCGGGTCGGCGTGTCCCATGGCGTCCTGCAGGTCATCGAGGTCCGCGCCGCGTTCGGTGGCGATGGTGGCGAAGGTGTGGCGCAGCGCGTGCGGGGTCACCGCGTGCGGCTGGGGCAACTCGGCGCGCTCGGCGAGGCGGCGCACCAGGCGGAAGACCTCGGTGCGGTCGACCGGCCGGCCTGATGCGGTCGCGAACAGCGGTGTGTTCGCAGCGATCGGCTCGCCGCTGCGGTCGGCTCGCCATGTCAGGTACGCGTCGAGAGCTTCGGCTGCGGCCGGGGGGAGGGCACGTTCGATGCGTTTGCCGCCTTTGCCGTGCACGGTGATGGTGCGTTGGCCGCGGGCGCTGCCTAAGGCGTCAACACGCATTGAGCACACTTCACTGACACGCACGCCCAGTTGCAGCATGAGGCGCAGCATCGCCGCGTCGCGCAGACGTGTGCTGCCAATGGCGGTGTCGGCGGCGTCGATGATGCGCCGCGCGGAGTTTTCGTCGAGCCACGCGGTGGCGGAGTAGTCGCGGTCGACACGCGGGCGTTCGGCGGCGGCGAACGGGTTGCGGTCGTGCAGTCCACAGGCCACCAGGTATCGGTACCAGGAGGAGACCGCGGCCATGCGTCGGGCGGCGCTGGGCGCCGACAGGGGGCGTACTGTCGCGCCGGGGTCTTGCAGCGCGGCGCCGAACAGGTCGGCGTCGGGCTTGCGGGCGGTGAGCACGTGCATGCCGTGGTCGGCGCAGAAGACGCCCCAGGCGCGCAGGTCACGCGCGTACGCTTCGCGTGTGGTGGGCTTCTTCGCGGCCAGCCACGCGGCGGTCGCCTGCCCGAGTTCGTCGGCGTGCGGGCCGTGCCAGGTCCCGGCGGCGGCCGGAGGCTCAACGGGTGAGCGGGCGACGGGTGCCTGGGGCGGGAGCTGAAGCGGTGTCACGCGCAAAGATCGTACTCGCGTGCGTCCGTATTCGAGCGATGCCGACCTCAGCGCCGTCAGGCACTGGAGTTCGGGCATTGCGGAGCTTCCCCGAGTGCCGAGGTGTGTTGCGTGATCGTGCGGCCGTGCCGCGGCTCAATCGAGCGGGCTCGGCCATTCGTTGAACGGCAGCAGATCGCGCAGTCTCACGGATGCCCGGCGACCCAGGATCACGGTGGTGTCCAGGTTGGCCGGGTCGATCTGCCGGATGAACTCCCGGCAGCGCCCGCAGGGCGCTCCTTCCGCTGTGCCGCCTCGCTTTCGAGGGCAACCGGCGTTTCTCCGAACCGTTGCGACGCGTCATCGCCGACACCCCGGCCCTGCGCGAGCGGCAGCAGACGAAGACCGCCCTGCTCAGTTCGTCACTCGACACGGCAGTCACCCCGCGCAAACTACCGATCGGCTCGCCGACTGCGCCAACGGGTTCCCGCGGGCGTCTCGCGAGTATGCAGTATGGCCCGGCCGTACGAACCGGCAGACCACGCACCGTCCGGGGTCGTCTGGTGTCCCGCGCCGGAAATCCGTCGCATGACTCTGCTCGACCTGGCTGCGCACGTCCGGTCATCCGCGCCCGGCTGGCAAGGCGCCGGAACACCCTCGCGGTGCTCAATCAACGCAGTGGGTCGTCTGTGGGTGTTTCGGCAACGCGGCCAGGCGGGATGCGGGGGCCGATTTTCACGGCGGATTTCCGGCGCGGGACACTAGGGTGGCGGTTATGAAGATCGGATTCGGTGCTCCGGTGTCGGGTGCGTGGGCCGGCCCGGAGAACCTCGCCCTGTTCGCGCAGCGCGCCGAAGAACTCGGCTATGCGAGTCTGTGGACGTTCCAGCGGCTGCTGATTCCCGGCGACGGGCACGCCGACCCGCCGTATCGCAGCGTACTGGATCCGCTGCTCGCCCTCGCTTACGCGGCGGCGCGCACCAGCCGTATCCGGCTGGGGGTGGCGCTGGTCAACATGCCGTTCGTCGCGCCGGCGTACCTGGCAAAGCAGGCTGCGACGCTGGACGTGCTCAGCGCGGGCAGGCTGGATCTGGGCCTGGGTGTCGGCTGGTCGCCGCTGGAGTTCACGGCCACCGGCGCGCCAAGCGATCGGCGCGGCGCGCGCGCCGAGGAGTATTTGAGCGTACTGCGTGCCCTCTGGGGCCCGGGAGCGGCATCGTTCAACGGCCGCTTCTACACGCTGCCCGAGTGCCAGATGCACCCCAAGCCGGTACAGCAGCCCGGGCCGCCGATCCTGCTCGGCGCGGTGGTGCCCGCGGCGCTGCGGCGCGCCGGGCGTCTGGCCGACGGCTGGATCAGCCGCAGCGCCACGGACCTGGAGAACATCGGGGAGAGCATCGCGCTGGTGCGGGAAAGCGCGCGGGACGCCGGCCGCGACCCGGACGCGCTGCGGGTGGTGGTGCGCGGCGTGGTGCGTCCCGACCCGTCGGGCGCGGGCACGGCGGGTCCCGGCGGTCGCCGCCTGCCGCTGTCCGGAAGCTTCGCGCAGATCCGCGCCGACACACAGGCTCTGGCCGACGCGGGAGTCAGCGAGCTGTATTACGACCTGAACTGGGATCCGCAGGTCACTGATCCGGCGGACGGGACCGAGGTGGGCGTGCGGCGCGCAACGCGGATCCTCGAAGCGCTCGCGCCGTGAAACGGGCTGCCGCCAGGGGTGCAACCGTGCGCCCGGGCGGCGCGTCAGACCCGATGTAGTGCCGCGGGACGGGCGCTGCGCCGCAGGGCAGCCGCCTGCTGCCCGGTGCTACACTCGCCCGACTGTCACTGAACGTGATCTAGCGTCGCGCAGCGCAGCCCGGCGCGTCCTCTAGCCGCTGCTCGTCCGAGGGATCCCCATGGCCGCCGCATCCCCCAAAGTCGTCGTCGTCGTGCCGACGTACAACGAGAGGGAGAACCTGCCGGTACTCGCCGGTCTGCTCGCCGACCTGCCCGTGCCGGATCTGCACTTGCTCGTCGTCGACGACGGGTCGCCGGACGGTACCGGGGAGATCGCCGACAAGCTCGCCGCGGAGCGGCCCGACCATGTCGGGGTGGTGCACCGAACCGCCAAGGACGGGTTGGGACGCGCGTACATCGCGGGAATGAGCCGCGCGCTGGCAGAGGGCGCCGACATCGTGGTGCAGATGGACGCCGACCTTTCGCACCCGGCCGGTGTCATCCCGGCGATGCTCGACAAGCTCGCCTCCACGGACGCCGCGGTGGTACTCGGGTCGCGGTACACGGCGGGCGGGCAGGTGGCCGCGGAGTGGCCGTGGCACCGCAAGGCCCTGTCCGCGTGGGCGAACTTCTATGTCAACGCGATCCTGCGGCTGCACGTGAAGGACGCCACCGCGGGGTTCAAGGCGTGGCGCGCCGAGACGCTGCGCGCAATAGACCTGCCGTCGATCCACAGCAACGGCTACTCGTTCCAGGTGGAGATGAACTATCGCGCGGTGCGGCGGGGGCTGCGGATCGTGGAAGTGCCGATCCGGTTCGAGGAGCGCGTCAAAGGCGCCTCGAAGATGAGCTTCGCGGTGCAGCTCGAGTCGGCGCTCACGCCGTGGAAGCTGCTGTTCGGCCGCGGCCCGCGCCGGGGTTAGGCAATGGCTTAGGCGGCCTGGCAGGCGAAGCGCCGCGCACGAGCGGGGCGCTGCGTTGGTCGCCGGTCGCGGCCCGGTCGGCGGCCACAGCGCCGGTGCGTGCACGGGCTTCCTGCAGCATCGGCGAGCCTCGTCGCAGCGGCGTGGGCAGCGTGGCGGCCGCGGTGCGCAACAGTCGCGCCGTCGCCACCGGCGGCAGGTCGGCGCCAGGCAGCGCGGGCAGCCGGTACAGGCGCCGCGCCCACCTCGGCAGCAGCCCGAACGCGGTCGAGCTGAGGGCCAGCCATCCGGCGCGCGCGCCGTACAGGCGTGCTTTGGCGTTCATCGGCGGCCACAGCAGCAGCCGTGCGGCCTGCGCGGCCTGCGGTGTGAGCCGCAACTGCGGGCGTATCTGCTCGAAATAGCGGGCGACCTGCGCGGCGGTGGCCGGTACCGCAGCCGGGTCGAGCCCGACCAGTTGCGCCGCGAGCACCTGTTCGCGATAGAAGCGGTCTGTCTCGTCGGCGCTCAGGCTCAGCCCGGCGCGCCGCGCGGTCGACAGGAACGACTCGGCCATCGCCACGTGCACCCACAGCAGCGCCTGCGGGTCGTCGAGGCGGAAGGGCCGCCCGTTGTCGGGGTCCCGGCCCCACAGGGCCCGGTGGATCGCGCGGACCCGGGCCGCGGCCTGCTGCGCCTGTTCGCTCGTGCCGTATGTGACGGTGTGCACGTAGCGGGCGGTACGCAACAACCGGCTCCACGGCGGGGCGGACAGGTCCGAGTTCTGCGCCAGCCCGGCCATCGCCCGCGGATACAGCGCCTGGAGGAACAGCGCGCGCAGCCCGCCGAACGCGAACGCGGGGTCTGCCATCACCCGCCATGAGACGCTGTCGGGCCCGAAGAGACCGGGATCGGCCGCGTCGTCGGGCCGTTGCGCGTCCTGCGGATCGGCCGCGTCGGGGCCGGCCGGGGACGGTTGGTGTGCGTGGTCGTGCTCGTGCGGCGAAACGTTCACCGTTCTAGCATGCACCCCGCCTGCGCGACCGCGGCGCCCGCC
>NZ_JAGSXH010000183.1 GCF_018283645.1 Actinocrinis puniceicyclus | reverse complement strand
TGCGGTTCCTCCACGCCGAGCGACGATTCGCAGAACACGATGCTGTGCTACCCGGGCTACTGGACCCCGACCGGCCAAGCGCAGCCGATCAAGGACTACTTCAACAAGTACATCGTCAACTCGGTCACCCAGTACGACCCGACGACCAAGGACACGATCCAGACCACGTACACCCCCGGCGGCTCACCGGCCTGGCACTACGACGACAACCCGCTGGTGCCCACCGCCCCGACCAACGAGCGCACCTGGGACCAGTGGCGCGGCTTCGGGCAGATGACCGTGTCCACCGGCACCGCCCCGGACCCGGTGACCAAGACCGCGTACCGGTATTTGCGCGGCATGGACGGGGACTACCTGACCTCCGGCACCACCCGCTCGGTCGCCGTCACCGACTCCCGCAACGACCCGCCGGTCACCGACTACAACCAGTACTACGGCATGACCTACGAGACGCAGGTCTACAACGGCGCCAGCGTGGTCACCGACACGATCACCGACCCGTGGACCAGCGCGCCGAGCGCCACCCACGCCCTGACCGGTCTACCCACCCTGTACGCGTTCCTGACCGGCACCGCGGACACCAAGGTCTACACCCCGCTGGCGAACGGCTCCACGCGGCAGAGCGAGACCGACTACACCCACGACGCCTACGGCCGGGTGACCAAGACGAACGACCAGGGCGACGTGTCCACGACCACCGACGATCTGTGCACCACTGTCAGCTACGCGGACAGCGCCAGCGCGTGGATCCTGGACAAGCCCGCGCAGACCAAGACCGTCTCAGTGAACTGCTCCACCACCCCGGCCTACCCGGCCGATGCCGTCTCCGACACGCTGACCTTCTACGACGGCTCCACCACACTCGGCACCGCGCCCACGGTGGGCGACGCCACCATGACACAGCAGGCGGTCTCCTACAGCGGATCCACCCCGACCTACGCGACGATGTCGAAGGCGAGCGTCGATGAGTACGGGCGCGCCACCGCGAGCACCGACCCGGACAACCGCACCACCCACACCATCTACACCCCGGCCACCGGCGCGCAGCCGACCAGCATCGCGGTGTACGACCCGCTCAACCACAAGAGCACCACCAGCTTCGATCCGCTGCGCGGCCTGCCGCTGGCGAAGAGCGACCCGGCCGGGTACGTCACCAGCGAGCAGTACGACTCGCTCGGCCGGCTGGCCGCCGTGTTCAAACCCGGCATCACCCCGGCGGCGTTGAAGTACACCTACACGATCAGCAGCACCGCGGTCTCGTTCGTCGACACCTACGCGCTGGACTCGGACGCCAGCGGCTACCACGTGACCGAGACCTTCTACGACGCGATGCTGCGCGCCTTCGAGACCCAGACCCAGACCCCGGACAACAGCCGCAACATCACCGACACCTACTACAACTCCGACGGCTGGGTCTCCGAGGGCACCGCCCCGTACAACAACTCCGCCGCGGTGAGCACCACCCCGGTGCAGGCCCAGGCGGGGCAGGTGCCCTCCGCCACCGGCTACACCTACGACGGCGCCGGCCGCAAGAGCGCCGTCATCGCCTACGCCAACGGCACCGAGACCTGGCGCACCACCTACACCTACGGCGGGAACTTCACCACCACGATCCCGCCGGCCGGCGCCACCGCCACCACGTCCGTGACCGACGCCCGCGGCCGCCAGAGCGACCTGATCCAGTACCACGCGGGCGTGCCGACCGACTACGTGGGCGACCCGCCGTCGGACTACACGGACACCACGTACACCTACACCCCGGCGGGCAAGCCGGCCACCGAGAGCGACGCCGCCGGCAACCAGTGGTCCTGGACCTACAACCTGCTCGGGCAGAAAACCGACACCCACGACCCGGACGCCGGGCACAGCGTCTCCACCTACGACAACGCCGGGCAGCAACTGACCGCAACGGACGCGCGCGGCAAGCAGAGCACGAACACCTACGATCTCGACGGCCGGATCACCGCAAGCTACGACACGACGCTGACGCAGACGCTGTCGGGCAGCAACCAGTTGAGCAAGTACGTCTACGACTCGTTCGCGGTGGGCTACCCGACCTCCACGACGTCCTACTCCAACGGGGACACCTACACCTCCGCGGTCACCGGGTACAACGCGCTGGCCAAACCCATGGGCAGCAAGGTCACCCTCACCGGGGAGGGCACCGCCCTGGTGCCCTCGACGGGGTACACCACCACGTTCGGTTACACCCTGGCGGGGCTGCTGGAGACCGAAACGGACCCCGCCTCCGGGGGCCTGAACTCCGAGAACATCAACTACGCCCACGACCTGTTCGGCGAGACCCTCTCGGTGCAAGGCTCGGGCGGCTACAACGCCAACTACATCGCCGCCGCCGGGTACTCCGAATACGGCCAGCCGGTCCAGTACATGTACGGAGGCGCGGGCACCGACACGGTCTGGGCGGATATGACCTACGACCCGCAGACCCAGGCGCTCACCGACATCCAGACCACCGACTCCACCAACAGCGGCATGCTGGATGAGCTGACCTACACCTTCGGCAACACCGCCGGCACCGTCTCCAAGGGCTCCGGGCTGCTCACCCGCGCCGTCGACAGGCAGAACGCCGCCGCCACGGTGGACACCCAGTGCTACACCTACGACTACGCCACCCGCCTGCAGCAGGCCTGGACCGCCACCGACCGGTGCGCCGCGACCCCAGCCCCGGGCAGCAGCGGCACAGTCGGCGGTCCGCTGACCCCCTACTGGCAGTCCTGGACCTACGACCCGTCCGGCGACCGGCGCACCCAGACCGACCACGACCCCGGCGGCAACACCGCCAACGACACCACCACCACCTACAACTACCCCACCCAAGGATCCGGCACCGACCAGCCGCACACCCTCACCGGCACCACCGCGACCGGCCCGAACGCCGCCGCCGACACCGCCACCTACGGCTACGACACCGCCGGCAACACCACCAGCATCACCGGCGGCGCCCTGGGCAACCAGACCCTGACCTGGACCATCCAGGGCAAACTCCAATCCGACACCACCAGCGCCGGCGCCACCAGCTACGTCTACGACGCCAGTGGCAACACGGTCGTGCGCCGCGACCCCGGCAGCACCGTGTTCTACATGGGCGACGAACAACTCACCCTGACCACCGCCACCGGCACCGTCACCGCCGTGCGCTACTACAGCATCAACGGCACGCCGATCGCCGTGAGAACCAGCACCGGCGGACACAGCTACCTGATCCCCGACCGGCAAGGCACCGACCAACTCGCCCTCGACGCCACCACCCTGACCGTTACCCGCCGCCAATACACCCCCTTCGGCAGCCCCCGAGGCACCACCCCGACCTGGGTCGGCGGCGACAAAGGCTATGTGGGCGGCGACAACGACACCACCACCGGCCTGCAAACCCTCGGCGCCCGCGACTACGACCCGATCACCGGACGCTTCCTGTCACCCGACCCCCTCTTCGAAGCCACCGACCCCACCCAACTCGGCGGCTACGACTACGCCGGCAACGACCCCACCACCGGCAGCGACCCCACCGGCAAGCTGCTCTCGACAGATGGTGGAGGTGGTACCTACAACGGGAATTGCCAGTCCGACAACTCCTGCGGAGACGGCTCCTCAGGCGGCGGTTGCTATGGTCCAGGCGGGGAATGGCTCTGCGGTGACAACGGGCAAGGCAACGGCGGTTCGGACGATGGGCTGAAAGCAGCGGCGCTATACCGCAGCGGCGGCTACACAGACGACCCCGGCTACGGCACGGCGGAGTGGAATTACCAGCATTACCACGAGATCGAACTACAGCAAGAGCTGAACAACATCGCTGATGGTGCCAAGAAATTGGCGAACTTCCTAGACCCAGGAATAACCGACTGCTTAGAAAAGGGATCGCCCGGGTCGTGCACCATGGCCGCCGCAGGCGTAATACCATTCGGCGGTGCCGAGGAAGACGCAGTCAAAGCTGGAGTTAGGGTAGAAGAGGGTTTACTTGGGCATAGCGGTCGTGGTACGAGTTCAGAAGGTCTGGGCGGGGGCACGACGCAGATCTTCCGTAATGTCGACGGCCCCGAGTTCGACTCGATCGCCTCGACGGGGAAGTTTGGGACGGGTGTCGGGCAGATGGAGGGTAAGTGGTTTGCAACCACTGGGGAGCACGCTGATCAGTGGGGCAATGTGCTCAATGGCGGCCAGGGTGTGACGATTGAGACACGTATTCCCAGCTCGCTCGCCGACCAATTGCACTTCGAGCCGGGGAAACTGGACGGTATCGGACCTGGTCTCTACGCCCAGGGTGACCAGCTCGACTTGATCAACGAGTCGATGGACGGAATCAGACTATGGTGATGAGGGATCGAATCGAGCAGCCGGTAGCCTACGCTGTGGTCTCGTGGCTTTCCGCGGAGCAGGGTGGTCGACGTTCCGGACCGCCGACGGCACCGGTGTATATGGCGACCGCGGTATTCCCTCTCGGCGGGGAGCGGGAGACGCAGCCTGGCTGGCCGGCTACCGCAGATAAACTCAGCGTGCTGTTACAGGAAACCCCAGGGACGTCCGATGGCGGACGAATCTACAAGGTGGACTTCCTGGTGCGCGATCTGGCCCGCCCGTTCCTGCACCCGGGTGCCAAGATGCTAGTCACGGAAGGGCCCAAGGTCGTGGCGTCGGCCGTGATCCGTGAGGTGCGGCCCGAGAACAGCGCTGGATGACCGGCGCCAGCGCAGATCGTCAGCCTTCCGGCAGCGGGGGAAGCCAGGGCTCGCCCTCGAACAGTATCGTCAGGGCTTGGAGTTGGCCGATGCCGTGTTTCGCGGCGGTGATCAGGTAGGACCAGATGGTGGCGAAGTCGGCCAGTCCGTCCAGGGTCCGCCACGCTCCGCCGGACGAGCGCTGGTGGATCTTGACGGGTCGGATCTCCTGCTCCGAGCCGTTGTTGGTGAACGGGACTGCGAGGTCGATGATGAAGCGCAGGATCATCTCGCGGTGCGTATCGAACCGGGTGGCCAGGGTGCGGGCGGCGTCGGCGACCGGGTCGGTGCGGCCGTGGTTGTCGATCCGGATCTGGTTCACTGCCCCGGCGTAGCAGGCCCGGTGGAAGGACAGGCCCTTCGCGTCGAGGGCGTCGGCGCCGTTCGCGCGGGCGGTCTTGGTCGCCGCGAGCATCAGCAGCAGGCTGTCGCGCATCGCGGCCAGCCCGGCCTGGCGTGTGGGGTCGGCGTCGTGCACGAGTTTGATGTCGCGCAGCGTGTGCGCACCGCACCAGGCGTGTTGCGCGTCGGTGAAGTGCGCGTACCCGGCGTAGCCGTCGCGCATGATCACCCCGCAGTAGCCGGGCAGCACGCCGCCTGCGTCGATATCGGCCTTCGTGCGGCCCCCGACGTGCATCACCGTGTACTGCTCCGAGCGTGCCACATGCACATACGCCAAGCCGGCGCCGACTTTCGCCGGGGTCTCATCCACCCCCAGGACCGGCTCGAACCCGAGCAGCACCCGCACCCGGTCGAGGAACGGGGCCAGCCGCACCGCGGCCTCGCGCCGGTAGCCGACCAGCGCACCGACCGAGATCCTGACCGCGCACAGCTGCGAGAGCAGTTGCGCGGTACGCCGGAACGGGACGTGGTGCCACAGGTTGAGCGCCACGGACCGGGCCTTGACCAGCGCCCCGAACTGTACCCGGCCGGTGACGTGCGCGGGCACCGCACCGCTAGCTCGCGCCCCGCAGCACGGACACAGCTTCACCGCGATCTGATACTCGGTCACCCTCGGCGGGGGCGGCGGCGCACACTCGAACACCTGACGACGCTGCACCAAGGCCACCGGCACCCCGGACAGGTCCGCCCCGCACGAACACGACGCGACCGGGACCTCGATCCGTTCACCGGGATCGTCGACTTGGCGCAGCGTTGTGGAGGGATCGCCGGGCTGTTTGCCGGGCTTGCGGCCGGACTTCCTGGTGAACGCCGAGGCCTTCGCCTTCGGCCGCACGAACGGCGAGTCCGAGGACGGCGGCCTGCCCGAGTTCGACGAGTCCTTCCCCGCTGCCAGCCGCCACGCGGCCAGTTCCGCGCGCACCGCATCCCGCTCGGCGACCAACTCCCGCACCAGCCGCCCCTGCTCGATCAACTCCGCGACCTGCTCATCCACCATCGACCGCAGCGCGCGTACAACCGCGATCAACTCCTCACGGGAAAGCTCGGCGGGATCAGTGGTCACACCCACACTCAACGATCAACTCAAGATCAAGTTACCTTCTGAACGCGTACCGGTCGTGGTGGGCCGGACTTCAACTCTGACCTTTCAGCAGATAGACATTATAGTGCGCATGTACTCGGTCAGCGGAAGTCGAGGGATGGCTCTACTGTGGTCAGGACAGTCACTCCCGATATGCCTGAGTTCGATCCTAAGAACGGTGGTGGAGGGTTGGACGCGTATCGTCAAGCTGCGTCTGATTTCATGAGCGGTGAGGGTCCAGAAGGCTCACATACGCTCTACACCCAATCTGGTGGTATGTTCAGAGTACAGCCGGGCACTGGTTACTTCGGCTACATGAACTCAAGCGGTACGATATCGACCTTTTTTAGACCGCTTGATCAAGACCCGTTCGAGTATTTTATTGACCAATTCTGAGGATTTGGTGATTTCGTTGAGTGCTCATCTTGAGGAGGTTCTAGTAAGGGCTGCTCAAGAGATGGGCTGGCATGACCCGGACCGTGCGCGCGAAGCCGTTACAGGTTGGCAGAATTTCGTACGCGAATGTAGGACTGGTTATACTCTCGGACTCTTCGAGTATAAGCATGATCTACGGGTTAGAGATCTCTTGGAGGTTGTCATAAATGATCCGAACGGCGTTGGCAGATCGACATTTCAGGAATTTATTAATGAGGTTCGACGTATTGATAACGAGTTTCGACTGGTGCTTGACCTCGATCTACCGGTGACGTCGGATGCACAATGGTGGCATCGGTACCTTCCGGCGTATGGCGGTGAGTACTTGACCGAAGATGTGCTTGAGGCGTATGGCGTACGAATTGCTCAATCTGATGCGTAACCAGCGGGTATGGCACGGAGCATTTTCGAAGCGAACGCATCCGCGCTGCCATCGTCCTGTCGGCAAACGGCGACCTGACCCGGTTCCGTCAAGCCGTAGAGCTGGCGAAGACGGATTGGCGTGACCTGCTCGTCGCCGCAGGGCTCGCCCACGAGGACTGGCCCGCCCGGCTCGACGAGGCGCTCGGGCCCGAGGACGCTGCTGGCCGAACCGCACAGGGCGGATGAATGGCCGAGTTCATCGACGTGCCCGACCCGGAACCCGGCTGGGAGAGGGCACCCTCATCGCCGCCGCCGGGTACTCCGAATACGGCCAGCCGGTCCAGTACATGTACGGAGGCGCGGGCACCGACACGGTCTGGGCGGATATGACCTACGACCCGCAGACCCAGGCGCTCACCGACATCCAGACCACCG
>NZ_JAGSXH010000182.1 GCF_018283645.1 Actinocrinis puniceicyclus | reverse complement strand
CTGCCTGACCTGTTCGCGGGCCGCCGCCAGCTGGTGATCCAGCACGTGATGTTCGACCCCTCCTGGGACGGTGCCTGCAAGAGCTGCACCGCCGCCGTCGACGAGCTTTCCGCGGGCCTGATGGCGCACCTGGGATCCAGACAGACCACGTACGTGCTCGTCTCCCGGGCGCCGCTGGCGAAGATCGAGGCCTACCGGGCCGAACGCGGTTGGCAGCTGCCCTGGTACTCCTCCTTCGGCAGCGACTTCAACTACGACTTCCACGTCACGCTGGACAGCTCGCTCGCCCCGGTCGAGTTCAACTACCGCGGGCAGGAGGAACTGGTCCAGGCGGGGCTGAGCTGGCTGCTGGAGGGTTCGAGCGAGCAGCCCGGCATCAGCTGCTTCCTGCGTGACGGCGACGCGGTCTACCACACCTACTCCACCTTCGCCCGCGGCACCGAGCAGCTCGGCGGCTCGTACGGGGTGCTCGACATGACCGCCCTCGGACGCCAGGAGGAGTGGGAGGAACCCAAGGGGCGGGTGGACACGCCGCACGGCGCGGAGCCCAGCTTCAGCGTCGGCGACTGAGAGCGGGACGGACACCACGCACTGACCGCCTTATCAGAGCTGCACCACGGCTCGGCGGCGCGTGACAGGCCACGGGGAAGCAACGGGGGGACGGAGGCGACTGTGACCGGCATTGCCGTGAACGTGGGACTCGGCACGGCGCTGGCCGCAGTCGCCTCCGTCGCCGTGACGCGGCTGCTGCCGCGTCGCGTACGCCGGCCGACCGTGTCGCAACAGCGCATTGATGCTCTGGTGCATCTGGCGATGGCATCGGGCATGGCCGCGATGCTCACGCCCGTAACGCCCGTAACGCCCGTCACGCTCGAGGTGCGGGTGACGCTGGAACTCGGTTTCGGCGCGTTGGCGGCCGGGCTGCTCGCAGGCGGCGTCGCCGCATTGGTGAACCCACGGGGCCGGGCGGCCGGCCGGGCCGGACATCGCCTGCACCACGTGGCCACATCGTGTATCATGGTATTGATGGCGAACGGGTCGCGTCTGAACTCTGCGACGAGCCGCACCGGTCAGCCGGCGATGACACACATGACGATGACACCGCCGGGCGGACACGGCGCGTCGCTGCCGCTGCTCGCCGCGTTCTGCTACGCGATGGTGAGCGCGTGCACGTACACGTGGCGGATGCAAGCGCGGACCGGCTACGGCGAGCAGCGAGGCCCGCGCCCGTGTGGAGCCGATCCGCTCGGCCACGGCTGTGAAGTCGTGATGCTGCTCAGTACGGCCGTGATGCTGCTGCCCGTGATTTGACGTCAGCCGGCACCGGCACCGGGCGGCCGGGGCCGCGGCGGTCCGCGTCAGATCGAACCCGGCGTCCCGCTCGGCACGATCTGCACGCCCAGCGGCACCAGCGAGATCGGGATCAGCTTGAAGTTCGCCAGACCCAGCGGGATGCCGATGATCGTCAGGCACAGCAGCGCCCCGGTGACCAGATGCCCGATCGCCAGCCACCAGCCGAACAGCACGATCCACAGCACGTTGCCGATGAGTGAGCCGACACCGGCGGTGCGGCGCGGCATGATCGACCGCCCGAACGGCCACAACGCGTAGTTGGCGATGCGGAAGGCGGCCACCCCGAACGGGATCGTGATGATCAGGGCGAAGCAGATCAGCCCGGCCAGGGCGTAGGCGATCGCCAGCCACAGTCCGCACAGCACGATCCAGATCACGTTCAGCACAAGTCTCATGGCTCCAAGCTGACCAAATCGGCGCGTTCAATGCACCTCGGCGACATCGCCCACGGCCGCGCCGGCGAAAGTTTCGGCGCCGCGGCGCGGCTGTCGATACGGCGTTCGATACACGTCGGCGCGTTGTCGTTTCTCGCGCCGCGGGCCCGTCGGCTCGCCAGGGATGTGCAAGTTTCAGTGCCGCGCTCGACCGCCCGACAGCGCCGCGGCGCCCCGACGGGCGCGTTCCCGGCCCAAAAGCGCTGCTGGGGATCGGGTCTTGCCGCGTCGCGGTCGCCGGGCCGTGCGAAGGCCCGGCCGCGTCCGCGGCCGCGGGATTTACCTTCGCGCGCGCCGCCGCTAGTTTTCCGGCTCGCGCCACTTCCGCCCGCAGCGGGCGATGTAGGCCGCCGTGTTATCGGAGAGGACAACACCGGGATGCGTGTACCAGAGATCGCCGGCAGCGGCTCGGCCCGGCCCGACCCGGCGCGCAGGCGCCGCGGAGCCGTCGCCACCGGCGCGGCCGTCGTCGCCATGGCGGGGCTCGCCGCCGTCACGCAGTTGAGCGGCGTCGCGGCCGCCGGAAGCATCTCGAGCGGCACGCAGTTCTACGTCTACCCCAGCTCCGGCGTCATGAAGTGGGACGCCGCGAATCCCGGGGACTCGCGTGAGCCCGCGATCGCCTCGCGCATCGCCTCCCAGCCGCAAGGCATCTGGTTCGCCAACTACACCCCGTCCACCGTGCGGTCGGACGCCTCCGCGATCACCGGCGCAGCCGCCGCGGCGGGCAAGGTGCCGGTGCTGGTGATGTACAACATCCCGAACCGTGACTGCGGCGGTGCGTCGGCAGGCGGCGCGCCCGACATCTCCAGCTACGAGAGCTACGTGCAGAGCTTCGCCAACGGGCTCGGCTCGCACCAGGTCATCGTCATCCTCGAGCCGGACTCCCTCGCGCTGCAGACCTGCCTTTCCGCGCAGCAGGCCGCTGACCGCGACGGCGCGCTGGCCTTCGCCGGACGGGCCATCCACACCGCCGACCCGTCCGCCAAGGTGTACATGGACGCCGGGCACTCCGGCTGGAACTCGCCGTCCTCGCAGGCCTCCGTGCTCAACGCGGCCAGCGTCAAGACCAGCGCGGACGGGATCTTCTCCAACGTCTCGAACTTCATGTACACCTCCGACGAGGTGAACTACGACAAGCAGGTGCTCGCCGCCCTCGGCAACCCCTCGAACCTGCACATCGTGGTGGACACCAGCCGCAACGGCAACGGTCCCGCGCCCGGCAACCCGTGGTGCGACCCGAGCGGCCGCGCGCTCGGGCAGACCCCGACCGCGAACACCGGAGACTCGGCCGTCGACGCGTACCTGTGGGTCAAGCCCCCGGGCGAGTCGGACGGCTGCGCCGACGCGGCCGGCGTCTTCGATCCCTCGCTCGCGTACGCGCTGATCGCCAACGGGCCCTCCTACAGTCCGTCGCCGACGCCGTCCGCGTCGCCGACGAGCGCGAGCCCGTCCGCTTCGCCCAGCAAGTCGCCGAGCAACTCGCCGTCCGCGTCGCCGTCGCAGAGCCCGTCGTCTTCCCCCTCCGCGAGCAGCGGATCAGGGACCTGCCACGTCACGTACACCAACCAGAGCGTGTGGCCCGGTGGATTCACCGCCAGCGTGGCGATCAACAACGCGGGCAGCAGCGCGATCAACGGCTGGACTCTGACATACCGGTACGGCGGTGACCAGAAGGTCACCAGCGCCTGGGGCGCCACGTCCTCGCAGAGCGGTTCGACCGTGACCCTGACCAGCGTCTCGTGGGACGCCTCCATCGCGCCCGGTGCGACCCTCACCGGCGTCGGGATGCAGGGCACGTGGGCTTCCAGCAACGCGGCGCCGAGTGGGTTCACGCTCAACGGAGTCGCCTGCTCCTGAGTCCGACCGCCCGAACACGGGGAGGGGGGAACGGGGAAACACGGCCGGCCTGGCGACAGGCCGGCCGTTCGCGTTTGCGCTCCGAGCGCGTCCCGGTGCTCCGGCGCGGGACACCGGCGCCGCGCCGGCGGGCTGCCGGCCTGGTGCTTTCCATGACCGTGGCAGACCCTTTAGTCAGTTTTGCCCCCCGGATTAAGGACACCTGAATCAATTCGGGATCCAATGCGTATGGGTTGCAGACCGTTCGGGCCGGCTACAGCTCGCGTGATCCGACAACGGCGCCGCCGGTCCGGACATCGGAATCTGCATCCTGCGACAACCCCGTCAACCCACTGCGGCCCACCGGCCGCACGGGGACTGCGCAAGGAGACGAATCCATGCTGAACAAGAACGGCGCGGGCGACCCCCGGGCCGGACACCACCTGACGCCGCGCTCGCGCCGGATCGCGGCCGGGCTGTGCACCATCGCGTTGGTCGCCTTCGGCGGTGCGCTGTCCGCCGCCGCTGACGCGTCCGCCGCAGTCGCGCCCGCTGCCGCGGCCGATTCGCCGAGCAGCACCGTGCACTACGTGCACACCCACGGTCGGACGCTGCGCGTCGAAACGCACGGACGCCACGGCGTCGTCCCGCAGCACGGCACGAAGACGCTCGCCCGTCCCCTCGACAGCGGCGGCCTGCTCTACAACGGCGGGCCGGTCGAGCACAACCCCACCGTCTACCTGGTCTTCTGGGGCTCCCAGTGGGACAGCGACGGCAACGGGGTGCAGCAGTACCTGCAGGACTTCTTCGGCGGCCTCGGCGGCTCCGGAGACGACTGGTCCACCATCATGACGCAGTACACGGACAGCAGCGGATCCGGCCCGTCGTTCAGCGGCTCGGTGCTCGGCGGCGCCTGGGTCGACGACTCCGCGCCGGCGCCGTCCAACGCGGCGCAGTCCGACATCGCGGCCGAGGCCCAGGTCGGCGCGCAGTACTTCGGCGTCTCCGGCCCGGACGCGGACGTGTTCGTGGTGAGTCCGAGCGGCACCAGCCCCGACGGCTTCCCGAACTCCGGGTTCTGCGCCTGGCACGACTGGAACGGCACCACCGCGTACACGAACATGCCCTACGTCCTGGACGCTGGTTCCGGCTGCGGCGCGAACTCGGTGCAGAACCAGCTCGACGGTTTCAGCATCGTCGGCGGGCACGAATACGCCGAGGCGGTCACCGACCCCCAGCCGTCCAGCGGCTGGGTCGCCTCGGACGGCGAGGAGAACGGCGACCTGTGCGCCTGGCAGGGGCTGACCACGCTGGGCCTGTCCACCGGCAGCTTCGCGATCCAGCCGACCTGGAGCAACGCCGCCGGTGGCTGCGCGACCTCCGGCTGACACCGGCGGCGATTCGCGGTAGCGCGGTAAAGCGCCGGTGCCGCAACGTCGCTCCGCCGCGCTGATTCGCGGCTGACGGGCCGGGGCCGGGCTCCCCGGCCCGTCAGCCGTCGAAGCCGTCGAAGCCTCGTAAGCGGCGCCCGGCGCGTTCGCTGACGGCGGACACGTCGGTCGGCGCGTAAGCGCGTAATCATGTAATCATCGTTTCATGACTACTCGAGAGACGACCGAGACCCTGCGGGGCTGGTTCACCGGGCGCCTGCCCCAGGACCTGTTCGACGCACCGCCCGAGGTGACCGTGGACCGTGAGGAGATCACGGTCATCGGGCGCATCCCCGAGCCGGAGACCGCCGAGGGCGCCTCGGCGGCGGAGAAGGCGGCCGCCGTCACCGGACGGATCAAGGAGTTCCGCGAGCGCACCCGGTCCGCTCGTGTGCGGGTCGCGCGGGAGGCGGAGCACGAATTCGGCCGCAAGGTCTCCTGGTGGGTGCGGTGCGGCGAGACGACCCAGCCGTTCACCACGCTGTCCGTACCGGTGATGACCCGGCTCAAGCAGCAGGATCGGCAACTGCTGGACACGCTCGTGGACGCGGGTGTCGCGCGCAGCCGCAGCGACGCGCTCGCCTGGTGTGTGCGTCAGGTCGGGCAGCGCGCCGAGACCTGGCTGGCCGACCTGCGCGAGGCGATGCGGACGGTCGAGCAGGTGCGCGACGCCGGGCCGGATCTGGGCTGACCGCGAAAGGGCCGGCGCACGGGCGGACACTGCCCGCGGTCACAGCTGAAGCGCGCCGGCCCGCGGCACCGGGTGCGGCGGCCGTCCCGGCCGTCGCGCGCCGATCTCGAACGCCGCGCCGGTCCAGGCGAGCCCGAAAGCCCAGACCGAAAGGCTTTCGCACACGTACAACGGTGTCGGTGTCCAGCGATCGCCCCAGTGCAGGACCCCGGTGACGACCGCGACGCCGAGGAAGGCCAGGATCGAGGCCCCGGCGGCCAGGTAGGCGTGATCGGTGCGGTCGCGCTGTGCCGCGGCCGGATCGCGGAACGACCAGAGGCAGAACATCGCCAAGGCGGTCAGCAGGATGCCCGCCAGGACGAGATGGGCTTCGCCGACCGCGGACTGATACGGCGTGGGGTCCTGCGGCGCGGTCGGGCACAGTGCGACGCCGATCGCGCTGATCCCGGCGACGGTGCTCCACTTGTCGTCGCGAGCGTTGTAGCGATAGCAGATCAGGAACACCCCGAGGGCGCACAACGCGCCGACGAAGATGTTGCGGGTGCTGGTGTAGTACGAAGCGCTCATCGAACGGGGCAGGATCCGGGTCTGATGCCCGAACTGCACGAAGACCCAGTTGCCGAACGGCAGCGCGATCGGCAGCAGCAGGCCGATCACCCCGACGCCGAAGCGCAGCAGCCGAACCGTCCTGGCGTCCTGATCGCCGAGCGGGGCCCGCTGTACCAGTGCGGTGCCAAGCGCGGCGAAGGCTGCGGTCTTCTGCCCTTTCATGGCCGGCCCCCTCAGGACAGGCAGTGCTGACTTGACGTCATCTTGCGTGATGATTCCCTCACGCAGAGTAAGGAAAACGTCGTCGAGCCTGACCGAAGGGGGTGGCGGGCGCCCGCCGGGCTCGCGGCGCCCGCCGCGACTACAGCTTGCGGCCTATCCCGCCGTAGATGCCGATCCACGGCGGCTCGGTCGATTCCGGCTCGCGCCGCCAGGACGAGACGGACACCAGGCCGGGATCGAGCAGCTCGAAACCGTCGAAGAAGCCGAGCACCTGCTCGCGGGTGCGCAAAGTCAGCGCGGCGGTGGCGTGGCGGTACACGTCGATCAGCTCCGCCAGTTGCTCGAAGTGCTCCACCTTCTCCCGGTCTCTGGTGGCGTGGCTGACCACCAGATAGCTGCCGGCCGGCATCTCCGCGCGCAGTTGCGCGACCAGCGCGGCCGGGTCGTCCGCGTCGCTGACGAAGTGCAGCAGCGCCACCAGCAGCACCGCGACCGGCTGGTCGAAGTCGATCAGCTGATTCGCGCGCAGGTGACGCAGCAGCTCGTCGAGCCGCCGCGCGTCGCTGAGGATGAACGCGGTGTTGCCCACTCCGGTGAGCCGGGCCTGCGCGTGCACCGCCACGATCGGGTCGTTGTCCACGTACACCACGCGCGCCTGCGGCGCGACGGCCTGGGCGATCTCATGCGTGTTGGGCGAGGTGGGGATGCCGGTGCCGATGTCGAGGATCTGGCGCACGCCGTGTTCGGCGACCAGTGTGCGCACGGCCCGGTGCAGAAATCCGCGGTTGGCACGCGCGCCGTCCTGAATCGACGGCAGGACCCTGATGATACGCTTCGCGGCTTCGCGATCGACCTCGTAGTTGTCCCGGCCGCCAAGGTAGTAGTCGTACATCCGGGCCGGATGCGCGACGCTCGTGTCTATCTGATCGGCTGTCAGGCCCCGTTCAGCCACGCCTTGCTCCGTTCGGCTCTTCGTATCC
>NZ_JAGSXH010000181.1 GCF_018283645.1 Actinocrinis puniceicyclus | reverse complement strand
ACACAGACCGTGCCCCCCGGCCGCGCCTACCGCGCCGAAACCGGCATCGAACTACAAGCCGCCCTGCTCGACCCAGACCCCACCGGCCAAGCCCAGAACAAGGCCCTCGCGCGCATCGCCGAGCGCGCCCGCGAGCGCACCGGACCCGACGCTCCCGCGCTGCTGCGCGTCGACCCGCTGCCGGCCAGCCTCACCTACACCCAGGCACGCGCCCTGCACACCTCCACCGGGGTCAAGACCGGACCCCTCTGGGGTTTGATCGGAGTCGGCGGGGACGAGACACGCGCCTACGGTGTGGACCTGTCCGCCGGCAGCCCGGCCATGCTGATCGCAGGCCCCCCGCGCTCCGGGCGCAGCACCGCCGCCCTCACCCTCGCCCAGTTCTACCTGCAGCGCCGCACCGAGATCATCGTCGTTGCGCCCCGCCCCTCACCGCTGCGTGGACTCGAGGGTCGCGCCGGCGTCCTCGCACTGCTCACCAGCTCCCAAGTCACTGCCGAACAGCTGACCGCCGCGTTCAACCGGCGCACCAAGAAGCGCCTCGTCGTCATCCTCGACGACGCCCAAGACCTGCGAAACTGCGACGCCGGAACCCTCCTCAGCGACACCCTCAACCGCACCGCGGGCGACGGCATCGGCCTCGTGATCGCAGGCGACCCCGAAGAGCTGTCCACCGGCTTCAGCGGCTGGCTCGTCGACGCCAGAAAAGCCCGCCGCGGCTTGCTCCTTAGCCCCCGCTCCACCACCGACGGCCAGCTAACCGGCATCCAACTGACCCGCGGCGACACCCAGAAACCCGTGAAACCCGGCATCGGCATCCTGCACACCGGCGACGGCAAACCCGTCACCATCCTCGTCCCCCACACCACCACCTGACGCCCGAATGGATCAACAGTCGAGAGCCGCTGCAATGAGGTCCGCCGCCCAATGGGAACCACTGAGCGATCAGAGTGCCCGATGCCGTGAACAGAGCGGTCAAACGTACGACAGTCATGCCGAAACCACGAGCCGATCAGCAGAAATTGACTCCCACGTTTCGAGGCCTCGCCGATGCGGCTTCTTCGGGCCGTAAATCACGGTTCTGACTGCGTCCCTTCGGGTAGTCACGTATCGTGTGACGATTGGTGGATAGGAACGTCACGCTCTGCATTAAGGATCAAGATGCATGATCTCAGTGCGAGACGAGAGAACCTTAGCCGTTGGCGGAGCGCTGGCTGGATAGCTGCCCCGGCTGGGTAGAACTCTTCGTGACTGACGGTTGATGTGAAGGAGCGGTGTGGCCGTCACTCCGGCAGTACGCAGGGCGAGCCGTTGGCAGGATTCTGTCCGGCTGTTGTTGCTGCTCGATGCAGCGGCCCGGCCGCCGGCTGCGGCAGACCCGGTGCCCGGGATGACTGTAGGGGTGGTCCGTACACAGGTGCGCCTGCAGAAGCTCGATTTCTGGGTGCGCAATCCGGATTACCTGGCTTATGAGTTGATGAACGAGTACGAGGCGGCGCCGGATGAGGTGGGACTGCTCGACCTGGCCTCGAAGATTCTCGAGTCGGATGAGCCGGACCTACGACGGTTCCCGATGTTGCGACACAAGTTCGGGGCGTTCGAGGAGTTGGACGACGCGCTCGCTCCTCTGGTGGAGCGCGGGTTGATCCGCAAGACGCAGACTCTCGGCCAGAGCCGGGTCCTCGAACATGTCTATTTCCTCCTCGAACGCGGGCGCGAGGTCGCGCGCTCAATGGTGGACGAGGCTCCCGCGCTGGAGTGGTACGTCGAGCGCACCAAGCTGGTTGTGGCGCTTGTCGACGGCTTGGGCGGCACCCAGATCAAGAACCGTCAGTACCTGGTCCAGAGCTATGCCGATACGCCGTGGCAGCAGTACATCGGGTCGATCACCGAGCAGGCTCGCGCCCGGCTTGCCGGATTGAAAGCCCCCGTTTCTGTATCGGCGCCGGACGTCAACGAGGAGGCTTCGTGACTGCGATCCCGAACGCGGCATCGGAGAACGTGGCCGTTGTCCCCAGCGCCAGTGAGATCTTGCAGCAGGTCGCGGACAAGCTGGGATTGACTCCTGTCGAGGTGGAGCGGTCACTTGCCGAGGCGAACATCACGCTGAAGAGCCCGAGCGCGGCCGACCGGCGTCTACGGGTGCTGAGGCTGCGGGCGCAGGGGGTTAAGCACTCCGGCGAGCCGTTCGCTGTGGAGCAGGCCTTCTCAGCCGGAGTGTGGGCTATTGTCCACCCGGACAACAGCGCGGGTAAGACCAGTCTGCTGGAGTTCTTGGTCTGGCCGCTTCGCGGCGAGCCGCGTGACCTGCCGCCCGACGTCCGCTCGTGGCTTCGGCACCTGAGCTTGGACGTTCTGGTAGCCGGCCGCCCAATCCGTATCGCCGTGGATCTCGACCCCGAGGCCCACCCCTCGGTGACGTCCCGAATCCTCGCCGCTGATACTGCTGATGAGCTTTTGGCGACCCCTGACGACGCAGCGCTTCGGCCACTGGAGCGTGCTTCCGGGATCGAGGAGACCGGCCGCAGTATCGGTGGGTTCTTCCTCGATGCGCTGCGGATGGGGCAAACCAGCCTGTGGCAGGCGACCGGGGGCGCGGACGGCGAAGGGGCGCCGCAAGTCCACGGATGGGCGGCGTACTTCGGCGCGTGCTACCTCAATCCAGGTGGCGATGACATTCTGCTCGGCGACGTCAACGCCGTCGGACTGTCTGCTCGACTGCTGGAACTGTTCGTCGATATTCCTTACAGCACCGTGCTCACGCATTTATCGTCCGCGGGGAAACGAGAGGAGAAAGATCTTGCTCAACGAAAGCGCCGCGCTGAGCAGGACGCGGCAGCGCGCGTGTCCGACAGGGACGTTTGGCTGAGCGAGCGCAACGCACTCAGCCGCGAGATCGAAGAGCTGCGCGATGCGGCGCGCGGTGACGTAACTCCTGCGCTCAAAGCCGCCGACGCTGCGGCAGCGGTGCTTCGCGGCAACCAGGCCGTGCTGGAGGCAGCCGAACAGGCAGCGGATGACGCGAAGTCGATCAGGGTGCGGGCCGAGCAGGCATTGCTGGATGCCCGCGAAACGTGGCAGGCACGGCGAGTGCTGGGACGTCTCGACCCGGTGTGCTGTCCTCGGTGCGAGGAACCCTTTGAACAGCAACGGCGCGAACAGGAGCGGGAGCAGGCCGCGTGCACGGTATGCACCCGGCCGCTGCCAGCGGTCCACGAGGAGACGGCAGAAGCATTGCTGGAGGGCCTGACGGAACGGCTGAACGAGGCAAAGGACGCTGAGATCGCCGCGAACCAGAACCGGGAGGCCGCAGCCGACGCAGTCGGCACCGCCGTGGCCGAGCAGCAAGCAGCCCTGACTGCTCTGCAAAACGTCTTGGCGACGTCGCAGAATCACGAGCGTCTGCGTGAAATGGAATTACAAGCCGCACGGCTGGAAGGGCAACTCGCCGCCACCGGGGCTGCGCCCACCTCGGCGCCCGTCCCGGTGTCCAGCCAGGTGGTGCAGGCCGTGTATGAGGTGGTACGCGGGGTGGTCGACGAGTCGGCCAAGCGGCTGTTCCCCGCGATGAACAGCCAGATCGTGGAGCTGGCAACGAGATTCGGGGTGCAGAACCTCGACAGCGTCCGGCTGGACCGCTCGGGCAGGGTCAATGCGGTGAAGGCCGGCGTGCGAACCTCGTTCAAGAAACTGAGCCGCGGCGACCGACTGCGCATGCGCATCGCCACTGTCATCGCACTGCTGCGGGTCAGTGCGAGCCGGGGCATGTCCACACATCCCGGTTTGCTTCTGATCGACTCCGTCGCCACCGAAGAAGTCACGGAGACCCCGGCGCGCACACTGATCGCCGAGCTGCAGGCCATCGCCAACGAGATCCCCGATCTTCAGGTCGTATTCACAACCGCCCAGCCCGAACTCGTGGACGCACTGCCCGCCGTCCATCTCATTACCCGCAGCGGGGAGCACCTGTTCTAGGATGATCTTTTGCTCGTGGCACCGATCAGAAGGAGGGAGAGAGCGGTGGCTTCCGGCGTGGACCAGGCATTGCAAGCCTGGGCTAGCCGCGCGACCGAGGACGAACTGAACGCCGGACCGCGGCTGGAAGACCTTGGCGGAACCGACGCCGTCCTGGCTGAGGCCGCCGCCATCGCCACCGGTCCGCAACTGCCATACCTTCTTGCCGCTCTCGCCCGCGGGCTCGACTCCCTACCCGAGGACCAAGCCACACCCTTGCTCGCCGCAGCCGCCCGCGGCCTTTTCGAGCCCCACGCGGCTTGGGTGCTGAGCGACGCGATCGACGTCCTGTGCGAACACCCGCAGCTCATCGCACGCTTAGGAAGCCAGACCACGCGGAATCTGGCTGTACTCGCCGAAAACGCCCTGGCCGGAGATACTGATGCCGCCCTCGCCCGTGCAGCCATCGTCGGCCTGCTGCGCTTGGCCGTGGCCGGTCAGACCTCCCCACACCGCCTACTCGCACTCCTGGCCGATCTCACCGGCACCGAGGCGGCCGATGCTCTAGATCGGCTGCCGATTCTGATCGGCGTCGCCCATGATTACTTCGCGGATGCCGAGAGCCTGCTCGGCGTCCTCGCCAAACTTGAAAATCGACCCGACCTCGCGCCAGCCACGCGGGCCGATGCAGCCTTCGAACTGGCCTTGGCCGATGAGCGCGCCGCCCTGCAAGCCCCCGACCGAGCCACCGTCGAGGACGGACTTCGCCGCGCACTCATGCGATTCGCCGAGCTTGACCGCACCCACGAATCCCGGCTCGACGCCCGAGCTCACGCAGCTGCCATCGAAGCCATCCTCGCCTTTGCCGAACTGGAACACGACCCGAGCGGCATCGCGCAAGAACGCCTCAATGGCGCCGCCAGAAAACTGGATATCACCGCCGCGAACCTGGCAGCCTGGACCAGCGGCCTGCACCAGCTCGAATGGCTCAGCGCCCGCGGCGAAGCACAGGCTGCCTGGTCGCGGCTGGTGACCACACTGCGGACCGGACAAGCGCATCTCGACCAGCCCAGCTGGTACAACCCGGCTGGCGCACTCAACGATCTCCTCCAAATCTACCTGGCCAGTCGCAGCATCCACGCCGGTGCCGGCGGTTCTCATGGAATCGCGGTGCTGATCAACCCCACGGTGGAAGCACCATTCATCCGCCACGAAGGGCTGTTGTTCCACCTCGAGCAAGCTCTCGCCGGTGATCCGCTCTTCACCGACCATCCTGACGCCCGTGGCCTGTACGAGGCAGTCGAGCGGCGGCGACACGCCAGCGCTATCCCCACACGGGAGGGGGTGCCGGGAAAAGCCCTGGCGGGCCGACCCGCACTCGCCGCACTCTTCGGTCCTGACGCCGCACTGCGCGACGACATCGACCCTCAGCTTCTCGACCAGCTAGAACAGCGTTTAGCCGAAGCCGCCAAGGGCTATACCCCTACCGGCAACGCCCTCTTCGACACACAACTGGAGGGCCTCCTAGAGATCCTCGCGACCAGCTCCGGCTGGAAACCCAGTGACAACCATTTCTTCACCGGACTGCTTGACCAGTTCCTCCGCTTCCTTTACTCCCGCTTCGACGCACAGTCCAACCTTTACGGTGAACGAACCGCCTACCTCGGCCTGCCGAAGAAAAAGGCGGACGGCGCCCTAACCCACTGGAACGAAAAGCACCTCCAAGACGACTTCCACCAGCATCTCAGCGCAGTCTTCACTCCAGGCACCGTGCAACGGGAGCTTTGGGATGTCGCAGGCGGTCGCGCCGACGTTATCTACACTCCCCAGGCCGGCAGCCGTTTCGTTACCGAGGTCAAGTGGCGGCCTTCCTCATGGACCCGGGAATCCGTCGAGCGAGACTACGTCGCACAAGCCGCGAACTACACCGCCACCGGTCCGCCCTTCGGGCTGTTACTGGTCGGCGACTACAGCGATCACTCGCATGGCTACAGCAGTGTCGAAGACAGCGTCTGGATCATCACCCACGCGCGCAGCGTCACCGAAGTCCCCCGCCAGATTGTCGTCGGCGTCCTACCAGTCGGCCGACCGACCCCATCAGCCCTGCGCGCCGCCTGAAGTTGTCTGGTCGAGCTCGATCAGCAATGCCCGGGGCATCTGGGAAGCAGTGCCCGCAGTCGAGCCTTGACAAGCCGCCACACAGTCCCTTTCTGCAGTGGCTTGGGGCGGTCTGGGTGTGGCCGGGAGCAACGTGACCCGAGGTGCCCGGGATGACGCCGCTCGAATGCGCGGAGGGGGGCTACTTGATGACGGCTCGTCAGGCAGGAAGCGATTCCGCCGCCTCCATCGGGCGGGTCAAGACAGCACACACTCCATAGTGATCTTGAAAGAACGCAGGTCAGCGGGTTGCGTCGGACCGTTGCCATGGACCGATGTGTATGGATCCCCGTCGAGCCTTCGAACCCTCGCAAGACTGTGCAGGAAGGGGCCTTCCGGGCGTGTTCCCCAGCTGAGCGGTTGTCCTCTGGCTGTACTGGCTTGCTTCCCGCGTCCTGGTTGCAGCGGATTCGGTCGTTACTCGGGCGGAGGTTTTCCGTCGCTCTCGATCATGAAACCGTCGGCGGGCAACTGGTGGAGTTGGTGCCGATCGAGGGCGAACACGCCGCCTGCAGTCGTGGCGCAGATGCCTGATGGGCTACCCACGCCGGTCTTCGCCGTGATACCCGGGCACCTGGAAACTGATGCGCACCGGTTCCTCGGATACACGGGCCTGCCGAGGTGCGACGACGGGCCGGCTCAACGGCGTATGCCCATAGAGGTGGCTGTGCGTGTATCGAGCCGGGTGATGCGCTTTGTGACGGATGGGTGGGTGGCGAGAAGGCGGCTGTAGGTGCTCTCGCGCTGCCGCCGTGCGTCGACGCCGCTGTCGAGGTCGTGGGAGAGAATCGCTCGCAGTTCGCCGCCGTAGCCGAGTTGCAGCGCCACGTCGTCGGCTTGCAGTTCCTCGAAGCGCCGTGATGCGGCGTGTAGAAACGGCATGACAAGAATTGGAATGGCGTACGGCGCGATAACGATGGTTACGAACCCTGCTACGAAGATGAAGGCTATGCCCACGAGGAACCCCTCGGATAGCAGCCCCACGCCCACTCTCGTGATCAAAGCGAGGATGGCGCGGATGGCGCGGAATGCAGTACGGCCCGGCAGCGCGTACCAGGAGATGAGCAAGGTGACCGACGTGTGGTTCTTGAGATGATGCCCCAGTTCGTGTGCTAGCAGTGCCTCGGCCAAGGGGGGTGGCATTCTCAGCGCCCGGGGTGTTATCGCGACGATGTGGCCGCCTGTCGCGGACGCGTTCACATCGTCGTGTTCCTCGATCCACAGGGTGAAGGAAGCTGGGTCGATCCCGGCCCGGTTGCAGACCCGGGTCCATAGAGAGGTGAAGGTAGCTGTTTCGTATGGGGTGGGCCGACGGAGCCGGAAGAGGGATGTCGCAAGGATCTCCTCCGCAGTGCCTACGAAGGCGAGCGCACCCGAGGCCAGCCATCCCAGCAGGCCGATCAGAGCGATCATGGTGCCGCCGAGTGTGCCGATCAACCAGACGATCAGCGCAGAGGTGAGTAGGGCGGGCAGGCAGACCAGGACGGATACGGCAGCGGGTACGTCGATCCGGCGGCGTGCCGCGAATTGTTGCGGCATTGCCTGGCCTGGTGGGGGCCAGTCGTTCCGGAAAGTTGGACCGGGCGCTGGAATCCGCGCCGCGCTCGAAGATTGGATCATGCCCGGGGTGGACGTGGGCGGGTACGGCC
>NZ_JAGSXH010000180.1 GCF_018283645.1 Actinocrinis puniceicyclus | reverse complement strand
GGAGGGAGGGAGGCAGGCAGGCAGGCAGGCAGGCAGCCGCGACGCCACGCCCGCAACACAGGTGAAACCGCCCTCTCCGATGCGGTAAGGTTCTTCCTGGCTCGTTCCCCGAGCCGCAAGCTCCACCAGCGGGCTGTAGCGCAGCTTGGTAGCGCACTTGACTGGGGGTCAAGGGGTCGCAGGTTCAAATCCTGTCAGCCCGACGCTGAAGATGCAGGTTAAGGCCGTACACCATCAACTGGTGTACGGCCTTCTTGTCGCTGAGTGACAGACTGAGTGACTGCGCCGCCTCGGAGCACCGGGAACTGGATCCATCACCTCCGCGTCGCGTGGCCTCCGGGCCGCGCCCTGGTAGCACTGGGCGGCCCGATGACCGTCGTGGAGCGGGCTCCGCGCAGCCGCCAAATCCGCTCGCTCGACATGCCGCGCCCCGAGGGCAGTGAGATGAAGCTCGCGCTAGAAGTCTGACGTTGCGCTTGTCCGCGGCCTGAGAAATCTGCACGTGACGCATCGAGGCGAGGTTTACAGTGGCGTTATGGACCGTGCCTGGATGCGGAGGAAACTTGAGCAGGCCCTGGAAGTTCGCCAGCAACTTGACTTCCATCAGGAGCTCGCGGCAGGGAAGCAGCTCGATGAGGACGGCGTGGCATACTTCGACTCGATTCCGCCGCAGGAGCTCGTCTACTTCCTGATGGTCCGACTTGAGCCGACGGTGCAGGAGATCTTCCGCGCCATAGATCCGGAGGGCCGGTTTCTCAGTTCGGACTCCGACTGGAACCACACATACACGCCCGTTGACCGGCACAACCTTGAGCGGGCTGTCGCACTTGTAGAGGACCAGCAGGAGTGGGCGGTGCGCCTCGCGCCCGATTCTCCTTCGCTGGTGGCAGATCAGTTCCACCACTGGGTGTGGTCGGCGGCGCAGCCATTGTTCCAATCGGGCCACCACAGGGCGGCCGTCCACGCGGCGGCGAACTCGGTCACCGTCAATACACAGGCCAAGGTGAACCGCACGGACGTGTTCGACGACGACCTGATGAACCAGGTGTTCAGTTCGGACGCGCCAAAGCCGGGCAAGCCGCGCCTAAGGCTTGCGGGCGATCCACCCGACAAGACCGTCGCGAGTCGACAGCGGGCACTGATGCCTTTCGCGGCCGGATGCTATGCGGGGTTGCGCAACCTTGCTGCTCACGAGAGCGGTCCCGACTGGCCTGAGCACCGCGCCCTCCAGGCATTGGCGTGCTTCAGTGTCCTGGCCAGCTGGATCGAGGAATGCCGAGTAGTCGAATACGATGGCGACGGAGGCGCCACAGCCGTCACGAGCGCAGCAGCGAAGGTCCCGGCGCAGCCGCAGAGGACTCGTCCGCCCGGCCAAGGCGTCACCGATTCATCGCCTGCCAGTCCGACGGTATAGATGCGTTTCGAGGCGTGACCCCGGGGCGGCGAGGTCAGGCCTCGAACCTCGTGGGTGACTGTGACTAGACCGCACCGGGTGACTCGGGGAACAACTTGTCCATCACCTGTGCGCCCTCCAGCAGGACGGGCTTGATCTGCTTGCGGTAAACGGTTTCGGTCACGGCGGTACTGCTGTGTCCGACCAGGCGGGAGATTTGCTCCAGCGGCATGCCGTCAGCGGAGAGCAGCGAGACGAAGCTGTGCCGCATCTCCCGCGGTGTCCACTCCTTCCCGCTGAGGCCCGCAGCGCGCACGACCTTGCGGAACTCGCGGCGCACGTTGGCCGCGTCCAGTGGCGCGGCGGTGTGCGAGACGAACACGAGGTCGTCATCTTTCCAGGTGCGGCTGGTGTTGGCGCGCCAGAGGTTCTGTCGCTCACCGTGCGCGGCGAGGGCATCGACGGCCCGGTTCGGCAGGGCGAGCGTGCGGCGGGACTTGCGGGTCTTGGTGTCCCCGCCGGCGCGCACGGAGCGCCAGACCATGATGGCGGGTGGCACCGGGGGCGTGGCGCGCGGCTTGCCGATCAGGTCGACGTGGTTCCAGCGCAGTTCCCGCATCTCCTCCGTGCGCGCGCCGATGAGCAGCGAGAGCACGATGTAGGCGTGTAGCGGTGAGTCTTCGGCGGCTTTGAGCACGGCCTCGGCCTGATCGAAGGTGAGCGACTTGGACGGCCGGCCTGCCTGCCCGATGGGCACCTCGCACAGCAGCGCGACGTTGCGTTTGACCTTGTCGCGGGATTGCGCGCGGGAGATCACGCGCTTGAGGATCGAGCGGATATCGCGGAGCGTCGCCGTGCTGAGGCTGTCGGCCTTGCCTTCCAGCCACCGATCGAGGTCTTCCGCAGTCAACTCCCGCAGCTTGCGAGCGCCGAGGGCAGGCACGATGTGCTCATTGGCCAGGGTGCTGTCATTGGCGACTGTCGCCGGCGACCGGCCATGGACCGCGCTGGCTAATTCACCTGGGCTGCTTGTGCCTGGTGGGGCGTGCTTGGGATAGTTCGGGGCAGGGTCGTGTGGGGCGCGGTGGTTGGGGTGTGTGGTGTCATTGTGGCCGAGGGAATGGTCTGAGGTTCCCGCTGAGACGGCTCGAGTGGCGCGGGCTGCGTTCCCGAAGGGGTCGCTGGCGATTCGGCTGCGCGACGAGGTCGGGCCGTTGTTCCGGGACGCCGAGTTCGCAGGCTGCTACGGCAGGCGCGGTAGGCCGGGTTACTCTCCGGCGGCGTTGATGCTGGTGCTGGTGTTGCAGTTCGTGGAGAAGTTGACCGATGTGCAGGCCGCCGAGGCGGTGGCTGAACGGATCGGGTGGAAATACGCGCTCGGCCTGCGTCTGGAGGATGCCGGCTTTGACAGCAGCGTCCTGAGCGAGTTCCGGGCCAGACTCATCGAGCACGATCTTTCCCTCCTGGCGTTCGACCGGATCTTGGAGCGGTGCCGGGAGCTGGACCTGGTCAAGGCGGGAGGGAAACAGCGTACTGACTCAACCCATGTGATCTGCGCGGTGCGGGATCTGAACCGCTCAGAGCTGGTCGGGGAGAGCGTGCGCGCACTGTGCGAGGTCCTGGCCGCCGTCGCCCCCGACTTCCTGCCGGCCACGGTGGATCTGACAGTGTGGGCGAAGCGTTACGGGCCGCGCGTCGCCTCCTGGTCGGGGCCACGCACCCAGGCCGAGCGGGACAGGCTCACCGTGCAGTTCGCACTGGACGGACGGTTGCTGATCGAGGCCGTCCACAAGGACCGGCAACGAGCGTGGCTGCGTGAGCTGCCGCAGGTCGCGGCCCTGTGCACGGTGCTGCGCCAGACCTTCCTGATCGAGACCCGGGCGGACGGGAGTGAGGTGATGCGGCGGCGCACCGACAAGGACGGGGTGCCGCCGGGACAACACCGCCTGGCCAGCCCGTATGACCTCGATGCGCGGTGGGCCGCGAAAGGGGAGACGTTCTGGCTGGGCTACAAGCTCCATCTGACCGAGACCTGCGACGATCCACTCGACGCCGACGCCGACGCCGACTCGGCTCGGCTCGGGACGGCGGGCGGCGTGGGGAGCGGCCGAACCTGATCACGAACGTGCTCACCACGGACGCCACCGTCCCGGACAGCGCGGTGGTCGCTCAGGTCCACGACGCGCTCGCCGAGCGTGCCCTGACCCCGGCCGAACACTACCTGGACTCGGGCTACCCCTCGGCCCACAGCGTGCTCGACGCCCGGGCCCGGCACGGGATCACGATGCTCACCCCGCTGCTGGCCGACACATCACCGCAGGCCAGGGCAGGCCAGGGATATGCCCGTGACGACTTCGCGTTCGACTATGGGGCGCGTACCACCACCTGCCCCCAGGGCAGGATCAGCTCCACCTGGACCGATTGCGTCCAGTACGGCACGCCGAAGATCGTCGCGACGTTCCCCAAGGACACCTGCGGGCCCTGCCCGGTCAGAAGCCTGTGCACCACCAGCAAGCGCGGGAGCCGACAACTGACCGTACCGCCCCGCGAGATCCACGAGATCCACGAGATCCAACTGGCCAACCGGGCGGCCCAGACCAGCAAGGACCGGCAACGCGACTACAAGCGCCGCGCCGGAGTCGAAGGCACGATGGACCAAGCCGCGAACGGTGTCGGCCTGCGCAAAGCCAGATATCGCCGCATCAAGAAAGTCCAGCTCGAACACGCATTCGCAGCCGCCGCGATCAATCTCACCCGCCTCGACGCCTACTTCACCGGCCACACGCTCGACCGCGGGCACACCAGCCGCCTCACCCGACTAGAAGCAAGCCAGGTGAATTAGCCAGCGGGGTCGTTGGTGTGCTGGTGAGGTGCTTGTAGACCTCGCGGGCGATGAAGCGTTTGAGGCAGCGCAGGATGTCCTTTTTGGGCATGCCTTCGGCGGTGCGTCTCGCGACGTAGGCCTGGGTGCGGGTGTCGTAGCGCATGCGGACCAGGGCGATCATGTGCAGCGCGTTGTTGGCTTGACGGTCGCCGCCGCGGTTGAGCCGGTGGCGGTGGGTGCGCCCGGAGCTGGCCGGGACCGGTGCTGCGGCGCACAGGTGGGCGAAGGACGCCTCCGAGGCGAGCCGGCCGGGGTTGTCGCCCGCGGTGATCAGGAGTTGGGCGGCGCTCTCGGTGCCGACGCCGGGCAGCGCGACCAGGTCGGGGGCTGCCTGTGCGACCAGCGGCCCGAGTTCTGCGTCGGCGTCGGCGATCTCCTCGGTGAGGTACTGGTAGCGGCGTGCCAGGCGGCGCAGGGCGGTGCGCGCCGCACAGGCCGGATCGGTCAGGTCCGTGCCCGGGCGGGAGCGGGCCAGGGTCCTGATCAATTCGGCGGTAGGCAGCGTGCGCAGCCGTTCGCGGACATCTGCGGGCGCGGTGATGATGAGCGTGCGGATCTGGTTGATGGTCTGGGTGCGGGACTTGACGGCCGAGCGGCGCACCACGCGCAGGGCGCGGATCGCCTCCACGATGCCGTCTCGGGTCTTCGGGGTCCCGCAGGCCCGGCCCGAGAGCACGGCGGTGGCGGCGGCGTAGGCGTCCACGGGGTCGCACTTGCCGTTCTTGCGCCGGGCGCGGCGGTCGGGGCGGTCCACGTCGATGACGGTGACCTGGTTCGAGCGCAGGAACCGGGCCAGCTGCGCGCCGTAGGCGCCGGTCCCCTCCACGCCCACCGCCACCAACTCGCCGTGCGAGCGCAGCCAGTCCAGCAGTCGGCGATAGCCGTCGGGATCAGTGGGAAACGACTCGGTGGCCAGGTGTCGGCCGATGGGGTCGATGACGGCGGCCTGGTGGAAGTCGGTGTGGGTGTCGACGCCGCCGACTACCGCTATCTGCTCTGCCATGCTGGTTGGTGCTGTCCTTCCGTGCGATGCGTGAGGGATGGCACGCGCCGGTCGGGCGGAAGGACAAGACTGTGATGGGACCTTTGGCCGGGCTCCTATGAGGTCACAGGCGCCCGACCGGCCGCGTGCACGGCGGCACCGCCCACAAGGTCGACAACTCAACCCAAGGACAGCCGGGGCGTCAGTCAGGCGGAGGGCCAGACCCCGGAGCGGTGCCACCCACATCCTCACAGTCAGGCGGTGGCTTGGTGAGTGGCGGGTACTCGGGGAGTATGGGTACTTCGTTGACGCCTGGCGCCCGGGAGCGGGCGTATCGGGAGAAGCGGCGGTTGCGGGCTGGTGAGCTGTTCGAGCAGGGCACGGCGAACGTGTTGATCGCCGAGGCGCTCGGGGTGAGCGGCTCGGCGGTGAGCATGTGGCGCGGGATGTGGGAGCAGGGCGGCGCCGAGGCGCTGCGTTCGCTCGGGCGTCCGGGATATCCGTGCCTGCTGCCCCAGGATCAGGTATCGGTGCTGGTGGCCGAGTTGGAACGCGGGGCGCTCGCGCACGGGTTCGAGACGCAGCGCTGGACGCTGGCCCGGGTCAACGAGGTGATCGAGCGGTTGTTCGGGGTCTGTTTCGCGGACGACTCCGGGGTGTGGCGGCTGCTTAAGAGGATCGGATGGAGCCCGCATCGGGCGGGGCGAGTCTGCGCCGCGCGTGGCCCCGAGGCGATCGCCGGGTTCCGTGAGGTGACCTGGCATCAGGTCCTCAAGCGGGCGCGCGCGGCGGGCACCTGGATTGTGTTCGAGGACGAGGCGGCGGCCATGCTCAACGCCCGCGGCGCCACCACCTGGGCCGAACGCGGCAGGCGAGTGTGGCTGACGGTCGCCGCCGCGCACCGGCGCAAACTCTCGATGGCCGGCTTCGCCTGCTACCGGCGCGGCCATCCCGCCCGGTTGTATTACGCGTTGGCCCCGAACGCCTCGTTCACCCAGGACGACTTTCGGCCCGCTGCTGCTCAGGCTGCGTACCCAGCTCGGCGCCCGGCGCATCATCCTGGTCTGGGACCGTCAGCCTCGTGACCAGGAAGTTCATCGCGGACAACAGCTCCTGGCTCCAGGTGGAACTGCTGCCGACCGCAGCCCCTGAGCTCAACCCCGTCGAACAGGTCTGGGCGTGGATCAAGGGCGGGCCGCTGGCCAACCTCGCCCCGCCCGACCTCGACCACCTCGCCGACGCCGCCGGCAAAGCCCTCAACCAACTCGGCCACCGCTTCCCGCTGCTGACCGCATTCCTACGCCACACAGAACTTGCCTGGACCTGAACACACCGACAGTTGATCATCAATCAGCATTAGGTTGGCTGTTACTGAGAATTCCGTCCGCGATGGTCGAGCCACGTCGCTGCGTTGGCCGGGTCGTCGTAGAAGGTGCGCGTGGCCGCGATCACGTCCGTGGCTTTGTTCAGGTCTCTGATCCGGTGGCCGTGTCAGAGACCTGGTACTCTTCAGTTTCAGGCTTAACCACCACCGCAGGTGACATCAAGTTCGACGACTTCGAGGCGGCCCGACTGGACAGCCGAGGCGTCGCTGGCGGACAGGCGCCATGCCGGGTCCACGGGCTTGGTCTTGAGAAATTTCTTCACATCGCCCCGGCACTGATTGTTGACCTCCCCGAGGGCGAAAATCTCCATCGAATCGGTCTGCAGCATCGCGATGCCGAGCTGCTGCGGGTTCGTGGAGTGCAGGCTCAGGCCGGCGCCGTTGAATGTCGCGATCAAAGCTTCGTCGGCTGTCGACGGGCCGATGTAGAGTCCTGTCGCGTCCGTGTTCCCGTCATAATTGCTGTCACTGCTCTGAAAGCGGATGAAGCCCTCGAGTCGGACTCCTTGAAGCGCTTTCTGAGCTGGCGACGGGCTGTAGATCCGGATGACCACGACCACTGCGGCCACCGCGGCCACGAGCGCCGCCGTGGTGGCCGCGAGAGTCCACTTGCAGGCTGGGGTCATACCGAGGTGCCGAACGCCGGATAGCTGTAGTTCAGATCAGCCTCGGCTTGGCCGTAGTAGAACGACACGGTATCGATATAATTCGATACTTGAGGGCCGAAGCCGCCATTCGGTATCACCTTGTTGACGTAGTTCGGCTCGCCGCCATTGTAGATCCCCTCAAGCACCTGAGTTTGAGTCATCCCGGCCCGACAGCTTCCCGTCTGCGTGTAGTTGAGAGAGGTACCGGAGGAAGCGGTCGGCAGATACTTGTTGCTGAGATACTTGAGGTAGTAGGCGGTCACCTTGAGATCCAGCGAGTCGTTCATCGCCAGATCCGACCACTGCGCACCCTTGAATTGGCCGGGAAACGCCTTGGCAACCGTGGAGAACACGGCCGGCTTGACATTCGTGATCCCAAGCGAAGCTCCTCCGGGCGCCGGCCACCAACCAGCCCAGGTCAGTGGTATCTCGTTGCCGATGTAAAAATGCCAGATCTGGCTGTCGGCACCGCCAAGTTCGTCCATCTTACCGGAGGTCTCGATGTCCGCGACCCCCAGAACTAGTGTCTTGCTTCTAAAGTCCGTTTACTAAGTGTATGCTGGGCGTATGCCACGAACCGGACGGCCGCGGGCCGAGTTGGTGTTGAGTGCCGGGGAGCGCGCCCAGTTGGAGCGTTGGGCGCGCC